>NZ_WUUU01000362.1 GCF_009831555.1 Halobacterium bonnevillei | reverse complement strand
CGGCAGCGTCCTGCTGTTGTCCGGGGACGCCAGCAGTCTCCTGGAGCTCGTCGTCGTGTCGGCGGCCGTGGTGGCGGGGTACGCGACGTTCATCGGCCGGAACCTCGACGTCTACAGCGACGGACAGACAGACGCAGAGCCCGCAGAGGAGTTCCGGCCGTGAGTTCGATTCCGGGCGCCGACGACTACGGCGTCGACGTCGAGATTCGGGACAGCGACCGGGAGCGCGCGCTGGCGGCGCGGCCGTCGGACGTCGACCCGGCCGGGGAGCTGACGTTCGCGCGCAACGTCTTCGTGCCGCTGACGACGGCCTGCCGGTACACCTGCACGTACTGCACGTACTACGACGTGCCGGGGGAGGCCGACCTGCTGAGCCCCGAGGAGGTCCGGGAGACGTGCCGCCGGGGCGCGGACGCGGGCTGCACGGAGGCGCTGTTCACGTTCGGCGACGACCCCGACGACCGCTACGCGGCGGTCCACGACCAGCTCGCGGACTGGGGGTTCGACTCCATCCACGAGTACCTGCGGCGGGCCTGCGAGATCGCCCTCGACGAGGGGCTGTTGCCGCACGCGAACCCGGGGGACCAGACCCGCGAGCAGATGGCGCACGTCGCGGACGTGAACGCGTCGATGGGCGTGATGCTGGAGACGACCGCGGACGTCCAGGCCCACGGCGGGCCGCGCGCGAAGAATCCCGGCCAGCGCCTCCACACCATCGACGTCGCGGGCGAGCTCGGCGTCCCGTTCACGACGGGCATCCTCGTCGGCATCGGCGAGGACTGGGGCGACCGCGCTGACAGCCTGCTGGCGATCCGGGCCCTCCACGAGCGCCACGGCCACGTCCAGGAGGTCATCGTCCAGCCGGTGAGTCCGAACGAGCGCTGGCAGCGCGAGTCCCCGGGCCGCGAGACGATGCGCCGGGTCGTGGCGATGGCGCGCAGCGTCCTCCCGGACGAGGTCGCGGTGCAGGTGCCGCCGAACCTCGCGGACGCCCGCGCTCCTC
>NZ_WUUU01000361.1 GCF_009831555.1 Halobacterium bonnevillei | reverse complement strand
CGACCTGGCGGGGCGGTTCGGCCGCCGGCTGTCGATCCTGCACTGCCGCGTCCGCAGGCGAGTGGCCCACCTCAGCCGCGTGTCCGTCGTCCCAGCTGACGGTTGGATCGTGCGGCATTCGTGACGTATGGCCGGGGCTACTGGGCGCTGGACTGACTGGCCAGCCCATCGGGTTCCCGACAGACCGGGCGGTCCGCCGGGTTCGCGCCGGCCCACGCGGGCTATCGGTGGGGTTTTGCGCACGGCCCGCTCACGTGCCGACATGACTCTGCAGGCGACCTTCCTCGGGACGAGTGGTGCCGTCCCGACAACGGAACGCAACCCCAGTTCGGTGTTCGTGCGGCGGGAGGGGGACGCGTTCCTCTTCGACGCCGGCGAGGCGACCCAGCGCCAGATGATGCGCTACGGCACCGGGTTCGACGTCTCCGACGTGTTCGTCACGCACGCCCACGGCGACCACGTGTTCGGGCTCCCGGGGCTCGTCCAGACCTGGGACTTCAACGACCGCGACGACCCGCTCACGATTCACGTGCCCCGCGGCGTCCGCCGGGAGGTGGCAGACCTCGTGTTCGCCATCGGCGGCGACGTCGGGTTCCCGGTTCGCATCAGCGAGGTGAGCGCGGGCGAGTCGGTGCTGGACCGCCCGGAGTACGAGATCCGCGCGTTCGACACCGCGCACCGCACCACCTCCGTCGGGTACGCGCTCGTCGAGCACGACCGCAAGGGCCGCTTCGACCGCGAGAAAGCCGAGGAACTCGGGGTCCCCGTCGGCCCGAAGTTCTCCCAGCTCCACGAGGGAACCGCCGTGGAACTCGAGGACGGCACCGTCGTTCGCCCCGAGCAGGTCGTCGGCGACCCGCGCCCCGGCCGGAAACTCGTTTACACGGGCGACACGCGGCCCCACGACGCCG
The DNA here is from genome assembly GCF_009831555.1 of Halobacterium bonnevillei. Taxonomy (GTDB): domain Archaea; phylum Halobacteriota; class Halobacteria; order Halobacteriales; family Halobacteriaceae; genus Halobacterium; species Halobacterium bonnevillei. Next base: position 94 of record NZ_WUUU01000361.1, on the reverse strand, counting down.
TGGTCGCCGCGGCGGACGACGCCGACCTCCTGATTCACGACGCGACGTTCGCAGACGACGCCGTCGAACGCGCCCGCCGAGACCGGCCACGCGA
>NZ_WUUU01000360.1 GCF_009831555.1 Halobacterium bonnevillei | reverse complement strand
GTCGCGGCGACGACCGCTACCTGCTGGCGTGGGCCGTCGTCGACAACGACCTCACCGTCCGGGACGTCCGCGAAGCCGCCAGCGCCGTCAACGACGGCCGCAACCTCGCCGGCGTCCTCGAGGAACTCGGCGTGACGCCCGGCGAACTCACCGTCACCCTCCCGTCCGTCGTCTACCGGGACCTCCGGCGGCACGCCACGGTCTCCGACCGCGACCCCGACGACGTCGTCTCGGACGCGCTCCGCGACTACCTCTGACGTTCGGCCTCCGCGTCGCCGCCGAGTAGCTCGGCAGCCGCGTCCGCGAGCACGTCCACAGCCGTCTCGACCTCCCGGGCGTCGACGGTCTCGTCCGGGAAGTGCGCCTGCTCGATGCTCCCCGGTCCGAACAGCACCGTCGGAATCCCCGCCGCGACGTAGTGGCGCGCGTCAGCGCCGTAGGTCACACCCCGCGGCGCCGCGTCGGCAAGCCCGTGCGTTTCCATCGCCGACTGGACCGCGCGCACGACCGGCTCCCCGGGGTCGACCTCGGACGGTTCGAACTGCACGGAGAAGCGCTCGAAGTCCGGCGGGTGGTCGCGCAGCCACTCGCTGTCCGCGACGACGTCCGCGAGTCGGTCGTCGAACTCGGCCTCGACCTCGGCCACGGTCTCGCCGGGCGCGACGCCGATGCGCCACTCCGCTGTCAGCGACGCCGGGACGGTCGACGCCCAGTCCCCCGCGTCGACGGTGCCACAGACTACCGGCCACTTCGTCGGGTAGTCCCCGTACAGCGGGTGGGTCACGCGCGCCTCCCGTTCCGTGGCGAGGGCCTCGAACGCCTCGCGAATGCGGTCGAAGTACTCGAGGGCGGACTCCCCCCGCCACGGGGTCGCCGCGTGCGACGACCGACCCCGGACGTGGAGGCGCTTCATCAGACTCCCCTCGCAGGCGACCACTGGCGTCAGCGACGTCGGTTCCGCGATGACCGCCGCGTCGCGCTCGAACGGGTACGGGTTGTCGAGCG
>NZ_WUUU01000359.1 GCF_009831555.1 Halobacterium bonnevillei | reverse complement strand
GACGGCCAGCGGGTTGCCGGCGGGGACGACCAGCCCCCACTGGCGGGGTCCACGACTCGAGTTCCTCGCCTCGCCGCTGTCGTCCGTCGTGACGGCGACGTCCGGCACGCCGTCGCGGAGGCGGCGCGCGCCCTCCCGGCTCCCGAGCCCGAGGAACCGGGGATTCGGGAGTCGGTCGAGCACGCGGTCGAACCCGGGGTCGCGCTCGCCGACGACGAGCACGGACGGCGGGCGGACGTCATCCGAGAACAGTTCCACGGACACCTGCTCGCCCGCTTCGAGGTACTCGGTGTCGGCGTCCACGGTGACGATGCCGTCGGCCTCGACGAGACTCGTCGTCGCGCCCGATCCCTTGTCGACCGGGTAGACGAGCGTGCTGCCGTCCCCTGATTCGACGAGGCCCACCGGCATCAGCCGGGTGCGGCCCTGTCCGTAGCGCTCCCGGACCGCCATCTCGCCGGTGACAGTCGCGGACCGCGGGGCCGGCAGCCCCGCCGCGTCCCGAATCTTCGGCGCGACGAACGCCCGGAAGATGGTGAGCGCGGACACCGGATACCCCGGCAGTCCGATGTACGCGCTCGGCGACGCGTCCGCCGCGTCGGGTTCGTCGCCGCCGGCAGCACCCCGCATCTCGCCGACGAGCATCGGCTTCCCGGGTTTGACGCTGACGCCGTGCAACAGGAGTTCCCCGCGGTCCTCGACGACCTGGTAGACGACGTCGACGGCGCTGGCGGACGTCGACCCGGACGACAGGACGAGGTCGCAGTCGTCCGCGGCGTCCCGGAGGACGCGCTCCAGTTCGTCGTAGTCGTCGCCCGCGTGCGGATACATGACTGGCTCCCCGCCGGCGTCGCGGACGGCGGCGGCGACGGCGTAACTGTTCACGTCGTAGATCTGGCCGGCGCGGTGGCTGACCTCCCCGCCCGGGCGCACGAGTTCGTCGCCCGTCGACACGATGCCGACCCGCGGTTTCGCGCGCACCGGGACCGTCTCGACGCCGAGCGCGGCGAGCAG
>NZ_WUUU01000358.1 GCF_009831555.1 Halobacterium bonnevillei | reverse complement strand
CGGCGGGCGCAGTCGACGACGCGGCGTCGAGACGGTGGACGGTCCGACGCCGCCGGCGGCCGACGACGGCCTGCACATTCCCTACGAGTTCGCGGAACTGCGGTCGAACGTCGTCAGCGGCGGCGTGCCGAAAGACGGCATCCCGTCCATCGACGACCCCCAGTTCAAGGACGCCGACGACGCCGAAATCCCGGGCGGCGACCCGGTGTTCGGCGTGGTGCGCGGCGGCGAGGCGAAGGCCTACCCGCAGGACGTCCTGGTCCACCACGAGATCGTCAACGACGAACTCGCGGGCGACGCCGTCGCCGTCACGTACTGCCCGCTGACCGGGACCGTCCAGGGGTTCGAGCGCGGCGACGTCGAGTTCGGGGTGTCGGGGCGCCTCCTGAACGCGAACCTCGTGATGTACGACCGCAGCACCGACAGCCGGTGGCCCCAGATGCTGGCGACGGCCATCGACGGGCCGCTGGAGGGACAGACGCTACGGGAGTTCCGCCTCGTGTGGACGACGTGGGGGTCGTGGCGCCGCGCCCACCCGGACACGCAACTGCTCACGTCCGGCACCGACTACCTCAGGGACTACGACGACGACCCATACGGGAGCTACAACCCCCAGCGCGGGTACTACGCGTCCGACGACTACCTCTTCGAGCCGCTGGCCGAGGACGACCGCGACGCGGCGAAGTCCGTGGTTCTGGGCGCCAGAACCGCCGACGAGGCCGTGGCGTTCGACAAGTCCGTCCTGCTGAAGGAGCGCGTGCTCGAGAGCGAGGAAACGTCCACGCCGTTCGTCGCCGTGGCCGACCGCAGCCTCGCGACCGGCTTCGTCTACGCGAATCCCGACGGGCGGGACGTGACCTCGACGGACGACGGCTACCGCGTCGACGGCGAGGCCCACGAGGCAGACGGCCTGCCGCTGGACCGCGTGCTCGCATGGGACGCCATGTGGTTCGCGTGGGCCGGCTACTACCCAGACACCGCCTATGTCGAGTGAAACGTCCCGCTCGCCGGCGGCGGC
>NZ_WUUU01000357.1 GCF_009831555.1 Halobacterium bonnevillei | reverse complement strand
CGACAGCCACTCCCGGGGCGTCTCGGGTCGCTCCGTGGACGCCCGAACGGCGGTGCCGTCGTCGCCCGCGAGCAGCGTCTCGCTGGTCGGTACGAGGTGGTCCGCGACACTGCCGGGAGCGCCATCGCTGCGCGCTCTGCCGCCGCCCGCGTGCCCGTCGGGGATGCGCTCCATGGTGTCGACGACGTTCCGGTAGTACGCCGGGAAGAACCGGAACCCGTGCTCGCCCATCAGCGGCCGGTCGCTGTCGTCGACCGGGACGCTCCGGGCCTTCCCGCCGACGCGGTCGTTTGCCTCGTAGACTGTCACGTCGAACCCGCGCTCCGCGAGTTCGTGAGCGGCAGTCAGCCCCCCGATACCTCCCCCCAGAACGGCGACCGACGGCGAATCGTGCATCACTCCCAGTTAGGCGCGAGCGACCTTCAGCGTATGGCTCGTCGAACCCAATCGGTGCGACTCGTCGACACCGTCTCCGCCCGGCTCACCGAGACCGTCAGCTCTCGGGGTCCATCTCGACGACCTCGGGTTCGCGCGCCGGCGGCGTCCACCCGACCGCGAGGTCGAGGAACTGCACGAGAATCCGGGCGGTGGCGCCCCAAACGGTGTAGTCTTCGACGTGGAAGAAGTGGACAATAGCCTCGCCGTAGGTGGGGTGGACGCGTTTCTCCACCTCGTAGTTCGCGGGGTCCGTGAGCGCGGCGATCGACAGCACCGCGACCTCCTCGACCTCGCGCTCGTCGGGGACGAACTCGCGGTCCGGGACGCGCGCGACGAACGGCGTCACCGAGTACCGGGAGGTCGTTCGGATGTCGTCGAGTTGCCCGACGAACGAGATCTCGTCGCGGTGGAGTTCGACCTCCTCGTAGGCCTCGCGGGCCGCGGTCTCCCGGAGGTTCTCGTCGCTCGGTTCGCGGCCGCCGCCCGGGAAACTCATCTGGCCGGGGTGCTCGCCGAGGTGGTCGGCGCGCTTCGTGAACACCAGCGCCCGGCCGTCCTCGCGCTGGACGACCGGCACGAGGACGGCCGCG
>NZ_WUUU01000356.1 GCF_009831555.1 Halobacterium bonnevillei | reverse complement strand
GGGTCCGGGGTTCCGCGATGACGACGACGCCACGAACCCGGACGGCGACGCCGACTGCGGTGTGGCGCGTGAACGTCGTCGTCTGTCGCGACCAGTCGCGTGACGCCGGCGTCACCACGGGCACCAGGCCGAGGAGGACAGCTGCGACGGCGCCGGTGACGTACTGCTGGCCGGCGAACAGGAACGCGTGGTGGGCGCCGATAATGAACGCGCCGCCCGCGAGGACGTAGACGTAGTCGTCGCGCGTTCGCGGCCTGTCGAGCCTGCCAGTCGCGGCGAGGACGCCGAACAGTAGGACGGCCGCCACGTCGAAGCGCGCGGCCGCGAACGGTACCGGCGGGAGGTCGAGGAGACCGACGTCTGTCGCCATGAACGCCGTCCCCCAGACGGCACACAACAGCAGAAACTGCCCGGCAGCGCGGTACCGACTCATTCACTTCCTGCTCCCCGCCCGAGCGCTAAATGCGCGTCGAAGCGGGCAACCCGCGAGCGACTGCAGGCGATACCGGCCGGGAAGCGCGGTTACTGCAGCCGTGCCGCGACGTCGTCCAGCGCGGCATCCGCCGCTGGCACGTCGGCCGCGAAACTCAGGAAGCCGTGAGCCATCCCGGGGTAGTGCAGGTGGTCGACGGGCGCTCGGGCGGATTCGAGCGCCGCCGCGTACGCGCATCCCTCGTCCCTGAGGGGGTCGTGTCCGGCGGTGACGACGGTCGCCTGTGGGAGGTCGCTGTGATCGGCCGCCCGGAGAACGCTCGCGTAGGGGTTCGCGGCGTCGACGGGACTCCGGCAGTACTGTTCCCAGAACCACGCAACGTCGGCGCGCGTCAGCAGCGGGCCGTTGCCGTGGTCGGCGTACGACGGACGGGACGTGTCGCGGTCCGTCATCGGGTAGAACAGGAGTTGCTGGGCGATCTCGGGACCGTCGAAGTCGCGGGCGCGCAGCGCGACGGCAGCCGCGAGATTCCCGCCCGCGCTCGTCCCCGCGACGGCGATCGTTTCGGGGTCGCACCGAACGCGGCCGCGTGCTCGGCCGTCCACTGCAGCG
>NZ_WUUU01000355.1 GCF_009831555.1 Halobacterium bonnevillei | reverse complement strand
CGTTCCGCACTCGCACGTACGAGCGCGAGGACGAGGACGGCGTCGAACAGACGTGGGCGGAGTACGGCGTCGCCGCGTGGGCGAACCGCGAGGTCGCCGCGGACCTGCTCGCTGCTGTCCGCCGGGACGCCGCGAGCGTGGACGCGGACCGCACGCGCGTGCTGATTCCCGAGGACGTCGAAGCGGTCAGCGACGTCGCCGTCACGCGCACGGACATCGGCGACGAACCCGACTTCGTGATGGCCGCTGACCTCACCAGCGACTACCGGAGCCTGTAGCCGACGTCGCGCGTCGGCTCCGAACGACGACACCGAGACGATAGGGTATCGGGGTCCTGGGGCGTCGCCGCCGCTACTGCTGTCAGTACCAGGGAGATAGCGTCGCCGCCGCTACTGCTGTCAGTACCAGGGAGATAGCGTCGCCGCCGCTGCTACGGTCAGTACGGGGACGCTAGCGTGGTCGCGTCCGGGTAGTCCGTGACGCCCGGATAGTCCGTGATGACGCCGTCTGCGCCCGCCGCCTGTGCCGCCACCGCGTGTTCCCAGTTGGCGACCGTCCACGCGTTCACGCGGCGGCCGTCGCGGTGGGCGTGCTCGACGACGTCTTCGGTGAGCGCATCCACGGACGGGTGGAGCGCGCGGCAGTCGAACTCGCTGGCGCGCGTCAGCCCGCGGTCCGCGTCGATGCACAGCGCCGCCCGGGGGGTGTCCGGGCGACTTCGACGGCGGCCTCCAGCGCGCCGTCGAACGAGGACGAGTAGACGACGGGCGCGTCGCAGTCCGCGAGGGCGTCGTGCACGCGCTCGACGAACGGCCGCCACTCGCTCACGTTCGGGCCGTCGAGGCCGATGCGGGCGTCCTCGCTGCCGGGATTCTTCAGTTCGACGTGGAACTCCACGCCCGCGGGCACGAGGGCCGCGACCTCCGCGAGCGTGGGCACGTGTTCGCCGCTCCCGAGCACGTCCGCGTCAGCGAGTTCGTCCGGGCTGGCGTTCCAGACGAACCCGTCGCCGTCCGTGACGCCGCGGGAGTCGGCGCCGTCGTCGAGG
>NZ_WUUU01000354.1 GCF_009831555.1 Halobacterium bonnevillei | reverse complement strand
GTCGACGACGAGGATGGTGTCGGCGTCCCGCACGGTGGAGAGCCGATGCGCGACGGCGAAGACGGTGCGGTCACCGGCTGCGGCCGCGAGACTGCGCTGGATAGCCGCTTCCGTTTCGGTGTCGACGTGGCTCGTGGCTTCGTCGAACACGAGTAGCTCCGGGTCGCCGTAGAGCGCGCGGGCGATGGCGAGGCGCTGGCGCTGGCCGCCGGACAGGCTCGCGCCGCGCTCCCCGACCTCGGTGTCGTAGCCCTCGGGCAGGTCGGTGACGAACTCGTGAGCTTCCGCGGCGTCCGCCGCGGCCACGACGGCGTCGCGGTCCGGGTCGCTGTCGCCGAGCGACACGTTCGCCGCGACGGTGCCCGGGAAGAGGAACGGGTCCTGGCTGACGTAGCCGACGTGGTCGCGGACGCCGGCGGGGTCGGTGTTGGCGACGTCCCGGCCGTCGATGCGGACGGTTCCAGCGTCGGGGTCGTAGAGGCGCAGCAGGAGTTTCACGAGCGTGGACTTCCCGGCGCCCGTGGACCCGACGACGCCCACAAACTCGCCCGGTGCCGCTGTGAACGACACGCCAGCGAGCGCGTCGTCGTCCGCGCCGTCGTAGGCGAACGTCACGTCCTCGTACTCGACGCGCCCCTCGGACACGTGGATGTCGCCGTCGCCGGTCTCCAGGGCGGCGTCGCGGGCCAGCAGGTCGGTGACGCGGCGCGCCGACGCTCGCGCGCTCTGGACGCTGTCGATGACGTTCACGGCGAGGCGGCGCGTCGGGTCGAGGAAGGACTCCGCGTAGATGAGGAACGTCAACAGGCTCCCCGCCGAGAGCTGTGCAGTGAAGAACTGGGGCGGGCCCGCGAGCGCCCAGTAGCCGCCCAACAGGAACAGCCCCCAGATGCCGACGGTGCCGAACAGCCACGACGCGGCGTCGTACCCGACGCGCAGGCGGTGAGCGGACCACTTCGAGCGCTTGTACGCGCGGGAGGCGTCGGCGACCCGGGCGCGCTCCGTGGACTCGCCGGTGAACGCCTTCACGGTGTCGAGGCCGCGGACGGCGTCGCGGAC
>NZ_WUUU01000353.1 GCF_009831555.1 Halobacterium bonnevillei | reverse complement strand
GCGGCGTCGAACCCGGCCGGTGGCGCGGCGGCCGAACACCGACTCGGCGCCGGTCGACGAGGCGACGCGGTCGCTCGACCGCGACCTCGTCCAGCCCGGTGGGACGGTCACTGCGACGGTCGAGGTGCCGCCGCAGGACGGTCGGGTCGTGCTCTCCGAGACAGTTCGCGGCGGCACCGTCTCGAACCTCGAGGCGTCCCCCGAACCCGTGGACGCGGTCCTCGACGACGACACGCTGTTCGTCGCGTGGCGTCTCGACGGCGAAGCCCCGTCGGTGACCTACGACGTCGACGTCTCGGAGACGGCGCCCGACGGCACCGAGGTCAGCGTCGACGGGCGCCTGCTCGACGGCGGCACGGAACACGCCGTCGGCGGCGAAAGCGTCGCGGAGGTCGTCGCCAACATCTTCGAGCGGGTGTTCGCGCAGGCCGACGTGACCGACGACGACCTCGCGGAAGCCAGCGCTGCGCTGACCGACGGCGACCTCACCGTCGACGAGTACGACCGCGTCGTCAAGGAGTGGGCGCGCCGGCGTCCGGAGGGAGAATGAACGACGAGGAGGCCGTCGCGGCGCTCAAGCGCCTCGGCCTCTCCACCTACGAGTCGCGGGTGTTCGTCGCGCTCCAGAAACTCGGCACCGGTACCGCCAGCGAAGTCGCTGACCTCGCGGAGGTGCCGCGGTCCCAGGTGTACGGCGCCGCGGAGGACCTCGAGGACCGCGGCCTCGTGGACGTCGAGCAGTCGAACCCGACACGGTACCGGCCCGTCGACGTCGAGGAGGCCCGCGAGCGCCTCTACCGGCAGCTGCGGTCGGAGAGCGACGCCGCATTCGACTACCTGGAGTCCGTCGAGGCGGAGTACGCCGACACGGAGGAGAGCGAGTCCATCTGGACCGTCCGCGGTGCCGAGAACGTCGCCGCGCGGGGGGCCGAACTGCTCGCGTCCGCCGAGGAACGCGCCGTCTATGGGAGCGAGGACGTGACCCCCCAGATCCGGGACGCGCTCGCGGCGGCGGTCGACCGCGGCGTGGACGTCACCGTGCTGAGCGAGGACGAGGACGTCGTCGCGGTGGC
>NZ_WUUU01000352.1 GCF_009831555.1 Halobacterium bonnevillei | reverse complement strand
CGCTACGGGGAGGTCGGCGTCGAGGCCGCGAGCTGGTCCGCCAGCGACTCGCCCGTCCGGTCGACGCTGGCGACCCCGCGGTCCCGCTGGCGCGTCGTGACTGACACACCCTCGGCGATGTCGGTCAACCCCATGCGTCTCGATTGTCCACTCACCCACTTAAAATTTCGACAATCGAGACGAGAATTGAACACGCGGCGGGCGCGGAACGTACCGGTTACCGGTACGTTGTTGGCGCGTGAAGCGGCCGATTTCGGCCAATTCGTCCCGCGTTTAAATACTGCTCCCGGACCTACGTTCAGGTGTGATGAGTCAGTCAGTGACCTGCCCCGAGTGTCGGGGCGCCGTCCGGCAGCGCGCGACCGAACGCATCTGCACCGACTGCGGCCTCGTCGTCTCCGAGGACCGCATCGACCGCGGGCCGGAGTGGCGCAGCTTCGGCGACGACGACACGAATCCCGAGCGCACCGGCGCTCCGCTCACTCGCGCCCGCCACGACCGCGGGCTCTCGACGGAAATCGGCCGCTCGACGCGCGTCAAAGGACGCAAGCGCCGACGGCTCGCCCGGATGCGCCGCCAGCACAAGCGCGCCTCCATCCCCTCCAAGGCCGACCGCAATCAGGTCTACGGGTTCACTGAGATCCGACGCCTCGTCGGGAAACTCGACCTCCCGCGCAGCGTCCGCGACCAGGCGTGTGCGCTGTTCGACTCCGCGCAGAACGAGGGCTTGCTACGCGGGCGCTCCATCGAGGGGTTCGCCGCAGCGTCCGTCTACGCCGTCTGCCGCACGAACAATCTCTCCCGCACGCTCGGGGAAGTCGAAGCCGACGCGCGCGCCGACGAGGGGGAACTCTCCGCGGCCTACGATGCGATGAACCGCGACCTCGGCCTGCCCACTGGCCCGATCGACCCCCGCGACTACCTCCCGCGGTACGCCACTGAACTCGACCTGCCGCAGGCCGTCGAGCGCACCGCCGGCGAGTACGTCGCGGAAGCCCGAGACCGCAACCTGCTGTCGGGGCGCAACCCCAGCGGCGTCGCCGCCCGCCTGCCTGTACACGGCCGCCCAGGACCACGACGAAC
>NZ_WUUU01000351.1 GCF_009831555.1 Halobacterium bonnevillei | reverse complement strand
CGCCCGCGGGTTCGCGTGGTCGGGATTCATGCCCCACGTGGGGGAGCGGGATGCTGGACGACGCGGACGTCGAGGCGCACCGCGAGGTCGTCGAGCGACTCGCCGCCGTCGCCCGTGAGGCGCCGGCGGACCTCGAGTTCGTGGACGTCGGCGGCGGCTTCGGCGTGCCCTACCACCCGGACCAGGCCCCCTCGACCTTCAGGCGGTCGCGGATGCGACGCGCGAGGAACTCGCAGACGTGGACGCCGACCTCGTCGTGGAACCGGGCCGGTTCCTCGTCGCGGACGCGGGGGTCCTGCTCACGGACGTGAACACAGTGAAGGCGACGGACGGCCCGATGCTCGCAGGCGTCGACGCGGGCATGACGACGCTCCTCCGGCCCGCACTCTACGACGCCTACCACGAGGTTCGGTCGCTCGCGCGGGACGCCAGCGACCGTCCGGAACGGTCGGTCACCGTCGTCGGCCCCATCTGCGAGAGCACGGACGTCCTCGCGGAGCACCGGCGGCTCCCGCGCCCGGAGCGCGGCGACCTGCTCGCCGTCGGCAACGCCGGCGCGTACGGCATCGAGATGGCATCCCAGTACAACTCCCGGCCGCGGCCCGCGGTCGTCGCCGTGGCGGACGGCGACCACCGCCTCGCCCGCGAACGCGACTCGCTTTCGGACCTCACTACCCCAGAACGATGAGCCCAGTACACGACGTACGTCACTCGTTCCCGCACCCGCCGCGCCCGCGAGGGGCGCACCGAGCACACAGTCCAGACCAATGATTCCCTACGAGCGATACCACGGCACCGGCAACGACTTCGCAATCGTCGACGCGGCGAACTACGTCCCCGACAGGGCGCGTTCGCCGAGCGCCTCTGCGCCCGCATCGGCGTGGACGGCGTGCTCTTTCTCGCGCTGGAGGAGCGGTACACGCCGCCGCGCGCCGTGATGACACTGCGTCAGCCCGACGGCTCCACCGCGGACATGTGCGGGAACGGGGCGCGCTGTGCCGCTCGCTGGGTCGGCGAACGCACCGGCTCGGACGCCGTCATGCTGGGCACGCAGGCGGGGACGCGGCGCGCCGACCTCG
>NZ_WUUU01000350.1 GCF_009831555.1 Halobacterium bonnevillei | reverse complement strand
GACCGGTCGACGAACTCCACGTCCACCGCGCCCTGGTCCGCGTCACCCGGTGGCGCGAGGTACGCCCGCAGCGCCGCGGCGGCGTCCATGCTGTGCATCGTGAACGCGCCGGACAGCGCCGCCCCCTCGATGGGGTCCGAGACCGCGTGCGCGCCGGTCGCGACCAGCAACTCCCCGTAGGGCTGTGTGAACCGGGTGCCGTCGGTCTCGACTGTGACCGTCCGTTCGGTCGTGTTCACGTCGACGACTTCGTGGCCGCGGCGCAGGTCGATACCGCGGTCTTCGACGTCCGCGGGCGTCAGCGACAACAGGTCAGACAGCGAGTCGACCTCGCCCTTCACGTAGTACGGCATTCCGCAGTGCGCGTACGACACCCACTGCCCCTTCTCGAAGACGACCACCTCGCGCTGTGGGTCCTCGCGTTGCAGTTTGCTCGCGGCGCTCAGTCCTGCGGCGTCGCCGCCGACGATGACGAACGGGTCCGGCATAGTCGCGCAGTCGAACCACACCCCCGTAACTGTTCGAGTGAGCGGGAGGTAACCCGCGCGAGCAGCGGCCGGAGGTCCTGACCGGATTCGAGCGTTCCCCGGCCGCGCCGAGTCGGGTCGAACCGCGGCGCTCGAATGCTCAGGCGACCCTCGATTGTCGATGGGGCGTCGCTACTGGGGCCCCGCTGCCACGAGCGGGTGAGCCGAGATACTTATTGCTCGTCGGCGTTTTCTCCGGTAAGGGAATGAACGACCTACGAACCGGGCTGAGCTACGGGGACGTGCTGCTCGTCCCGAAGCGCTCGCCCGTCGACAGCCGAAGCGAGGTCGACCTGTCGACGACGCTGACCCCGAACGTGGAACTGGACACGCCGCTGGTCTCGGCGGCGATGGACACCGTCACGGAAGCCGACCTGGCCGCCGAACTCGGTCGAGCCGGCGGATTCGGCGTGTTGCACCGCTTCCTAACGCCCGACGAGCAGGCCAGGCAGGTCGAACGCGTCAGGGCCGAGGGCGTCCAGGTCGGCGCCGCGGTCGGCATCAACGAGGACTACGTCGCTCGCAGCGCCGCCGTCGTCGACGCGGGCGTCG
>NZ_WUUU01000349.1 GCF_009831555.1 Halobacterium bonnevillei | reverse complement strand
CTCTCGGACGCCGGCGCGATGGCAGCGGAGCGCGCCGGCGAAACGGCTCGCGCGGCGTAACGTCGGCGCGGTCCCGGCGGGGGCTGGCCGCTGGCGCCCGTCCCGGGGCTTCTGGTACGCGACTGCGAACGCGTGGTCGGTGTCAGTCGAGGGGTCGTGGGCGGAGTTCACCGTGCACGCGGCGGGCGGGTCGCCGGTCGGTCCCGGGGACGGCCCTGCGTACGTTCGTGAAGACGACCCAGTGGCGTTCGACGTCGACGGGGACGGCAATCCCGAGCGGGTCGGCCGCAACGAGCGCCTCTCGTTCGAGGTGGATGCGACCGTCGGAGTGATGGTTCCGGCGGGGCCGCGCGGCGTCGGTGACGTGGACGGCGACGCGGACGAACAGTCGCCGGGCTGGTGAACGCGCTGGACCGCCGGGCCGATGGGTGCTACAAGCGTAGCCCCCTTGAACACCGAGCGCGTAGCCGAAGTCGTGCTAGCCGACGAAATCCAGGACCCCGAGGCACTCACGCCCGGGGAGGTGCGAGCGGAGTACGAAGCGGCACTCGCCAGCGTTGTCGAGGCCGCAGGCGTGGACGCCGTGGCGGAGGCAACGGGCGTCGAGGACACGCGACTCGAGGAACTGCTCGACGGCGGGTCGCCGGAGTTCACCGTCGAGGAAGCGGCCGCGGTGCTCGCGGTGAGCGACGACCGGCCGGACGCCGAGGCACTCCTGCTGGAGGTCCGGGACAACCTGATGCTCCAGATGAGTTCCGCGGTGATGGACGTCGACGCGCTCGCCAGCGGGCTGGACGGCGACCTGGATCCGAAGGAGATCCAGCAGAAGATCGAGGGGCGACAGCCGATGACGCTCGCGGAGTACGCGCGCATCTACCGGCACATCGCCAGCGAGAACCCGTACTGATGGACGTCGCCGTCCTGGGGTGTGGGTACGTCGGCATCGAACTCGGCCGCCAGCTGGACGCTGCCGGCCACGACCCGGTGGGCGTCCGGCGCTCGGACGCGGGGCTGTCCGCAATCCGGAACGCGGGATTCGACGCCGTCCGCGCGGACGTGACGGACGCCGACGCCCTCGCCG
>NZ_WUUU01000348.1 GCF_009831555.1 Halobacterium bonnevillei | reverse complement strand
GGACGTCCTCGAGGACGAGGACCTCGCGGCGAACGCCGAGACGGTCGGCGACTACCTCCAGTCCGAACTCTCGCCGCTGGACGTGCGGGACGTGCGCGGCGACGGCCTCATGGTCGGCGTCGAGGTGAAACGGGGGGCGAACCGTGCGCTGAAAGCGCTCGCACTGAACCACGGGATTCTCGCGCTCCCCGCCGGACGGACCGTGCTGCGCCTGTTACCGCCGCTGACGGTCGGCGAGGCGCACGCCGACCGCGTGGTCGAGGCCATCGACGCCGAACTATGACGCCGCGCGACCTCCTCGTCGACCTCGTCTCGACCCCCTCTGTTTCGGGTGGAGAAGCCGAGGCTGCCGGCGTTCTCGAGGACTACTTCGAGGCCCAGGGCCGGGACGCGTGGACCGACGACGTCGGGAACGTCCGGGCGCCCGGCGACGACGGCGTCCTGCTCACGAGCCACATCGACACCGTCCCCGGCCACATCGACGTCCGCGTCGAGAACGGCGAACTCTGGGGGCGGGGGAGCGTCGACGCCACCGGGCCGCTGGCCGCCATGGCGGCCGCGAGCGTCGAGACCGGCGCCTCGTTCGTCGGCGTCGTCGAGGAGGAGACCACCTCGAAGGGCGCGCGCCACCTGGCCGCGGACCGCGCGGAACCCGAGGCCGTCGTGAACGGCGAGCCCTCCGGATGGGACGCCGTGACGCTGGGCTACCGCGGCTACCTCGTCGGCACCTACACCGCCGAGACGGCCAGCGGCCACTCCTCGCGCCCGGACCCGAACGCCGTGCAGCACGCCACCGCGTGGACCGAACGCGTGCAAGCGCCTTCGGCGCGGAACCCGGCGAGGAGCCGACAATCGAGGCGGCGACTGACGGCGAGACGTCCGTCTTCGAGTCCGTGACCGTCAAGCCCGTCTCGTTCCGGGGCGGCCTCGCCGACGATGGACAGTCCGTGCAGGCGACCGTCGACGTGCAGTTCCGCCTGCCGCCCGGCACGACCGCCGACGACGTCCGCGAGACCGTCGCGTCGTGCACGACACACGGTACGGTGTCGTGGGGCGACTCCATCCCGCCGGTGATGTCGAGTCCGCGGACGCCGGT
>NZ_WUUU01000347.1 GCF_009831555.1 Halobacterium bonnevillei | reverse complement strand
GGCGGCGAACGACACCACCTTCCCGATGAGCATCAGGCCGACGCCGTTGACGACGACGAACACGACGTACAGCAGCCAGAACTGCCACGTGCGAACCGTCTCCCGCCACGTCCACGCGCGTTCGTCGTCCACAGTGATTTCGTCGTCGTCGTCTCACGGTCGGGGTCGTGCAGGACGAGCGCGGCGACGAGCGCGGCGAGGCCGGTGCCGACGCCGAGGGCGACGACCGTTCGCTGGAACGCCAGGGAGACGCCGCTCCGGATGGACGGGATCAGGAGGAAGCTCAGCCCGCCGTAGGACATCGTGACGACGCCGGTCGCGAGGCCGCGGCGCTCCTCGAACCACTTCACGGGCGTGTTCACCGCGACCGTGTAGGAGGCGGCAGCGCCGACGCCGCCGACGGCGTACGCGAACGCGGCGACTGGGAGGGTGTCCGCGAAGCCGACGCCGAGGAATCCCGCGGTGAGACAGACGGCGGCGACCAGCAGCGGCGGTCGGGGGCCGTACCGGTCCCGCACCCAGCCGGCGGGGAACTGGACGACCGTCTGGAAGACGACGAACAGCGTGAACACCGTGCCCAGCGACGTCTCGGGCGCGCCGAGGCGAGCGCCCAGCGGGAGGCGGATCGACGACCACGCGAACTGGTAGATGCCCCCGGCGCCCATCACCGCGGCTGCGGCGACGACCAGTCCCCACCCGGACAGCCCGAGGTCGCGTCGGCCCATTCGTCCGAGGGGATTCCGTGTGAACACAAAAATAGGTTGGCGCGGCCACTGCTTCGGCGGGACCCTCGACTCCCGGTCAGGGGGAACGAGGACTGCATTCGCCTCATCGTGTGTGAAACCGGCGAGCACCGCCTCCACAGGAGTGCCGAGTTCGGAAGCGATTAGGTGCGGGCGAGCGCACTACCAGGCATGAAGGTGTTCGGGTCGAGTGGCACGCGGGGTGTGGCCAACGACGAACTCACCCCGGGGTTCGTGCAGGGTGTCGCGAAGGCGGCGGGGTCGGTGTGGCGGACCGACCGCGTCGCGGTCGGTCGCGACACGCGGACGACCGGCCGGATGCTCGTGAACGCCGCGACCAGCGGCCTCCAGAGCGTCGGCGTGGA
>NZ_WUUU01000346.1 GCF_009831555.1 Halobacterium bonnevillei | reverse complement strand
CCTGGACGTGCTCGTCACGGCGCCGGGTCGCCGGAGTGCGAGCGAACTGTTCGCGCGGGCCCGGGAACTGCTGGCGACGCTCGACGCGCGGTATACACCCGACGCCGCGCAAACGACCGTCGACAGCGGTGACACCATCGAGACGGCGCGGGGCGGTCGCATCCGGTTCGCGAAGCCCCCGGACGCCGCAGAACTCCCGGACGACCCCGACGCCGTGTTCGTCGACGAGGCGGCGGCCATCCCGGTGCGACTGCTTGCCGCCCTGCTGGACTGCGGGCGCCTCGCGTTCACGACCACGGTCCACGGCTACGAGGGAGCGGGCCGCGGGTTCGACGTCCGGTTCCGCGACCGACTCGCGGACACCGACCACGCGCTCACAGACGTGACGCTCGCTGACCCGATCCGGTACGCTGCCGGCGACCCCGCGGAGGTGTGGGCGTTCCGCGCGCTCCTGCTGGACGCCCGGCCCGCGGTCGACCCGCTCGTCGAGGACGTCGACGTCGACGACGCGTCCTACGAGGCGCTCGGAGCCGACGACCTTGTCGCGGACGAACACCTGCTCCGGGAGACGTTCGGCCTGCTCGTGTACGCCCACTACCGCACGGAACCCAACGATCTCGCGCGCCTCCTCGACGCCCCGAACCTCGCAGTGCGCGCGCTCGTCGCCGACGGCCACGTCGTCTCCGTCGCGCTGCTCGCGCGAGAGGGCGGCCTCGACGCGGACCTGCGGGCGGACATGTACGAGGGCGCTCGCGTGAAGGGGAACATGATCCCGGACGTCCTCACGAGTCAGTTGCGCGACGAGGACGCCGCGGTTCCCGTCGGCTACCGCGTTATGCGCATCGCCACCCACCACGCGGTCCGCTCCCGGGGCCTGGGATCGCGGCTGCTCGCCGCGGTCCGCGCGGAGTTCGCGGACGACGCGGACTGGCTGGGCGTCGGGTACGGCGCCACCCCGGAACTGCTGTCGTTCTGGGCCGAGAACGGCTACTCGACGGTCCACCTCTCGACGACCCGCAACGACACCAGCGGCGAGTACTCGGCGGTGATGCTGGCGCCGCTCACCCACCTCGGCGAGCGGCTCCACGACAGGCACGCGACCTGGTTCGCGACCGCATCCCCGGCGTGCTCGCCGGACCGCGCC
>NZ_WUUU01000345.1 GCF_009831555.1 Halobacterium bonnevillei | reverse complement strand
CTGGTCACGGGCCTCGGGGTGGGCGCGGGCTTCTGGTGGCAGGTCCTCTACGGTGAGACGGTCGGCGTCTTCCACCACGTCCACTACGCGCTGGCGACCACGCCGGAGCTCATCGACGTCGCCCCGGGGTCCCCGCACCTGATTGCAGCGTTCGTCAGCGCCCTCGTCGCGCTCACGGTGACCGTCGGCGGGTTCGCCGGCGGCCGCGCAGCGCGCGAATGGCCCAGGTGACTCCGTCGCGGCGAGTCGACAACCCCCACTCGCTGCTGACTGAACGTTCGTTCAATACGTTTTTGTCCGTCCCCACACAACAGTGTAGCCAGCCAACGCATGACTCCACCCCACCCCGGTAGCGAGGCCGACGACGGCCCCGCGGCAATCGAAACGACAAACCTCAGCCTGACGTACAGCGACGGCACGCGCGCCGTCGACGAGGTCTCCCTCCGCGTCCCGGAAGGCGAGTTCTTCGGCTTTCTCGGCCCGAACGGCGCCGGCAAGACGACCACCATCAAAGTGCTCGCGACGCTCCTGTCGCCGACCGGCGGCGACGTCCGCGTCAACGGCTACGACGTCACCGAACGCCCGCAGGCCGTCCGCGAGTCCATCGGCTACATGGCTCAGGAGACGAGCGTCGACGAGGAACTCACGGCCCGCGAGAACGTCCGGTTCGCCTGCGAGGTCTACGGCGTCCCGCGACGCGAGCGCGGGGCCCGCATCGACGAACTGCTGGACCTCGTCGACCTCGCGGACGTCGCGGACAAGCGCGCCGGCGAGTTCTCCGGCGGCATGAAAAAGCGCCTCGACGCCGCCACCGCGCTCGTCCACCGGCCGCCGCTGGTGTTCCTCGACGAACCTACCACGGGACTGGACCCCAACGCCCGGAACCGCCTCTGGGAGTACTTCCGGGACATCAACGACCGCGGCACCACCGTCTTCCTCACCACGCAGTACCTCGAGGAGGCCGACGAGCTCTGCGACCGTCTGGCCGTCATCCAGGCCGGCGAGATCGTGGCGACGGACGCGCCGGACGCGCTCAAGTCCAGAGTCGGCGGCGACGTCCTCGACGTCGCCTTCGAGGACCCGAGCGCGGACGACCTCGCGCGCGCCGAACGCGAAGTCCACGCCCTCGACGCGTTCGCCGATGCCACCGTCGACGCCGCCGGCGACGG
>NZ_WUUU01000344.1 GCF_009831555.1 Halobacterium bonnevillei | reverse complement strand
CGCGGGCGCGGTCAACCCGTACCTCGCCATCCAGTCGGCGCGCGACTGGTCGCGGGGCCGGACGGCGCCGACCCCGAGGACGCCGTCGCCTCGTACCTGCACGCTCTCGAGGACGGCCTGCTGAAGGTGATGTCGAAGATGGGCATCTCCACGGTCGCGTCCTACCAGGGCGCCCAGATCTTCGAGGTCGTGGGCCTCGACTCGTCGGTCGTCGACCGGTTCTTCGCCGGCACGGCGAACCGCACCGAGGGCGTCGGGCTCGGCGAACTGGAAGCGGACGTGCGCGCGCGCCACGCCGCCGGCTTCGAGGCCGAACCCGACGTCGAACGCGTCGGCGAGTTTGAGAACCGGACCGCCGGCCGGTTCCACCAGTGGAACCCGAAGACCGTCCACAGCCTCCAGGAGGCCGTGGACAACGGCGACTACGGCGCGTTCGAGAACTACGCCGAACAGGTCAACGACCAGACCGAGCAGCTCCAGACGCTGCGCGGCCTCCTGGACGTCGACACCGAGGACCGCGAGTCCGTCCCGGTCGAGGACGTCGAGCCGGCCGCCGACATCGTCGAGCGGTTCTCCACCGCGGCGATGAGCCTGGGCAGCCTCAGCCCGGAAGCCCACGAGACGAACGCCGAGGCCGCCAACGGCCTGGGCGCGAAAGCGAACACGGGCGAGGGCGGGGAACCGCCCGAGCGCTTCGACACGGTGAAAGAGTGCGCCATCAAGCAGGTCGCGTCGGGCCGCTTCGGCGTGACGAGCACGTACCTCTCGGCCGCCGACGACCTCCAGATCAAGATGGCGCAGGGCTCGAAGCCCGGCGAGGGCGGTCACCTCCCCGGGAAGAAGGTCAACGAGATGATCGCGGACGTCCGGTGTTCGACGCCCGGCGTCGGCCTCATCAGCCCGCCGCCCCAGCACGACATCTACAGCATCGAGGACCTCAAACAGCTCATCCACGACCTGCGCGCAGCCAACCCTGACGCCCGCGTGCACGTGAAACTCGTCTCAGAGGCGGGCATCGGCACCGTCGCCGCGGGCTGCGCGAAGGCGGGCGCGGACTGCATCCACATCTCCGGGCACTCCGGCGGCACGGGCGCGTCCCCGAAGACCAGCATCAAGCACGCCGGCCTGCCGTGGGAGCTCGGCCTCGCGGAAGCCAACCAGTTGCTCCGCGAGACCGGGCTCC
>NZ_WUUU01000343.1 GCF_009831555.1 Halobacterium bonnevillei | reverse complement strand
GGCGGGAAGACGACGCTGCTGGAGACGCTGTGCCAGGTCGCCGTGCTCGCCGCGATGGGGCTGCCGGTGCCCGCCGACCGCGCCGAAGTCGGGCCCGTCGACGCCGTGGTCTTCCACCGGCGCCACGCCTCGTTCAACGCGGGCGTGCTGGAGTCGACGCTGAACTCCGTCGTCCCGCCGCTGGCGAAGGGCGACCGCACCCTGATGCTCGTCGACGAGTTCGAGGCCATCACGGAACCCGGACGGGCCGCCGACCTCCTGCACGGCCTCGTCACGCTCACCGTCGACGAGGAGGCGCTGGGCGTGTTCGTCACGCACCTCGCGGACGACCTCGAACCGCTCCCGGCGGTCGCGCGCACGGACGGCATCTTCGCGGAGGGCCTCAACCAGGACCTCGAGTTGCTCGTCGACTACCAGCCGCAGTTCGGGACCGTCGGGAAGTCCACGCCGGAGTTCATCGTCTCCCGCCTCGTCGCGGACGCCGGCGACCGCGCGGAGCGCGCCGGCTACGAGACGCTCGCGCGCGCAGTCGGCCAGGAGGCCGTCCAGCGCACGCTCGCGGACGCGAAGTGGTCGGAGTAGCGCGCTCCAACGCCACCACCGAAGCCCCCGGTGCCAACGACTTTGTGCCCGCCGGCCGACGCGGGCCGTATGCCACCCGAACTCTCCGTCGTCGCGTCGCTGGCGGCGGTCGCCGTCCTCCTGGTGGTGTCGGCGTTCTTCTCCAGCACGGAGATCGCGCTGTTCTCGTTGACGCCCCAGCGCCTCGACGAACTCGCGGCCGGCGACGAGCGCGGCCGCGGGCTCAAACGCCTCCGCGAGAACCCCCACAAACTCCTCGTGACCATCCTCGTCGGGAACAACCTCGTGAACATCGCCATCTCCAGCATCCTGACCGTGCTGCTGGTCGCGTACCTGCCGCCCCAGCTCGCCGTCGTCGGCACCACGCTCGCAGCGACGACGCTGGTGCTCGTCTGCGGGGAGATTCTCCCGAAATCCTGGGGGCTAGCGAACGCGGAGTCGTGGGCGCTCTCCGCCGCGCGACCGGTGCGGGTGATCGGCCTGCTGCTGTGGCCGCTGGTCGCGTTCTTCGACGTCCTCACGCGCCGACTCGCGGGCGCGACGGGCGGCAGCCCGGACATCGAGCGCGAACTGCTCGAGGAGGAGTAGGCGGCGGCAGCCTCGCCGCCGTCAGTTCGACG
>NZ_WUUU01000342.1 GCF_009831555.1 Halobacterium bonnevillei | reverse complement strand
TTTCGTTCTCGGTCCTCGGGATGGACAAACTCGTATCCTTCATGACCAATCAAGTCGTCGGGGTCGTAGCCGAGCACCCGTGTGACAGCCGGACTGACGTAGGTTATCGTCCCGTCGGAATCAACGACTGTTGCGAGATCATTTACCTCCTCAACGAGCGTCCGATACCAGTCAGCCCCGTGTTTATCCTTCTCTCGGGGTGTCGTATCTTCTTCCATTAGTCGTACTGTGTCCAGTACCCATGTATGTATTTTGAACCCGGGTTTTCTCTCCAATAGAAGAGATCTCTGTATCGGTCACACCGCTACTGACGGAGATCAGTGAGTTTCTCACTCGCCTGTGAGGTACACCCTCTATATCTAACGTTCAAAGTGCCTTGTCGATGTTATGAGTGAGACAGCCGACAACGAGTTCACGGAACTGCTTCCACCAGTACCGTGAGCGGACGAACGCACCGTACTTCCGTTTAAGACGGGAGTTCACCGTCTCGTTCTGACTGCGCTGACCGTAGAGATCGGCATCCAACCGAGCATTCCACGCTCTGTGAAGCGACGAGAACTCGCGGTGCTTGATGAGCGGACGAACACCAGTCTCACGGGCTAACGTGCGAATCTTCTGATCATCGTATCCCTTGTCGCCAAGGAGAACCGCTACTCCCCCAGTATTCCGCTTGATGAGCGACGGCGCAATCTTCGAGTCGTGTTTTCGTGTTGTCGTCACGTGTACGTCGAGGATAGCATTCACCCTCGTGTCCACGAGAAGCGTGACTTTTAACTGCTGAATCGTCAACTTCGCTCGCTTCGTGTAGTGCTTCGAGGCATGACTGCGGTCGAACCCGGAAGCGTCGATCCCGACGATACCGTTGGTTGGGAGAAGCGTAACTGAGAGATTAAGAAGAACCCGCCAGACTGCCATATCGAGTCGGTTGAACGCTTTGCATAGCGTTGAGGGCGACGGGAGTTCCTCAAGATCGATGGCTCTTCGAATCCGGGGCATCTCGATGAGTTCGTCAAGAAGCATCCGGTACGTCGTATTCTTCCGAACTTTGAGGCAGAGCAAGACGATGTGTTGGTGGAGTGTGTAGCGACGTTTCGAGAACTTCGAGGAGTAGCGGGCAACACCTCGCCGAGCCAAGTGGTACGCCTGCTCAACGAACCGGAGCAACCGCGACTTCGGGAGGACTTCCATACGATTAGACTACTATGTGAACCTGTAACTCTCCGAGGATTTCAACAGAGCC
>NZ_WUUU01000341.1 GCF_009831555.1 Halobacterium bonnevillei | reverse complement strand
CGGACGGCGACCTCCGGGGCGCGCTCGACCCTGCGGTGGAGGCGTGCCGCGACTACTGCCAGTCCCGGGGGTTCGTCTCCGCCGGCGACCTGCTTGACCTCGACGACACCTACCTCGCCGCCCAGGAACTTCGACGCGCGGGCGTGCTGCTCGGCGACGCGCTCCGCGTCGGCGACGAGGAAGAGCGGTACGTGCTCGCGCTGCTGAATGGCGCCAGTGAAGGCGAACGGCCGAGTCCGGGAGCGGTGCCGGAATCCATGCGGGCGGTCCGCGGACTCGGGTACGCGGCGGCGGTCGAGACCTACCGTTCGGACGTACGCTCGTTCTGTGACGGGGAGATACCCGAACCGGAGCGCGGGCTGCTCGAACGCCTCCGCGAGCACGCGAAGCGCGTGAAGGCGCTCGACGGCGAGGTCGACCCCGATGACGCCGACCGCCTCGTTGCCGCCGCGAGAGCCGTCGGCGACTCGCTCCGTGGTGACGACTCCGGCGTCGAGCGCGCCCGGAGCCACCTCGACCAACTCGAAGAACTGGTCTGACGGGGACAGCCGACGGCGACGAACCACGAACTGCTACTGGTGCCGGAAGTCGTCAGGGAAGCGTGACGTCGACGACGACGGTGCTGTCGATTACGCTCGTCACGTGTCTGGCTCGTCGGCGCCCGCCTCCAAATCGGTGTTTCTTGGCTCCTAGTGGGGGCAGTTCCCCTCGTTCTATTTACGTTTGTGTGTCTTCGAGCCGGTCGGCCAGCACCGCGTTCGTCGCCGCGCCCGCCACGAGCGCGAGACTCCCCACGTACAGCCAGGTCAACACGAGGAGGACGACACCGACCAGACCGAACAGTCGCACGCTCACGGCTCTCGCAGCGTACGCGTTGAACACCATCGCCGACCCGGTCCAGGCGGCGGCCGCCAGGGCCGTTCCGGGGAGCGCCTCCCGGAGCGACACCGACGGCGGGAACACGAGGTACATCGGCAGCAACACGACGATCAGTGCCACGAACAGGACGACCGGCCACCCGAGCGTGACCGCCACCGCCGGCTCCACGAACGCCAGGAGGATGCCGACGACCAGCACCAGGAGGACGGCGACCACCCACGTCAGGAACACGACCACGACGTCCGCCGCGCGCTCCAGTGGCGTGTGGTCGACGTCGCTGTAGACGTCCCGGAACACGTTCGAAACCGCCCGGCCCAGCGACAGCGTGCTCCACGTGGCCACGACGCCGGCGAGCACCGCGAGCTGGGGCGGCCCC
>NZ_WUUU01000340.1 GCF_009831555.1 Halobacterium bonnevillei | reverse complement strand
CGCGACCGATTCCGCGAGCGTGCTGCCCGTGTGGCTGCCGTGGCCGACCGGGCTGACGTGCTGTGCGTACGTCGTGGCGCCCGTGTCCGCGACCCGCGCGAGGTCCGCGGTCTGCGGGGCGACGGCAATCGTCGTGTCTGTCGCGTCTGCGACGTCGCGCGCGGCCGCCGCGACCGCGACCGGGTCGCAGGGGTAGGCCTTCAGGTTGACGAGTACGAACACGTCAGAAAGCGCGTGTCCACGGGCGAAAAAAGTTCCTAGGTCGGCGGGACCTGCCGTGCGGACGGGTGTCTTCCGAGTGGTGCGTCGCTCCCCGGCTGCGCGCGTTCAGTCCTTCCGACGGACCTTGTCGCCGAGCGTCAGCCCGGCGCTGTCGCTCTCCGAGGACCAGTCCTCGTCGGCGCCGCCGTCGCCGGACTCGGTCAGCGAGATGCCGAGCTTCTTCTCGAGTTTCTCCCGGACGTCGTCGCTGGGGAGGCTGTCGCCGCGCTCGAGTTTCCGGATGACGCTGGCCTTCTCGTTGAGGTCGTCCGCGAGTTCCTCCTGGCTGAGGCCGTCGCTCTCGCGGGCGTTCCGGATGCGGTCGTCGTAGTCGCTGACGAGCTCCTCCATCTCGTCGAACATGTCGCGCCGGCGTCGGCCGCCGGAGGACGACCCACCCGAGGACGACCCGCCCGAGGACGACGACGAACCGCTGGAGGAGGACGTCGAGTACTTCGTGCTGGTGGTACTGGAAGTCTCCGTCTTGACTTCCGTGCCGAAGTCGGCGCAGTCGTCGCAGACGTCGAGCTCTGCGCCCTCGACCTTCACGGTCTTCGGGTTCGGCACATCCTTGCCACACATCTCGCACTGAACCATACAGGTAGGTAGCCGAGGGCCACGCTTAAAATGCACGCCGTCGGCGTCCCGCGAGCCGGCTCCCCGGCGTCACGTGAGTTGCCGCCACGCCGAAACGAACCGCTGCACTGCAGTGAGGTGGCCGACGACGGCGAACAGCGCGAGCAGCCACGCGACCAGCGAGAACCCGCCGACAGCGGGAACGGCGACGGAGAGCCCGCCCGTGAACCCGATGAGTGCGAGGCGGTCGGCGCGACCGAGGACGCCGCCGTACACGCGGTCGAGGCCGACAGCCTGGGCCTGCGTGCCGAGGTACGACGTCAAGAGGACGCCGGTGACGGCGGCGAGGCCGAGGTCGTAGCGCCCGATACCGGCGGCGAGCCCGGCGACGATGACGACGTCGGCGTACCGGTCGAGGACGT
>NZ_WUUU01000339.1 GCF_009831555.1 Halobacterium bonnevillei | reverse complement strand
CGTCGTCGTAGCGCGTCGCCAGCCACCGCGGCCCGTGGCCGAGTACGGACACGACGTGGTCGTGGTCGTCGACCGCCGTCCAGCGCTCCACGGCGTCCTCGAACGCGGACCGGACCGCGCTCTCGTCGACGTGCAGGCGTCGAACCACCGCCAGACCGTGCTCCAGGATTTCCTCGTCGACGTCCGCGCGGTAGTCCGTCGTCAGGACGCCCTCGCGGAGTTTGAGGTTCGGATCCACGTCGGCCTCGGTGAGCGACACGCGCGGCGGGTCCGGAACCTCGTCCGGCGGCCCGCGGTCGCGGATGATCCGGTCATCGTCGGGTGCCCGCTTGGGCGCGTCCTCCCCGAACGAGACGTACACCGGACGCGTCCGGTCGTCGTCCTCGTTCACCGTGACGACGGACACGCCCTCCGGGAACAGGTCGGCGTATTCGGGGTGGGCGCGCACCACCATCGGGTAGCCCGCGTCCTCCGCGCGCGCAGCGATGGCCTTCGTCACTTCCTCGACGGCCTCCCTGGCGTACCGTCGGAGGAGCGGGTCCTCGGCGTTCGTGAGCGGCGCGATTGCGGACAGACCAGCGGACGCCCGCGCGGGATACGTCTTCGTGACGCCCGCGACGGCGACGGCGCCGTTCTGCTTGACCAGCCGGTCCTCGGCACGCGTCAGCGACACCAACTCGGAGAACTTCACGGAGAGGGCGTCGGGCTGGTGCTCCGCGAGTTCGGCGAGCGTCCACGTCGCGCCCCGGCGCACCCAGACGTCGGGGTCGTCGGCTGCGTCGACGATGCCGTCGAGGACGGTCCGCACCTTCGTCGGACGGGCGGACGCCGCCTCCACGAGGCGCCACGCTGCCCCCGCCCGGACGTCCGGGTCCGGGCTCTCGAGGCGCTCGGCCAGTTCCTCGACGTCGTCGGTGTCGACGGACTGCCTGAGTTCGGCGACTTCCGCGGTGTCCACGTCGCGGCCTTCGCGTTCCATCGGGCGTCTCTGGACGTACCTCTCGCCGGCACGCTTTAGACGTTTGGCTTTCCCCAATCTCGCCGCGGGAACCCGTGTGGTTTTGGCGTGCCGCCCCGTCTCCGCCGGTACGATGCGCATCCGTGACCGGTCGAGGCTCGCCGGTACGCCCGCCCGTAGCACTGCGATTGCGTGCGTCGAGGCTGGCATCGACGCCGCGCGTCCCGGCAGCGCGCTCGCCGACCAGGTCGCGATCGACGGGGACTGCCTCCACGTCGTCGAGGAGTGCTACGACCTCGCCGCCCACGACC
>NZ_WUUU01000338.1 GCF_009831555.1 Halobacterium bonnevillei | reverse complement strand
TAGTCGAGGTCCTGGCTCGGCGGGTTCACCGCCGTGTAGTGGATGTCAGCAGGAGCGAAGCCCGCGTCGAGCGCGCGGTGGACTTCGCCGGCGGACGCGCACTCCGCGCCGGCCCCCATCTCGCGGAGGGCTTCGAGAACGCTCCGGCCCGCGTTGGCCTTCACAGCGTAGTGGACGTCCACGTCGGGGAACGCGGCGGTGAGACGGTCGTAGTTCTGCGCGACGCGGTCGAGGTCCTGCACGTACAGCGGCGTGCCGTACTCGGCGGCCAGGTCGCGGAGGTCGACCGCCGACCAGTCCGAGAGCCGCCGCACTGCGGGGACCTCGACCGACGTCACGACCGCAGCACCTCCTCGCGCTGGGTCGCGTCCAGGGTCTGGGCCTCCAGGTCCATCGCGACGACGGCGGGCTTGAACGCGCCGCCGTCGAAGAGGTCGTGCTCGCCGACGCTGGACGCCACGTACCGCGTGAACGCGCGGCGCTCCGGCGGCAGTTCCCCGTACAGGACCGCCTCCTCGACGAGGTCGTAGACCGGAATCCGCGGCGTCAGTAGCGTGTTCTCGCCGACGACCGAGTCCTCGCCGACGACGAACCCGGACGTCACCCGACAACCGGCACCGAGCGAGACGCCGTCCTCCACCACGACGGGCGCATCCTCGACCGGTTCGAGCACGCCGCCGATGAGGGTGTTCGCGCCGAGCTTCACGTCCTCGCCGATCTGCGCGCACGAGCCGACCGTGTCACAGGAGTCGACGAGCGTGCCGTCGCCGACGTACGCGCCGACGTTCACGAACGCGGGCGACATCACGATGCAGTCCGACCCCACGTGGGAGCCGCGACGGAGCACCGTGCCGTCCGGCGTATTCCGCGTCCCGCGCTCGTAGAGGTCGCCCGTCTCGCGGAGCGGGAGGACGTCGTGGTACGTGACGTCGCCGTACTCGCGGGGTTCGGTCTCCCGGAGCGCGAAGTTCAGGAGGACGCCGCGCTTCACCCACTCGACAGCCTCCCAGTCCCCGCCGGACTGCTCGGCGGCCCGGACGTCGCCCGCTTCCAGGGCGTCCAGGAACGCCGCCAGGGTGTCGGCGACGTCCGCCGACGCCGTCTCGGCCGTCAACTCGCCGTCCTCGTGTCGCTGCCACAGGTCGCGTACGTCAGACTCGAGACTCATAGTTCGGAAGCAACCTCCTCGAATCGGTAGAAGCCAGCGGGCTGGTCGGCCAGCCACGCGGCGGCGTCGAGTGCGCCCGCCGCGAACACGGACCGGTCGCCCGCGCGGTGCGTGAGTTCCAGCACTTCGCCGTTCCCG
>NZ_WUUU01000337.1 GCF_009831555.1 Halobacterium bonnevillei | reverse complement strand
GTCCGTGACTTCGCGGCGGACCTCGTCGCGCGCGGCGTCAACCCGGGCACGACTGCCGACCTGACGGCGGCCGCCGTGTTCGTCGCGCTCGAACGCGGGGTGACAGTCGGTGACTGACGGTGCAGAGGCCCCACCATCCGCTACGGAGTGGCCCGTGGAGTTGCGCGGCGTCACTGAGACCGTGGTGACGACAATCGGGCCGAACGACCTGTGGAACGTTGCGGCGCTGGGCGTCCACGCGCCCGAGGACGGCGGCGCGGCGACGGCGACGACGTGGGGGAACACGCGCACCCGCCGGAACTTCCACCGCGAGGGCGGCGGCTACGTCCAGTTCGCGACCGACCCCGTCGTGTTCGCGGACGCCACGCTCTCGATTCGCGAGGAACCGGACCCCGTACTCGAGGCGGCCGACGCGTGGGCGCAGGTGGAGGCCACGCACGTCGACACCGACGAGACGGAAAACGGGACGCGGAGGCAACACTGGGAACTCCGTCCTGTCGAGAGCGACGTCGTCGAGGAGGCTCCCAGGACTATCAATCGCGGATTCAACGCCGTCGTAGAAGCGACGGTAGCGGCGTCCCGTCTGGACGTGCCGGCGTACGACACCGAGACGCTCCGTGAACGACTGCGGTACTTCGAGTCCGTCGTCGAATCAGCCGGCAGCGTCCGCGAACGCGAGGCGATGGCGCGCGTCCGCGAGCACGCAGACGGCGACTGGTAGCCGCTGGCCGTTCCCGACAAAGCACTTATATCGACCGTTGGAAGCAGTCGGTATGCGACGACGAGCCCTCCTCGGATCGGCGGCCGCCCTCGTCGGGTCAGGGCTGACGGGATGCCTCGGGGGATCCGACGAACCGGAACCGACCACCGAAACGGCGACAAGCAGTACCGCGACCACCGGTACCGCGACCACGGAGTACTCCGGAACCACTGACGACACGCCGACGACGTCGCAGTTCGACGTCGAACTGGACGTGGAGCTGGAGCGCCATCAGCCCGGCGTGCTGGTGATGGGCGTCGACTCCGTCGGCGTGCGGTCCGACGGCCGCCAGTACCTCTCCTACCGGGTCGACGTCACCGACGGGGTGCCGCCCGAGCGCACGGACTTCGGGTTCCGGCACGGGGACCGAGTGGTCTCGCCGCTGTACGACCTCGGGTCGGGCGCGACGCTGTACCGGATGAGCGAGACGGACGACCCCTACTACTCGCTCGGGCGCGGCGAGGGGTGGCTGCTATTCGAACTGCGGGCCGACCGGCAGTCCCGGCACGCGGCGTTCGCGCTCGGGAGCGAGGAGTGGCCGGTCGGCGACGCCG
>NZ_WUUU01000336.1 GCF_009831555.1 Halobacterium bonnevillei | reverse complement strand
GAGGGCACGACCGACCAGCGCCTCGTGGCCGTCGAGGACCGCGAAACGGTCTCGGTGCACGGTCCGGTGGCGTTCGCGCCGCTGCTCGTGGACGGCGAGCAGGCCAGCGCCGTCGAACGCAACCGAACCGTGCGCGAGGACCGCGAGCGCGCCGCCCGCGCCGCCGAATCCCGGACCGGCTGGGAGCACGAGTGGATCGACTGGGACGGCGCCTGAACGAGCGCCGCAGCCAGTCGGCGGCCGGAGTTACTCCCGTACAACCAGGATGTGGGTGTTCTCGCGGCGGTCGACGTACTCCGAGCCTGCGGGTGGTTTCACGGATATTTCTAGCGTACCGTCGTCCTGATTCGGCCCGAGGTCGGTGTCGAGGTGAACGGTTGCAATCCCGTCCGCGCCAGTCGTCGCAGTCGCGACGCCGTCGACGTCCGCCGTCCCGGATTTGACGACGATCGTTGCGCCCTCGACGGGATTGCCGTCGGCGTCGACGGCCGTGACGTCGATGGACTGGTCGCCGGGCGTGACGACGTCCGGGTCTGGGCTTGCGTCGAGTTCGCTCACCGAGAGCGTGTCCACGCCCGAGACCATGTTGAGCATCACGGACAGAGTGGCGACGCCGACGACGAACGCGATGACGAGGCGGACCGGCAGTCCCTCGATTGCGCGCTCGTCGCCCGCGAATTCGCGGAGGCCGGGGACGCGGTCGACGCTCACAGCCACGGTGGCAGTGGCTGTGCCAGAGTGGGAGTCTGGTCCTGGGTCGGGGTCGGAGTCGTGGTCGAGCACGGGCCGAGTTGCCCCCGGCTTCACTCATAAAGGCTCGTGCGAGCGTTCTTCCGGGAGTGGGCAGCAGACCCGCCATGGACGTTCTCGGGAGGGCTGACGAAGTCGGCCACGTGAGCAAGGCGGCGCAGACAAGGCAAGCCGCACAGGGCGGGCAGACAGAACAGACGGGACTGGCGAGGCAGACGGAGCAGACCGGGCGGCTCGGACGGTATCTCGCGAGTGACGGGAGTCTGGGCGCCCCGGTGGGTGTAGATGCGTCCCGCCCGCATGCCGGCGTCGTCGTGGGGAAGCGTGGCTCGGGGAAGTCGTACACGCTGGGCGTCCTGGCCGAAGCCCTCGCGGATGCTGCGGGTGTCTCACCAGTGGTCGTGGACCCGATGGGCGCGTTCTCGGGCCTGGCTGGCGCGGGGCTGGACGTCGTGGAGCCACGGGTTCGCGCGAACGCGCTCGCACCGCGGGCATGGTGCGATCTGCTGGACCTCGACGAAACGAGTGCGGCGGGCACGCTCGTCTGGGCGCGGCGGCGGAGTCGGGGA
>NZ_WUUU01000335.1 GCF_009831555.1 Halobacterium bonnevillei | reverse complement strand
GGAGTTCGGCGCTCGCCGCCCTGGTGGAAGCCACCGGGTCGGTGACCGCGAGGTCGCTGGCCATCGGGTTGAGGGCGGGCGTCGAGTCGTCCAGCACGCCGAGGAACCCCACCCGCGCGCCGTCGGCCTCCAGGACGGTCCACGGGACGGCGCCGTCGATGCGTTCGCCGTCCCGAGTGACGTTCGTGCTGACCCACGTCTGCGGGGATTCGGCGACGATCTCTGCGGTGACCGCCGCGCCGTAGTCGAAGTCGTGGTTCCCGAACGTCTCCACGTCCGGCTGCACGGCGTCGTAGAGATCCAGGGCCTGCCGGCCTTCCGTGACCAGCGAGAGCACACCGGGCGACGTGTTGTCCCCGGACCCGGCCGCGAGCGCGTCCCCCCGGTTCCGGAGCACCGACGCGAGCCGGCCCGCCTTCGCGGGCGAATCGTAGACGTTCTCGAGGTCAGAGTAGTGGAAGATACGCACCGTCATTACCGCGTGTACAGGCCAGCAGTCCGGAAGAGGGCTTCGAAGGCCGGCGGTGCGGCGCCGAGAACGCCGCTCGCCACCCCGTGAGAAAACCCCGAGACAGACAGGGCTAAATGCTGGAGACGGCTACGAGGGGACATGTTCACGGTGGGGACCGACGAGGGCGACCTGTACGTCGCCGAGGACGAGGGCGAGCGCGGCCAGGACGGCCCGTTCCTCGTCGTCTACCGGACGCCCGAGCGCGAGCGCCGGTGGGGCTGGTACTGCACGCACTGCGAATCGGTCGACAACGCGATGGACGCGATGGGGCGCATCGAGTGCAACGTCTGCGGGAACTTCAAGAAGCCCGACGAGTGGGACGCCGCCCACGAGTGACGGCGGACGCGGACCCCGGCTCGCGCACGTAGTTTTATACTCCGACTGGCAGACGGCACTGGTATGAGTCGCGTCTGTACGCTCGACGACGACCGCAGGGACGCCGTCGAGTCGTTCGTTGCGGACTGGCTGACCGACGAGAGCGTCCCGAGCGCCGGCGTCGCGCTCGTGGACGGTGACGACGTGGTGTACGCCGACGGATTCGGCGCGCGCGACCTCGAATCGAACGCGCCGGCGTCGGCGGAGACGATGTACGGCGTGGCGTCGGTCACGAAGTCGTTCGTCGCAACGAGCGTCCTCCAGCTCGAACGCGACGGCCACCTCGACCTGGACGACTCCGTGACCGAGCACGTCGACTACTTCAGCGAGCTCGCGGACCCGCCGACGGTCCACGAACTGCTCTCGCACACCTCCGGGATGCCGAGCGACGGCGCCAGCGTCGCGCTCATCGCCGGCGGCCTCCGCGGGCGCATCACCC
>NZ_WUUU01000334.1 GCF_009831555.1 Halobacterium bonnevillei | reverse complement strand
ACGCCGACGACGAGCGCCGGCACGCGCTGGACGAACACGGCGGCGGCGAGCAGGGCGATTCCGGCGGCGAACTTGCGGCGGCGCGGCCGGACGAACTCGTCGAGGAGGGCGCGAACGGGCGACTGCGACTCGTGCATCGTCTGGTGGTCCTCACACAGCGACTCCATCGGAATAAACGTAATCAGTAGCGCGTTACTGTCCGAACATTGACTAGTTGGGCGGGCGTGCCCGGTGCGGTAGCCACAGACTCATTACGGCGCGTCGGCGACGATGTCACATGACCGACGAATCGAGGCGCGAGGACGTCGTGACCGTCGACCGGACGCCGCCGGACGAGGTCTTCGGGTTGCTCGCGAACGATGTCCGCGTGGACATCCTGCGCGCGCTCGCGGAGACGCCAGACGACTCGGTGTCGTTCTCCGACCTCCACGACCGCGTGGCCGTCGCGGACAGCGGGAACTTCAACTACCACCTCGAGCGGCTCCGCGGGTCGTTCGTCCGCGAGGCCGACGGCTACGAACTCACGCTCGCCGGCGAACAGATCGTCGGCGCGCTGCTCGCCGGCACGTACACCGCCGACGCCTCGGTCGACCAGTTCGAACTGGACTGGGATTGCCTGCTGTGCGGCGGGACGATGACGGCGGCGTACCGCGAGGAGCGCGCGTGGATCACGTGCAGAGACTGCGGGAAGGGCGCGCGGTTCCCGTTCCCGCCTGGGAGCCTCGAGCAGTTCGACCGCGCGGAACTCCCGGCAGCGTTCGCGCGCTGGCTCCGGACGTTCGTCCAGCGGGCGACCACGGGGTTCTGTTACGTCTGCGCGGGCCGCGTCGACGGCGAACTCGCGCGCCTCCCCGGCGGCACCGAGGACGACCCGAAACCCTCGCGGGTGACCTACGAGTGCCGGCGCTGCGACCGCGTCACCCAGTTCTCGGGGTCGACGCTCGCGACGTACTACCCGGAGGTGGAGGCGTTCTTCTTCGAGCACGACCTCGAACTCCTCGAGGGGCACGCGTCACGCGCCTGGAGCAAACTCGACGAGTTCGACTCCGAGATTCTGAGCGAGGACCCGCCTCGTCTCGAAGTCCGGTTCGCGTTCGGGGGCGAGCGCGTCACCGCCGAAATCACGCCCGACGCAGAAATCGAGACCGTTCGCCGTTGCCAGACCGACGGCGAGACCGGAACGGAGCGGTAGGCGAGACCGGGACGGAGCGTTAGAGTTCGTCGCGAACGTCGCGCGCAAGCTGTTCGAAGTCCGCGTCCGCCGGGACGACGTCCACGTCGACGCCGCGTCGCTGGGCCGTCTCGCGGGTCGGCGGCCCGATAGCGCCCACGACGGCGTCGTTCAGTCCCGCGAGC
>NZ_WUUU01000333.1 GCF_009831555.1 Halobacterium bonnevillei | reverse complement strand
CGAGGCGCGCGCGGTAGACGTTCCACTGCGCGGCGACGGCGGCGTCTGCGGTGACGGCGGCCCGACTGTCGGTCGCCTGGTCGGTGGTTTCGGTCGCTTCGGTGGTGGCGGTGTCTGGGTCCGTCGTCGCGGCGTTCTCGCCGCCGGCATCGGCGTTACAGCCGGCGATGGCGGTAGTCGCGACAATCGCGCTCGCGGACTTGAGGAACTGTCGGCGTCCGTGCATGGTTTTAGGCTCGCCTAAAGGACGAAAAGCGTACCGGTTTTTCGGCGAGCCTAAAACTACTCGAAGTCGCCGTTCCGGATCCGTTGCTCTGCGGCGTCCAGGGCCGCCCCCCGGTCGAACTCCGCGACGATTTGCCGTAGTTCGTCGCGGCTCGCGTCCCGCAAGGCGGTCGCGTGCTCGGTGATCGCGGGAATCGCGCGGATGATGTTGTCCACGATCGGGACGGCGGCCGTCTGGGCGGACCGCGACATCGGGTTCAGGTCGACGACGAGTTCCGTCTTCCCCATCTCGGCGAGGGCTTCCGCCCGGTCGCCGTCTTCCAGTGGGACCAGGACCACGTCCGCCGCGTAGATCCCGTCGCCGTCGACTTTCGCACGCTCGTGGGAGAGGCCCGGGATGGTCGCGTCCGCGTTGAGCCCCTTCACGTCCTCGGCGCCGTGGTCGCGGAGGTGGTCCGCGATCCGCTGCATCCGCTGTTCTGTCCGGTTGAAGAGATTGACTTCGATGTCCGCGCCCGTGACTTCGGCTAAGGCGACGATTTCGCCGGGGACCAGCGCCGCCACGTTTCCGTTGACGGACAGCACGGGGTGGTCGGCGAGCAGGAGGTGGGCGGCCGCAACGCGCTCGGCGCCGTCAGCGGTGGGGGTCGTCTCCTCGCCGAGCAGGTAGTCGAACGCTTCGCCGCGGCCCTGCGCGATGAGTCCCTGCTTGGAGGTGATGCCCTGCTCCACGCCCGCCTCGATGCGGTGGCGCGTCACCAGCGAGTCGTGGCGGGGGTGGTCGTCGGGAATCTCGGCCATACCCACTCTCGCTGCCCGTCGCGCAAAAGTCGACCGCTTGCGGAACGTCGCTCACAGCCGCGCTGGCGCGCACGGACGCCTATGGATCGAGCGTCGCGCCCGCCGGATGGACCCGACAGACCTCGGGGTCGTACCCGGCGTCCGTGAGCCCCGTCCCGACCGCGAACACTGTCCGCCCGAGCATCGCCATCGCGGCGTCGCCGCCGGTGTCCGTGACCGCGTCGATGGTCTCCGCGACCGCCCCGTTCAGCAGTTCGGCTTCCCTCGAGAACTCCCGGACAGCCGCATGAACCGCGGGAGTGTCGGCTCCGCGCGGCAGGCGGTCGAGCGCGCGTCGCCCGCCGACGA
>NZ_WUUU01000332.1 GCF_009831555.1 Halobacterium bonnevillei | reverse complement strand
GCGACCCCGACGAGTCGCAGGCGGGGTTGACGGACTTCGACGCGCCGGACCCCGAGGACGTCGACGGCAGCGAGGACGACGACGGCGTGGCGGCGCGGGCGTCCAGCGGCGACGAGGAGACCGTCGAGGTGGTCGTGGACCAGCGCGAACTCGACTCGAACATCGCCCGCGACCTCTCGAAGCGCGAGGACGTGGAGACGCGCCTGGAGACGCTGTCGGTCGGCGACTACGTGCTCTCGGACCGCGTCGCCGTCGAGCGGAAGACGCACGCGGACTTCATGGACACGCTGCTGGGCGGCGACCGGTCGCTGTTCGAGCAGGCCAAGGACCTCACGCGCCACTACACGCGGCCCGTCCTCCTGCTGGAGGGCGACGGCGACCTGTTCGCCGAGCGCAACGTCCACCCGAACGCGATCCGGGCGTCGCTGGCGTCGCTGGCCGTCGACTGGGGCGTCAGCGTCGTGCACACGCGCGACGAGGACGACACCGCCGAGATGATCCGGACCATCGCCGAACGCGAGCAGACCGCCAACGACCGCGAGGTGAGCGCGCACGGCGAGAAGGCCGCGAAGACGCTCGGCGAGCAACAGGAGTACGTCGTCTCCTCGATTGCGGACATCGGCCCGGTCACCGCGCAGTCGCTCCTGGACCACTTCGGGAGCGTCGAAGCCGTGATGACCGCCGACGAGGACACCCTGCAGGACGCCGACGGCGTCGGCAGCGTGACCGCCGAACGCATCCGAGACGTCGTCGCGACGGACTACCGGCCGGACTGACAGCCGCGCGACTCCGAACCGGGCGGCTAGTCGGATTGACGACGGCGAAACGGGACTCGACTCTGGGCGCAGGTCGACTGGCGAGCAGCGTCGCCCGGCCGCGTTCAGGGGACGACAGTGACTGGCACGCGGTCGGCGTTCAGGACGGTCTCGGCGGCGCTCCCGAGGATGGCGCGTTCGAGCGCGCCCGCGCCGCTGTTCCCCATGACGACGTGGTCGTAGCCGCGGCGCTCGACGAGGTCGAGGATGTCCTCGCCGACGCGGTCGCTGGGCCGGAACTCGGGTTCGAGGTCGGTGCTCACTTCGGGGTCGGCGTCGACGTCCTGGGCGTCGAGCACGCGCTGTGCGCGGTCGACGACCGCGTCGGTGGACGCGGATTCGGTTTCGGCGAAGTGGACGACGTCGACGCTGCCGTCGTACCGGTCCGCCATCTCGATGGCGAACCCGAGCGCGCGGAAACTGCAGTCCGAGCCGTCGACTGGCGCGAGAATGTCCATGTGAGTACGTGAGTGTTGCGCGGGCGCCGGGTTACTCGTTGTGGCGGAGCGCCGCGAGCGCTTCGGCGGCCTCCCGCGCGGCTTCCAGGTACTCGCGGGCGCGCCGCG
>NZ_WUUU01000331.1 GCF_009831555.1 Halobacterium bonnevillei | reverse complement strand
GGACCGCGGCGCCCTCGACGACGGGGCCGTCGACGGGCACGCGCTCGCCGGGCGTGACGACCACCTCGTCGCCCGCCTGGAGGTCGGCCACCGGAACCGTCTCCGTGCCGTCGCCGGTGCGCCGCACGGCGTTCTCGACGCGGTCCGTGGTCAGGTCCGCGAGGCGGCCGGTCGCCGCTCGCTTCACGCGGCCCTCGTAGTAGTCGCCGACGGTCACCGCGAGCACGATGACCACGGCGACGTCGAAGTAGACGTCCGTGCCGCCCGAGAGCGCGACGAGCGTGCTGTAGGCGTACGCGGCGCCGGCGCGACCGCGACCAGCAAGTCCATGTTCGGGCGGCCGGCGCGCAGGCTGACGTACGCGCCCCGGAACAGCGGGTAGCCGGTGTAGCCGAGGACGACGCTGGCGGCCAGCCAGACGTTCCCGAACAGGTACGCGCCCGCCGACCCCGTGAGGTCCACGAGCAGCGCGTCGGGCGAGACGCCGAGGTAGACGGGGTAGAGGAACAGGACGTACCACAGCATCACGAGCATCCCGAAGAACCCGCCGACGAGCAGGCGGCCGACCGACTCCTCGTCCTCGCTGCCGTCGGCGGCGTCGCGGTCGACCGCCGAGTACCCCAGCCCCTCGACGACGCCTGGGATGTCCTCGCGCTCGACGACCGCGGGGTCGTAGGTGAGTTTCACCGTCTCGGTCGGGTAGCTCGCGGCGGCGGCCCGGACGCCGTCGTGGCTCGTCGCGCGGTCCTCCACGAACGCCTCGCAGGTCGCGCAGTGCATCCCGGACACGGACAGGAACGCCGTCTCGCCGTCCGCGTCGTCCGGGTCGTCGCCGCGGTCCAGCGCGTCGGCGGCGACCTCCGCGTCGGTGTTCGCGGGTTCGTCCAGGGTCCGAGCGACCGCCAGACATCCCTGACAGCAGTACGTCCCCTCGACGTCGCCGTCGCTCACTGGGGGGTCTGGCGTCGGCAGGTCGCAGAGCGTGCAGGTCATGGTATCACACTGGAATCGGCGGCATCGGGAGCGGGACGTGGGGGACGTCGTAGCCGAACGCCCGCAATCCCTTCGCGAGCGGAATCGTGCCGGCGACGAGGAACGCGACCCCGAGGCCGCGGTGGAGGCGGCGCCGGACCCCCGCGTCCACGGACCCGAGAACGGTGCCGTACGCGAACAGCGAGGGGAACGTCCCGAGGCCGAGCGCGGCGAGCGCGAGGCCGCCGTCGAGCGCCGACCCGGTCGCGAACGCGTACAGGAACGCCGGGTAGAGGAGCGGACACGGCAGCAGGCCGTGTATCGCGCCGAGTGCGGTGATGCCCGGCCCGGCCGCCAGTCGTCGACGCGGTCGTGCAGGCGCGTCGTCACGGCGGCGAACACGCCGCCGACAACGGGAAC
>NZ_WUUU01000330.1 GCF_009831555.1 Halobacterium bonnevillei | reverse complement strand
CGCGGGCGTCGACGTCGAAGTGACCGACGCGCGGCCGAGCGGCGACCGGCGTACTCGATGGGGTTCCTGGACCGCGCGCGAACCCGCGCCGAGGCGACAGTCGACGTCCTCGCGCCCGCGGTGGCCGAGGGCCGGACGCCGGTGTTCGTCGAACCCTCGGATGCGGTCGTCGTGCAGGACGACTACGAGGACCTGCTGGACGGGCCGGCCGTCGAGCGGGTGGCCGCGGAGACCTGCGGCGTCATGGAGTACCTCGACCGCGAACGGCTCGACGACCACCTCGCGTTCGGGCCTGTCGACGAGGCGCTGGCCTACCACGGCCACTGCAATCAGAAGGCGGTCGGCACCGACCACCACGCCGTCGGCGTCCTCCGACGCGCGGGCTACCGCGTGGACCCCGTGGATTCGACGTGCTGCGGGATGGCGGGGAGCTTCGGCTACGAGCGCGAGCACTACGCCCGCTCGCAGGCCATCGCGGACATCCTCGTCGACGGCATCGGAGACAGCGACGCGGACGGCGTGGTCGCACCTGGGACGTCGTGTCGCACGCAGCTCTCGGACCGAGCGGACGCCGGCGAGCCCGCGCATCCAATCGAGAAGGTCGAGGCGGCCCTCCAGTAGTCGACGGCCAGGAAGTCGGGATTCAGTCCAGCGGCCAGTACTCGCTGTGCGCGGCGGCTGCGTCGTCGACCGCTCGGCGGGCGGACTCGGTGTCCCCGGGCATCCACGCGAACGGGTCTTCGATGCCGGTCTCGTGGTCGAGTGCGCCTTCGAGGACGCCGAGCGTCGCGTAGGGAAGGTGCGTGACGTGGTAGCCGCCCTCCTGGACGACTGCCAGCGACCCGGCGGCGTAGTCGTCGGCGAATCGCCGCGCGCTCGCTCCGAGCGACTCGAAGCCGGCTTTCGTCACCGTGTTCCGGCCGAGCGGGTCCATCGTCCCGGGGTCCTGGCCCGCACTCACGAGGAGCGCGTCCGGGTCGAACGCCGCGAGCACGGGGTCGACGAGTTCGTCGAGCGCGTACCGGTAGCCGTCGTCGCCGGTTCCCGCGGGCAACGGGACGTTCACCGTGTACCCGGCGCCGTCGCCGGTCCCCTGCTCGGTGAGGTCGCAGGACTGCGGATGGGTCTCCGGGTCCCAGGAGTCGTGGTCGCCGTGGATGCTGACGACCAGCACGTCGTCGCGGTCGTAGAACGCTTCCTGCGTGCCGTTGGCGTGGTGGACGTCCCAGTCGAGGATGGCGACCCTGTCCGCTCGGCCGGTGGCGAGCAGGTCCTCGGCGGCGACGGCGACGTTGTTGAAGAAGCAGAAGCCGTCGCTCTGCGCCGGCTGCGCGTGGTGACCGCTCGGGCGAACGAGCGCGTACGGGACGCCCGGGAGGCCGTCGTCGACGGCGTGCCGTGCGGCG
>NZ_WUUU01000329.1 GCF_009831555.1 Halobacterium bonnevillei | reverse complement strand
CGGCGACGTCTTCCAGGCGGGCACCTTCTCCGGGCACCCCGTGACGATGGCTGCGGGCCTCGAAACCCTCGAGTACGCCGCCGAGAACGACGTCTACGAGCACGTGAACGACCTCGGGCGACAGCTCAGGGGGGGCCTGCAGGCCGTCGTCGCCGACCAGGCGCCCGAGTACACGGTCGTCGGCACGGACAGCCTGTTCAAGGTCGTGTTCACGCGCGGCGGCGACGCCCAGTCCGGCGCGTGCACGGACGGCTGCAGCCAGGACCCGAGCTGTGACCGCTTCGAGTCCTGCCCGAAGACCGGCGGCGACGTCGGCCGCGGCGCTGTCGACCGCTGGAACCGCGTGTTCCGCCCGCAGATGCTCGACCGGGGCGTCCTGCTCTCCCAGAACCAGTACGAATCCCAGTTCGTCTCCTACGCCCACACCGAGGAGGACGTCGAACGCACCCTCGACGCCTACCGAGAGGCGCTCTGAACGCGGACATACAGCCGCTTCGGAGGCTGAACGCGGCAGCACTGGCTACAGCCACCCTCTAACTTTTTCAGGGCGAGCGGCGAACCCATCCGTATGCCCGATTCGCCCTCCGACTCTGACCCCGACGAGACGGGCGTAGACTCGGACGCAGGCCAGTCCGAGGCCGCGCCAGTCACCGGGACCAGACCCCCAGTCGCGGGCGGACACTCCCTGGCGGACGCCGAGCGGCCGCACCCGACTCCAAGTGGTGGTACTGGGTGGCGGCGCTGCCGGTGTACTTCGTCGTCGCGACGGTGGTGGGATTCGTCGTCAGCATCGCCGCGTTCCTGGTCGCCGTGACCGGCGCGAGCGCGATGGAGCCAGGGGTTGGCGCGCGGCGAGCATCGGACTCGGCGTCGCGGGCGTGGTCGTCGTCGTGCTGTTGCTGGTCGGCGTCGGCATGCTCCTGACGCTGCTGTTCCCGGTGGCCATCTACCTGGACGCGGACGCGGTCGCGGCCACGGCGGGCGACTGGGAACCCGACCCCGTCCTGTACGGCCTCCTGGGGCTGGCCGGCATCGTCGCCCAGCCGCTGCAGGCGCCGCTGGCGGTCTACTACCTCTACCGGCGCCACCAGTCCGAGGGCGTGCCGTGACGGTCGCCCGCGAATAGTAGCCGGATGCGGCCTCCGTGACGTACAAGCGGCCGCGCCACCAACCACTTGCCATGAGTAACGTCCGCGTCGGGTCGCGGTGGTGGTACTGGGTCGCCGCCGTCCCGCTGGTCACCGCGTTCTGGGTGGCGAGTTCGCTGTGGGTCGCCGTCGTCGCCGTCGTCGTTCCGGAAGCCGTCGTCGCCGACGTCGAAAGCCTCGTCTCGATTCCCGCCGTGGCGCTCGGCGTGCCCGCGCTCGTCGTGTTCGCCGTGCTGCCGCTTGCGCTGTGGCGGGACGCCCGCGACTCGTGCG
>NZ_WUUU01000328.1 GCF_009831555.1 Halobacterium bonnevillei | reverse complement strand
AGTCGTCACGACGACCATCGACGGCGCCGTCGCCCGTACAGCGGCCGTCCACCTCGCCGCGAGCCTCCCCGACGTCCCGGCGTGCGGCCTCGCGACGGCGGAATGGCTCGACGCGGACCTCGCAGCCGATCCCGCCCCCGTCGAGGACGGCCGAATCCGCGTCCCGGACGGCCCAGGACACGGCGTGGACGTGGACCGTGAGTCACCGCTCCCCGGAGGTGCGGACTGATGCGGGATGCCGTCGCGCTCCAGACGCGTAGCAACCCGGACGCCGTGGCACTCGTCGACGCGGCCACCGACGGTTCGTGGACGTATCGCGAACTCCACGACGACGTCCAGACGATCGCCGGCCAACTCGCAGCGGCGGGCGTCCAGCGCGGCGACCGCGTCGCCGTCATCATGGAGACGCGGCCCGCGTTCGTGCGACTGGCGTTCGCGTGCGCTCGCCTCGGCGCCGTCCTCGTGCCGCTGAACGCGCGCCTGGCTACGCCGGAACTCCGCGCGCAGGCAGAATCCGTCGGCCCGGTCCTGTGCGTGTGCGAGCGAGACACGGAGGACGCGGCTGTCGACCTTGGGCCGACGCCTGTCCTGAGCGTGGACGGCGACGGGGAGGCCGACTCGCTGTCCGCACGCGACCCAACAAGGGTCGAGGCTGCCGACCTCGCCTGGTCCGACACTCGTGCGGTGCTGTTCACGTCGGGGACCACGGGCGACCCGAAGCCCGTGCGCTTGACGTACGGGAACTTCGCGGCGAGCGCCGTCGCGTCCGCGTTCCGCCTCGGCGTGCTCCCCGACGACCGCTGGCTCTGCCCGCTCTCGCTGTACCACATGGGCGGGCTCTCAGTCGTGTTACGGTCCGCGCTCTACGGGACGACGGCAGTCCTCACCCGGGGGTTCGACGCGGAGACGGTCGGAACCGCGCTCGCCGACTACGACTGCGCCGGCGTGTCGCTCGTGCCGACGATGCTCAAGCGCCTCCTCGACGAACACCCCGGGGGCCTCCCGGACTCGCTGCGGTTCGCGCTCGTAGGTGGGGCTCCCACGCCGCCGACACTCGTCGAACGCGCGGTGGACGCCGGGGTTCCGGTGTGTCCCACCTACGGCGCGACCGAGACCACGTCCCAGGTGGCGACCCTCGGGCCGGGCGAAGCCCGGCACGCTCCCGAATCTGTCGGCCGCCCGCTGCTCGGTACCGAGGTGACAATCGTCGACGACGACGGCGAACCGCTCCCGGCGGGGGAGACCGGCGAAATCGTCGTCTCCGGCCCTACCGTCATGCCCGGCTACCTCGCCGGGGCCGCGACCGACGGGCGGTTCGGCCCGCACGGCCTCCGGACCGGCGACCAGGGGTACCTGGACGACGAGGGTTTCCTCTACGTCGGCGGCCGGCGGACCGACCAGATAGTCACTGGCGGCGAGAACGTCCACCCCGAGG
>NZ_WUUU01000327.1 GCF_009831555.1 Halobacterium bonnevillei | reverse complement strand
GAGGGCCGTCGGGCGGGCCGCGGCGGACCCGCCGGCCGTCACTCCGAGAACATGTCAACCGACTCCGCGAGCGTGCCAGTTGGGTGTTTCGGCTTCCAACTCGGGCGGGGCGACGACGGGCACGCAGGGGTGTACCGAGGCGAACCGCCGTTTCACTCGGTAGCCTCGGCCGGTCGACACCCGGCGTGAGCGCGGCAACCGTCTCGCCGCGACGGCGGCCGCACAGAGTGGGCGTCCGTCGAGTCGGTCACGGCGTCCAGCGCGCTTACGCCAGGTCGGTCACGGCGTCCAGCGAGATGTCGATGGCGCGTGCGACGTTGTTCTTGGCCTTCTCCGGGAGTTCGTCCTCGCCGTCCGCCCCCTTCTGGGTACCGGCGACGAGGTTGCCGTCGACGGTGCAGATGGCGCCCGCACGCAGACCGCGACGCCGCGCCAGCGAGAACACCGTGGCGGCCTCCATCTCGATTGCGAGCAGGTTCGCGTCGTTCCAGTCCGCGACGTACTCGTCGGACTCGTTGTAGAACGCGTCGTCGCTGACGATCGGGCCCACGTGTACGTCCTCGTCGTTGGCTTCGGCCGAATCAACGAGACTCGTCAGGACGTCGAAGTCCGGGACGGCTGGGTAGACCGCGGACTCGTAGCGCTTGCTCGTGCCCTCCTCCTTGGCGGCCCCGGTCGCGACGATCATGTCCCCGACCTCGATGTCCGCCTGGAGCGCGCCGATGGTGCCGACGCGGATGAACGTCTCCACGCCGACGTTCGCGAGTTCCTCGACGGCGATGGCGGCGGACGGACACCCGATGCCGGTCGAGCAGATAGTGAGGTCGACGCCCTCGTAGGTCGCGTTGACGACCTTGTACTCGCGGTTCTCGGCGACGACCTCGCTGTCGTCGCAGTGGGCGGCGATGCGGTCGACGCGACCCGGGTCGCCGGGGACGAGCGCGACGTCTTCGACGTCGCCCTCCTCGACGAGCAGGTGCGGTTGGTTTGCCATGCAAGCGGCTTCGGCGCTCCCGGAGAAAAAGAGCGGGGATTGCGTCCGGCGACGGCCAGCGTCAGTTCCCGACGACCTGCGCTCGGCGACGAGAACCCCGTCGCCTGCTACGACCCGTCGACTTCCGCGCGGTAGATCGCCAGGAAACCGACGAGGAGCAACACGAATCCCGTGAACGCGGTCGTCAGCCCCGCGGCGAGCGACGGCGCGCCCAGGGAAGCGAGCACCTGGAACACGCCGAGGAGGACCAGCACGCCGGCGACGAGTTTCCACGCGTCCATGCTGGCAGCGAGGGCCGGTCGCGTCAAAAGGGTTCGCGTCCGCGAGCGCGC
This sequence comes from Halobacterium bonnevillei, assembly GCF_009831555.1. Taxonomy (GTDB): domain Archaea; phylum Halobacteriota; class Halobacteria; order Halobacteriales; family Halobacteriaceae; genus Halobacterium; species Halobacterium bonnevillei. Next base: position 107 of record NZ_WUUU01000327.1, on the reverse strand, counting down.
GTCACAGCACGACGAGGCCGCGCGGTCGCTCGGACTCCAGGAGCGCGGGCCAGTCGGTGTCCAGGGCGGACCACGACGCGCCCCAGTCCGAGGTCCGGAACAGCCCG
>NZ_WUUU01000326.1 GCF_009831555.1 Halobacterium bonnevillei | reverse complement strand
GCTGTTTGCCCGACAGTTCGGACGCCCGCGAGCGCGTCCGCTGGGTCGTCCAGCGACCGGAGCGCCTCCGCCGTCTTCGCGCCAACGCCCGGAATCGCCTCTAACTCCATCGCCCGGCCTTTCGTGGCCCGCGCCAAAGGTCTTACGCGGATTCGAATCGATTCGCGGGTCGTGGTTCGACGAGGGTACCCCCGTTAGAAAGCCCCCGCGCGGCTCCCGCTCGCGCCGCGACCACTATCGCGAACGGAGTGAGCGATATGTCGCGGAGCGGACAGGGGCTTCGCCCGGGACCCGCGCTCGCCCGTTCAGTCCGCCAGGATACCGGCTGTGTCGTTCGCTGTGGCCTCCGCTGTCTCGTCGACGGTCACGCCCTCAGAGTCCCGCGTCGTTGCGAATCGCCGCGCCCGCCAGCGCCGCCTCCGCCTTCCGGAGGTGTTCGGCGACGGTCGAGGGCGCGCAGTCCAGTTGCGCCGCGACGTCGTCCTGGCTCGCGGTCCGCGGGACGTCGTAGTAGCCGGCGTCGACGGCCACCGCCACGACCTCGCGCTGGCGGTCCGTGAGCGCCGCCGCGTAGTCGGTCTCGCGCGGGTCGTAGTCGCCGAGGCGGTCGACCTCGAAGTCCGCGACCTCGCGGGCGTCCGCGACGGCGGCCTGCAGGTCCTCGGGCGCCCGACCACGGTGAACGACGCGGTGCCGTCCGCCCGGTAGACGACCGGCAGCGTCGTCACGAGGGAGTCCCGCGTGAACGTCGCGCGGAGCCGCCGGTTCGCCTCGGTCGCCACCTCCTGCGTGTAGACGTACACGTAGTCGTCGTCGACGCTCGCGACGTCGTAGTAGGACACGGCGTCGGCGGCCTCGAGCGCGTCCACGAGCGGCGCTCGCGCGCCCTCGACGGCGTAGAACTGCGTCGGCTCCCGCTCCTTGATGCCGCCGAACAGCAGGTACGCGTCCCCCAACTCGGGAACGCCCATCGCGGCGCGGTGGACCGCGGACCCGGCCTCGGGCGGCGCATTCACGGTGAGGCGAGCGTACTTCACACCCGACTGTACGCGCACCCACACTTGAATTGCCGTGTCGACTCGGCACCGAGACTGGCCGGCCGTCACGACCCGGTGGGGCAGACGTGGTCCTGTCGGTCGGTCGCGCCTGGAGCGACCACTGGACCGCTGAGCGAGGTAGAAACCTTCATGAAAGGACTCCGACAAACGGCGACCATGCGCTCTCTCGCCGTCCAGCGACGACTCCGGTCCCATCCGGTCGCCGCGTTCCTCCTCGCGTCGTTCGCCGCGTCCTGGGCGTTCGGCCTCGCCTTCCTCGCGTACGTCGACCCGGTCGTCGAGTTCCCGATCTCACAGGTCGCATCGCTCCCCTATGCGTGGGCCCCGCTCGGCGCGGCGGCACTCGTCGGCGCCGCCGCCTCCGACTCGTCGCCGACCGCGTGGGTCCGCGACC
>NZ_WUUU01000325.1 GCF_009831555.1 Halobacterium bonnevillei | reverse complement strand
GGCGTCGGTGGGCGCTCCGCGGGCCGGGCGCGGCAGACACGAGCACTCGCTCGGGTCGTCCGGGTCGCAGACGACGCTCCAGCAGTACGACCGGTCCAGTCCCGACGCTGCAGTCGTCCAGGAGTCCCCGCCGTCCCGCGTGACGTAGAAGCCGTCGCCGGCCGCCGAATACGCGAGGGCGGGGCGGTCGGCGTGGTCGTCATGGAGTGCGTGTCGTAGGGCCCGAGCGGACGCGGTCCCGCACGTCTCGCCGCCGTCCGGCGACCGCACGAGCGCGCCGGCCTCGATGGCGGCGTAGAGGCGCTCCGCGGTCGGCTCGAGCCACCGGACGTGGTGCGTGCTCGGGCGCGGCGGGAACGCCCAGTCGTCGCTGGACGGCACGTCGGTCAGTCCGCTGCACTCCGTGAAGCGCTCGCCCTCGGGAGCGTGATAGACGGCACTGGGTTCCGTTCCCACCCAGACCCCCGATTCGTGGACCGCGACCGCGGTGACGTCACCCACGTCCGCGACGCGCTCCCACTCCGTCCCCTCACCGTCGCGTCGCCGGTAGAGGCCGTCACTCGTCCCGCAGTAGACGCCGTCCGGCCCGGCGTCCAGACACTGCACCTCGTCCTCGAAGACGGTGGCGAGCGACCCGTCGTCGTACTCCAGAACGCGGTCGGCGTACCCGGCGAGGAGTTCCATACGCCACCGTACGTCGCCACCGCACCTAAATCTGCGTCAGAACTGTCGGTCGAGGAACGCTTCGACCTCCGGGAACGTCGGGGACGTGCGCGCGCCTTCCGCCTGTGCCGCAAGCGCGCCGCAGGCGTTCCCGTACTCGAGGGCCCGCTCGTAGTCGCCGCCGTCCTCGAGGAGGACAGCGATGAATCCGGCGGCGAACGCGTCCCCGGCGCCCGTCGTGTCGACGGGTTCGACGTCGAATCCGGGGTGCTTGTAGGACGCCTCCGGCGTGTGCACTGTCGCGCCCTCCGACCCGTGCTTCACGACGACGACCCGGTCGCTGACGTCGGACTCGGGGTAGGCGGCGTCGTCCTCGAGGACTGCCAGCGCTTCGCGGTCGTTGACGAACAGGACGTCCGTGCGGTCGATCGTCGCCGCGTAGTTTCGTTCGCCGAGGCGCCGCCCCGGGTCGAAGGAGACGGTCGCGTCCGCGTTCGTCGCGAGTTCGGCGAGGCGAGCGGCGGTCTCCGGCCGCTGGCTGGTGAGGTGGACGTGGTCGGCCGACTGGACGTACTCGGGGTCGAGGTCGGCGGCCGTCACGGCCTCGTTCGCGCCGTCGTTGCCGAGTACCATGACCTCTCCGTCGCCGTCCACGACGAGGTACTTCACGCTCGTCTCTGCGTCCTCGACGACCCGGAGGCCGTCGAGTCGACGCCGACGCGGTCGAGTTCGCGCCGCGCGAGCAGGCCGTTCTCGTCGTCGCCGACGCTCCCGACGAGCCCGTGTCGACGTCGAATCCCGCGAG
>NZ_WUUU01000324.1 GCF_009831555.1 Halobacterium bonnevillei | reverse complement strand
CGACGGCGACGCCATCGCGTGCGACGCGACGCGACGGCGGCGACCTGGCGGAGCTCCACGAGCGCGGGTTCTACGTCGAACCGACGAGCGCCGTCGCCGTCGCCGGCCTCGCGGACTACCGTGAGCGCGGCGCGGTGTGCTCGGACGACGACGTGGTCGTCGCGCTCACCGGGAGCGGGTTGAAACAATGATCCCCGAGTACTGTCCCAGGTGCGGGACCGAGCTCGGTGAGCGACGCGTCGACGGCCGACAGCGCAAGTGGTGTCCGTCCTGCGAGCGGCCGGAGTTCCGGAACGCGGTGCCGGTCGCCGGTACCGCCGTCGTCGACGACGAGGGCCGCGTGTTGCTGGTGAGACGCGGCGTCGACCCGGGCGCGGGCGAGTGGTCGACGCCGGCCGGACACCTGGAAGTCGAGGAGGAACCGCGGATCGCCGCCGCGCGCGAACTCCGGGAGGAAACAGGGCTGACCGCCGACCCCGCCGACATGGTGTTGGTGGAGGCGACGCAGCTCGAGCCCTTCGGCGAGAAACACGTCGTCTCCGTCGGCTACGCGGTTGCTGCATCGAACACGACGGGGACACCGACCGCGGGGTCGGACGCGACCGCGGTCGAGTGGGTCGACCACGGCCGTCTCGAGGAGACGGTGGTTCGGCCGCACGTCCCGCGGCGGGTCCACGCTGCTATCGAGGCACTGTTCGACTAGCGCCAGTCGGCCAGCGAGACGACGTCGTCCTCGTCCGCGGTCAGCCAGTGCGTGACGAGTTCGTCGCCGTCGGCGTCCGCCGGGAACAGCGTCGCACGCGTTCCGTCCTCGCCGTCCTCGATGCGGCAGTCGAGTCGCCGCACGAGGTCGTCGCTGTCGGGCGTCTCGGTCGCGGCACGATCCGACTCGACGGGGGTGCGGCGGTCGCGGCGCATACCCACACCTTGGCCGCCCACGGGGATAAAGCGTTGTGGGACAGTGCGGTGTTCTCACACGGTGAGAAGAGCGCGCGGAATCGCCGACGGACGCAGAACTCGTGGCGAGAATCCTCGGAACCGGCGGGTCACCGCCTGGAGCCCAGAACCCGAGAGTCACCGCTCGACGCGACCAGGCGACTCACCGCTCGACGTGAACGGGCGCGTCCCAGTCGCCGCGCACGAGCGGCTTCGCGACGTGACGGCGGGCCGCGGCGGCACCTCGTACCAGCCGACCTCGAGGTCGCGGTCGACGTCGCGGTCGACTTTACCGGGCGCCGTCGTGGGACAGTCCCGACAGCGGTAGCCCTGGCCGGCGCCCGCGCTCTCCATCGTCGCGCCGCACTTCGGGCACGTCGGGGTCACGCGCTCGGTGGTATCCAGAGCGCGCACCCCCGCGAATCGACGTCCGAGGAGACGGCAAACGACCCGATCCGGACGCACCTGCGCGACATGCCGGTGCTGCCGGAGTTCGTCGGGCTGACGTTCGCGGTGTACACCGGACAGGAGTTCGAACGCGT
>NZ_WUUU01000323.1 GCF_009831555.1 Halobacterium bonnevillei | reverse complement strand
CCGTCGTCGACTCGCCTCGGTCGGCGTGCTCGCGCTCGGCGCCGTGGCCGCCATCGTGGTGTCCGCGCGCTCGGACTCGAACTACGTGCGGCAAGTCGTGGAGTGGGCCAGCGACGACTCCTACACGGAGTACGTCGCCGGCATCTTCGAGCAGTTCGTCGGCGACATCCAGCGTGGCGCCGCCGACACTCGCGCGTTCGCCCGCATCGGCGGGACGAGCGTCCTCATCTGGACCATCGACGTCGCGACTGCACTCCTCGTGTTCCTCGCGTTCGGGCTGGACCTCGCGCTCGTGAGCCTGCTCGCCGTCGGCTTCTTCGCGGTGAGCGTCGGCAACCTCGCGAAGGTCATCCCCGGGCCGCCGGGCGGCGTCGGCATCTACGAGGCCGCCTTCGCAGCAATCGTGTCGACGCTGCTGCCGGTGTCGTTCGGCCTCGCGCTCGGCGTGGCCATCGTCGACCACATCGTGAAGAACGTCGTCACCGTCGCCGGCGGCGCGGTGTCGATGACGTGGCTGAACGTCTCGCTGACCGAAGCCGTCGAGGGCAAGGACGCCGACCTCTCCTCGGAGCGGGACGCGCTCCCCGTCGACGAGTGACGCCGTCCGGACCACCGGGTCAACTGTCGGTAGAAGCCAGCGGCAAGGCCGCCAGTCAGTAGTAGTCGGTGACGAACGGCCCGAGCGCGCCGCCGACTGCCGTCCGGAGCGCTTCCGTGCGGTCCGTGATACCGTCCGTGAGAACGCCCGCGGCGCCCTGATTCTCTGCAATCCCCGACGTGTCCAGCAGGTCGTCCATCACGGGGCCGAGTTCGTCGCCACTGTGAAGGCGGGCGGCGACCTCGTCGGGCAGCCGGAGTCGCGGGCCGCCGCCGATTTCGGTTCGCTGGCCGTCGCTGGCGGCAGCCCACATGATCAGGAAGAGGTCGGAGCCTCGCTCTGCTACTCCGCCTTCCAGTCCGACGCCGAGGTCGTAGTCGCCGGCCGCGAGCGCACGCTCCGCGCGGTTCCGCGCGCCCCGAATCGTCTCGTCGTCCCCCCACGGCTGCTCGGGGACGCCGCTGGCGACCGATACGGCTTCGACTGTCGCGTCCGGGAGCGCGCCGGCGACGGCGTCGCGCTTGACGGGGTTCCCGGAGCCGACTGCAACTCGCATACGGCGAAGCACTCGCCGGACGCTCCTTAGTCGTCCCGGAACGGGCGGCCGGCGCGAGCGCTGACCAGTCGCGCGGTTACTCGCCGTGGAAGCGGTCGGCGAGGAGTTCGAGACCCTCCAGCAGGCGTGGGCTGGGCTGATTCAGGAGGCTGTCGTCGACGACGTGGACGGTGGCGTCGAGGCGCCAGCCGCGGCCCTCGAAGTCGGGGTCGACGCGGTCACCCTTCCCGCAGACGTGGACGACGGCGTGGTCCGGGCCAGCGGCTTCGACGTCGCCGGCGGTGATTTCCGTCGACCGGTCGCCCGCGTCCACGAACGGGTACCGGCGCCGCGGCC
>NZ_WUUU01000322.1 GCF_009831555.1 Halobacterium bonnevillei | reverse complement strand
GGGAAGAGTTTCACGAGCGCGACGGACCCGAACGACGCCGGCGGCGCGTCCACGGCCGCGGAGCAGAAGGACGGCGCCCGCCGCGATGCCGAACGCCAACACGAGATTCACCTGCCCCATCACGAGGTTCACGCCGACCGGCCCGACCAGGAACACGAACGCCGAGACGAGAACGACGTCGAGGCGCTCCAGTCCGACGCCGGCGTGGTCGACAACCCGGAGCGTGAGCACGAGGATGCCGGCGAGCGCCGCGAGGTTCAGAAGTGTCTGGAGCGCGAACGCGAGCGCCGGGTCGCCGAGCAGTCCGTGTGGATAGAACGCGAGCACGACGACCGGCGGGTACCGGAACCCCGTGTCGCCGATGGGGTTGACCGCGTAGAAGTCCGCGCCGGCGAGCGCGGCGCGGGCCGCGTAGTAGTAGACGTCAGACGCGAGCGCGACCTGCTGGGGGTTCCGCAGCGGGAACAGGACGGTGTTCGCGAGGCCCGCGAGCACACTGATTGTGAGGACGAGGCGCGGGCCGCGCTTCGATGCCATACCGCAACACGATAGTGCGCCGGCACTTTCGTGTTCCGGAGACGGCACCGTCGCCGGCCGGCAGTCGTTCTCACCGGAGCCCGCTGCTTTATGGACGCGCCGCCCCAAGTCAGGGGTATGCCTGCCACGCTGGAGGTTCGATGCACGAGTGACGACTGCGAGCTCGACATGTTCGAACTCCACTACACGTACGACATGCCCGACGACGTCGGGGTCGCGGACTTCTCCTGTCCCTACTGCGGGGGGACAGACTGCCTGGCGGTGATTGACGTATGACCGCCCGAGAGTTCGCCGAGGCGGTCGGGGACGCCGTGTTCCGGCGGATGGGTCGGGCCGCCTCCCGGTTCCAGGAGGAGACGCCGCTGCCCGTGGACCTCCTGGAGAGCGAGGACGAGTACCTCGCGGTGTTCGACGCGCCCGGCGTCGTGGCCAGCGACGTGCAGGTGAACTACGACGACGGAGCAGTCGAGGTCCGAATCGACCGGTTCCGGGAGTTCCGCGAGGGGGTCGAGATGGTGTTCCCGGGTCGCGGCCTGTCGCTGGACGGGCGCGCGAGGCTCCCCGAGGACGCCGCGGTCGACGCGTCGTCGGCGCGCGCAGAGCTCCGCGACGAGGGCACGCTGTACGTCTTCCTGCCGAAAGTCGACGACCAGGGCGAGGACGTTCCAGTTGAGTCGGCGGCACGCCGATCCGGAGGAGACGGCGGCGGTCGCGACGCCGCGGAGTCCGACGCGCGTGGGGGCACGCCGGCGCGGTCGACGTCAGCGACGAAACCGGCGAGGACGCGTCCTGAGGTCGGAAGCCGGCTGAAGCCGCGGCCACCCGACCGAACAGCACAGGAACGGCGCGACCTGTGACTCCTTATTCGACCGTCATCCCTTCGACGACGTCGAACTCCTCGTCGCCGTCGAAGCGCGTGGGGTCGAAGGACTCGACGCCGCTCCCGCCGAGCAGCTGGTCGGCGACCAGTTCCGCGGTGCCGGCGCGGCGC
>NZ_WUUU01000321.1 GCF_009831555.1 Halobacterium bonnevillei | reverse complement strand
CCGTCGACAGCCACCGCGCGCCGGGACGCCGGAGGCGGAGCACGCCTCGCTGGTGGTCGCGTCAAACATCGGCGAGCACCGCCAGGAGCCGGTCGTTCGCTTCGCGCGTCCGAACGGCGACGCGGACGTGGGAGTCCAGGCCGCGGAACGTAGTCGCGTCCCTGACGGCGACGCCGCGGTCCCGTGCTGCGGCGACGAGCGACTCGACGTCCCGACTGTGCGCGTCCAGCAGCAGGAACGGCGCGTCCGACGGGTGGACGTCGAAGTCGTCCGCGAGCGAGTCGCGCAGTCGCTCGCGCTCGCGCTCGACGCTCCCGCGTCGCGTCGACGAACTCGCGTTGCTGCATGGCGTGCGCGCCCACGGCCGCAGCGGGCGTACTGAGGTTCCACGCGCGACGCGCGGTCTGCAACTCTGCGAGTCGCTCGCCGGTCGCCACCAGGAACCCCGCTCGAACGCCCGGCAGACCGAACAGTTTGGTGAGCGAGCGCGCGACGACCGCGCCGTCGGCGCCCGCAAGCGTGGCCCCGTCGGTGAATCCGAGGAAGGCTTCGTCCACCAGTAGTTCCGTGTCAGCAGCCCGGCAGCGGTCCGCGAACGCGCGCAGGGCATCGGGGTCGTAGCAGTCGCCGGTCGGATTGTTCGGGTTGCAGACGACGGCCAGTCCGTGGTCGCCGGGGTCGGCGTCCAGCAGTTCGTCGTGGGGCACGAACTCGGGAGTCGCGCCCTGCAACCGGACTTCCCGGGCGTACTCGCCGAAACTCGGGTACGGGACGAGCACGCTGTCCCCGGGTTCGAGGCGGGTTTCCATCGCGAGGCGGATAGCAGCGAGGCCGCCCGGCGTCTGGACGACGCAGTCCGCCGGGCAACCCACGTAGTCGGCGGCGGCGCTGCGGAACTCCGGGTAGTCGTCGCTCGGGTAGCGGGTGGCGTCGTCGAGCGCGCGCTCGTAGACGTCCCGGACGCCGGGCGGCGTCCGGGGGGTTGACGTTCGCGCTGAAGTCCAGCACGTCGGGGTCGTCGCTGCCGCCGTGGGGAACCCGGGTGGCGGCGCTGACGGCGTCAGGGTCCATCGTCTCCCTCCAGGCGGTCGGCGCCGAACGCTGCTGTGGTTCGCGCGTCGAGCAGGCGCTCGGCGATCGCCGCGTCGGCACGACGGTTGACGTTCACCGCGAGGCGGGCGTCGTAGCTCCGGTAGACGTCGTCCTCGTCGTCGCCGACGACGTTCACGCCGGTCGGAACCCAGGCGTCGCCGTCTCCCTCGTCGGTGCTCGCGCCCAGCAGTTCCTTCAGCGCTCGCGGCACCCGCACGCTCGTCGACCCGTCGGCGGCGGCCACGACGTCGTCGACGACGTCGGCCGCAAGCAGCGGCACGTCGGCGGCGACTGTGAGCACGGGCGTGTCGACGGTGTCGAGCGCAGTCAAGAGGTCTGCGACGTACCCGTCGCCAGCCGTCTCGACGACGGGCAGGTCGCCGGCGACGTGTGCGTGGGTGTCCGGCGCGTGCGGCGAGACCACCGCGTAGGCGGTGTC
>NZ_WUUU01000320.1 GCF_009831555.1 Halobacterium bonnevillei | reverse complement strand
GAAGCACGTGGTGGCGTCGATGGCGGCGCTCGCCCGCGACGTGCGCCGCGAGGTCGACGTCCCGCTGGGCGTGAACGTCCTGCGGAACGACGCCGAGGCCGCGGTTGCGGTCGCGGCTGCGGCGGGCGCGGAGTTCGTTCGCGTGAACGTGCACACGAGCGCTCGACTGACCGACCAGGGCGTCGTCGAGGGGCGCGCCGCGGACACGATGCGCCTCCGCGACCGCCTCGACGCGGACGTCTCGATCCTCGCGGACGTCGACGTCAAGCACTCCGCGCCGCTGGCCGACCGCCCGCTGCGCGAGGAGGTCGCGGAACTCGTCGAGCGCGGCCTCGCCGACGGCCTGGTCGCGAGCGGCGCCGGGACCGGCGAGGAAGCGAGCCTCGACCACGTTCGCGACGTCGCGGCCGCGAGACGAACTCGACGACCGCTCCCCCTGTCGTCGGGAGCGGCGTGACGCGGGAGACGGTCGCGGAGACGCTCGCCGTCGCCGACGGCGCCATCGTCGGCACCGCGCTCAAGGCGGACGGCGAGACGACCGCGCCCGTCGAGGAGTCCCGAGTGCGGGCGCTCGTCGACGCGAAACCGGAGTCCGAGCAGTAGTCGCCCACGGAGGTCCGTTCTTCGAGGGAGCGGTGAGACGCCGTTCAGTACAGGGTGACAAGGGACCGTCTCAGGTTTCGATTTGAGTGGACAGAATGACGTAGAAGAGCGCGAAGGCGAGACCACTAACTGCCCCAGTGATGACGGCACTGGTCGGGTCGCCATCGAGGAACACCACCTCAGTAATCCCCCAGACGAGGACCCAGGTCACGACCACAGCCACTGTGAAAATCCACGGGTTCCCCAACTCGAATTCAGCCATAGTGACAGTTCCGGCCGCAACCTCATAAACGCACTATCGAGAACGCGAGGTTCGCTTCGACAGAGCCAGCGCCTGAGCTGTCCGTTGCGGCCCGCTGGTGGATGCGGCGACCGGGATTCGACTGACGTCGCTCGCTCCGTTGGAGTCGACTCCGCAAAGACGCAGCTCGCCGGAACGACTCGCGAAGGGAGCGCACAGGTGCGAGTAGGAGTTCGTGCTGACCGGAGCGGCCGTGCCAGCAGCTACTGCCGTTCGATGGACGAGAGGTCCGTACGGGACGGCAGCGCGCCGCGTGCACCCTCGCTCGTACAGTTCTGCGCGGCGGCGGCGGCGGCGACGCGGCCCGCGTCGGCTGCGACGCGGTTCCCCAGCACCCACGAGTGCACCAGCCCGGCCGTGAACGCGTCGCCCGCTCCCGTCGTGTCTGTGACCTCGACGTCCGGCGCCGCGACGTGCTGGACGGCGCCGTCGTTCTCGTCGCTCGCGGCGAGGTAGGCCCCGTCCGCACCCACGGTGACCGCGATTCTGTCGGCGCCGGCGTCGCGCAGGTAGCTGGCGGCCTCTGCCGGGCCGCAGTCGAGGTACGAGCGCGCCGCCACCTCGTTCGTGACGAAGAGGTCCGCGGTTTCGGCGGCGCTGTCGATGGCCTCGGGGGTGGCGCCGCGGCCGTCG
>NZ_WUUU01000319.1 GCF_009831555.1 Halobacterium bonnevillei | reverse complement strand
CGCTGGACGACCCGGGCACGAGGACGGCCGGCGTCCCCGGTCCTCGTCGGTGACCCGCTCCGGCCGGGTGGCGGGCGACCCGCGACAGGTCCATGCGTGAACGATTGACCGCGACGACCTTAACTCACGCGCCGTCGAGCACTTTCGGGCGCCACGCCGCCGGGCGCTGGCTCGGCGGCCTCACTCGTCGGCCAGCGTTTCGCGCACGTCGTCGAGTTCGACGGGCGCCCACGCTTCGGCGTCGTACGTCACGTCCACGAGGTAGCGCGCGCGGTCGCCGTCCGCGTCCGCCGCGTCGGATTCGAGGCGCTCGCGGACGACAGTCGCGAGTTCCTCGCGGTCGACGGACCGCGGCTGTACGTCGAGGATGTGCGGGAGGTCGGTGGCGCGCTCGGGGAGTTCCGGGAACGCCACCGGTCCCGGCACGAGCACGCGCTGGTCGTCGCGGTCGACCGCGAGCAGGTAGTAGTCCTCGAGCGCTCCCGTCACGTCCGCCTGCGCGGTGTCGGGGTCGAAGTCGTCGCCGCGCTTGAACGCCAGTTCCGCGAGCGCCTCGTGGAGTTCCTCCCGAGTGAGGCCGCCGAAGAGGTCCACGATGCCCGCGAGTTCGTCGCCGTTCACGCGTCGTCCTCCCGGGCGAACTCGCTTGAATCCTCCGCACCAGGTCCGTCGCCCCGCGCGCTCGACCCGCCGCCGTCCCCTGCCCGAGCGTCCAGGTCCGCGCTGACCGTGCTCGATCCCTCGGCAGTCTTCCCGACGTCTGCGGCAGCAGCCGCCGCGACGTCGGTGGGGTCGATGTCGACGGCGTTCCACGCTGGCAGCCGCGTGTCCGGTCCCGGCGGGGTGATAGCATCCGCGTACGTCCCGGTCTGGGCTCGCTCGCCCTCGGCGTCGTAGTCGAGGTCGTTGAACGTGGCGTCGGCGCCGTACGCCCGCACGAACCGGTCGGCGGCAGACCGGTAGCGTTCCACGAGCGCGTCGTAATCGACGTCCAGGCCGGCGTCCTCGACGGCGCGCAGGAGCGCCGCGCCAACCCCCTCGCTCATCTCGGAGAGGCCCGTCGGCCCGGAGACGGCGCGGTGGTCGTGCTCGTAGCGGCCGAGGTCGACCTGCGCGGCCGCGTCGCCGCCCGCCACCCGGTAGACTTCCCCGAGGGTCCCGACTTCCAGGCCCCAGCGCCGCTGGACGCGGAGGCTCCGCGCGAGGTCGCTGGTCATCGCGCACTCCCCGGCGAGCGCGTACCGGAATCCGCCCAGGAAGTCCAGGACGTCGTGGTCGTGGGCGTCAGCGAGCGCGTCCACGAGCGGCTCGTAGAACAGGCGGAACAGCCGGCCGTACAGTCGGTCGTTCTCGACGCGCGCGTAGTACCCCTTCGAGAACGCGAAGTCTTCGGCCAGCGGAAAGAGGAGTTTCCGGACGTCGCGGGCCTCGTAGGTCGTGGTGTCGGCGTCGTGGACGACGACGTAGTCGTGGCGGGCAGCGACACCCAGCGCCAGCCAGACGTCGCGGCCCTTCCCCCGGGCACCCGCCAGGCCCGCGTCCGCGAGCA
>NZ_WUUU01000318.1 GCF_009831555.1 Halobacterium bonnevillei | reverse complement strand
GGCCGCCCGTCAACTCCCGCGTGGAGACGCTGGCGGACACGTTCCGCGCCTGGCGGCGGGAGTCGGCAGCAACGCGGTACGCTCGCTGGCGGACTGCTTCGGGGAGTTCCGGCCGCACGACGTGCTCGCGGCCGAGTTGGTCGCCCTCGACGGCGCGGCGCACGAGGTCGTCTTCGCCACCCGATTCGGAGACGAGCGCGCGAGTCGCGGAGTCCGCGATACGTTCGTGGACGCGGTCCTCGACGGTGTTAGCGTCGGCCGTCAGTACCTGCTCTGCGTTTCCGGGCAGCTGGCGGGTCGGCGGACGCACCTCGTACCCGACGCCAACCGAGACTCGGTAAGTGGTTCGGGTCGTCTCGACCACCGAACGCTCCCGGCTGCCGTTGACGTATCGCCGCGTTTCGCGCTCCGCGGCGGCCACGCGGCGACCGAACGAGTCCGCGTGGTGCAGGTCCGGTCGGAGGACGTCGTCGGGCTCCACTGCGCCCTCGACGGTCAGATCGCGGGTCGTCGTCGTCCCGGCGAGCGTCCAGTTCTCGGGGCGGTCTCCGCGCTGGCGCGTCGTCCGGTCGAGTTGCACCACCTCCGCGCGGCGGCTGGCAATCGAGGTGAACGCCGCCCGTAGGGTGCCGTCGAGGGACGCATCACCGTCACCGTCGGCGAACGCCAGGAACGCGCGGTCCGCCGTGACGTTCACCCCCACGGGGACGGACTGGTCGGGGCGGTCTGTCGCGTCGATAGCGGCCGAGATAGCGGTGTCCGTCGGGGCCTCCGGAGCGCCGGTCTGCTGGAGTACCTCGCTCGCACGCGTCTCCGCGCTGTCCTGGACGACCGCGAGCACGTCGTCGAGTCCGGTGCGCGCGTACGCTCGTCCGTACGCGGATTCGCCGGCCTCGTCAGCGCGGCCGAACGTCGACCGCTGGACGCCGAGCAGCGCGCGGTTCGTGAGCAGTTCGACGTGGCGATTCGCCAGCACGTTCGAGATCGGGAGGCCCGCGTACTGGAGCGGCCCGCGCAGCCAGACGACGCGGTGGAGGTAGTCCGTGAGACGGCGGTCCAGCCCCGGTCCGTCCAGCGCGTCCCGTGCGAGTCTCGCTTCGAAGCGCGTGACGCGGTCGTGGAGTGCGAGGGCGGGCGTGTGAATCGTCGTGGAGACGTTCGTCCGCGTCTGGGAGACGACGTCCCCGTCGCGTCGGACGGTCACTCGGACGTCCGAGACGGTGACTCGAACCACTGCCTGGTCAGCGCGTTCGATGGAGACCGCGTCGATTGCGCGTTCGGCGTCCTCGTTCGTTTCGACGCGTGGCAGGGACACCGAGGCTGTCGCTGGGCCGACCGTCGCTTCCCGGTCCCGGAGCGCACGCTCCGTGCGAGCGTACACGCGGAGCGCGAACGTCTCCCGGAACGGCTGGTCGGGGTCGATGGCTGCCCCGAACCTGGAATCTGCCGCTGCGACTGCCGGGCTCCGAATCGCGTTCGCGGCGGCGGTCCGGGCCGCCCCGGCGAGCGCGGCGTTCGTGCCAGTCAGCGCGCGGTCAGCCGCCGTGTCAGTG
>NZ_WUUU01000317.1 GCF_009831555.1 Halobacterium bonnevillei | reverse complement strand
GTCGTCGGCGGACTCGTTCGTGAGCGTGGTGACGAGTTCGCCGCCGCTGGAGACGGCCGCGGTGGACCGCGAGAACGACGCCGCAGCGTCGGTATCGCCGACGCAGACGGTCGTCGTGCTCCCGTCGAAGGAGGGCACTCGGTGGGCGCGTTCGGCCCGCCGTCGCCGCCGTCGGAGCGCGCGCTCGAGAACGCCCCGAGACAGCCGCCGGTGGCGGCGAGGCCGGCGACCGAAGCGAGGTACGTGCGGCGCTGCATACAGTCGGCGACGGCGGCCACTGGAAAAGCAGTGTCGTGGAGTGAAATCAGCGTTTTACCGGTCTGGTACGCGAGCGAAGCCGCCCAAGGTGGCTTCGATGAGCGAGGAGCGTCAGTTCACTCGCCCCGCGATGTGGGAGTCAGTCTGCGCTCCCTGCGACGCCCGTGGTGCGGACGCGCGACGGGAGCGAGCGGCGGGCGTCGGCCTCCGGGCGCTCGTCGATGGCGGCGCGGTAGGCGTCCGGCATCACGACCGCGAACTCTGAGATGGCGGCGTCCCAGTCTGCGAGCAGTTCGTGTGCGCGGTCGCTGTCCGTGCGCGCGGCGTGGTTCTCCACGAGGCGGCGCACCGCGTCCTCGTCGCGCTCCGAGAGGTCCCGGGAGACGGCGACCATCCCGGTGTTGCACTGCGACTCGAAGGTCCCGTCGGGGTCGTGGACGTACGCCACGCCGCCGCTCATGCCGGCGGCGAAGTTACGGCCGACGTCGCCGAGGACGACGACGATGCCGCCGGTCATGTACTCGCAGCCGTGGTCGCCGACGCCCTCGACGACGGCGTTCGCGCCGGAGTTCCGGACTGCGAAGCGCTCGCCCGCGACGCCGTTGACGTAGCACTCGCCGTCCGTCGCGCCGTACAGCGCGACGTTCCCGACGACGGTGTTCTCGGCGGGGTCGAAGCCGGCGTCCGGGGGCGTCTGGACGGCGAGCGTGCCGCCGGAGAGGCCCTTGCCGACGTAGTCGTTGGCGGCGCCGGTCAGCGAGATCGTGACGCCGGACGCGAGGAACGCGCCGAACGCCTGGCCGGCGTTCCCGCGCAGGTCCACGTTCAGGGTGTCCTCGGGGAGCCCCTCGACGCCGTACTCGCTGCTGACCGCGTGCGAGATGCGGGCGCCGACGGTCCGGTCGCTGGTCGAGACGTCGCGGGACACCGACACCGCCTCGCGGTCCTCGACGGCGGCGTCGGCGGCCGCGAGGACGCTCTCGTCGAGGGACATGTCCGGGGGGTCCTGCGCGCGCGTCCGGAAACGGGTGTCCCCCGCGGGTTCGGCGAGCAGCCGCGAGAGGTCGATGAGTCGGCCCTTCGGGTGGTCGGTCTCGGACTCCGAGAGGTGTGCGACGCGGCCGATCAGGTCGTCGACGCTCGTGTACCCCAGTTCCGCGGTAATCTCGCGGAGTTCACGGGCGACGAACGTGCGTGAGGTACTGGCCGAACCCGAGCATGTAGAACGCGGACGCGAACATCAGCCCGCCCCACATCCCCCAGCCGACGATGCTGCCGAAGAACCGCCGAGCGCGCGGTTGACGTAGTAGTAACTCCCA
>NZ_WUUU01000316.1 GCF_009831555.1 Halobacterium bonnevillei | reverse complement strand
CAGCGGGTACGCGGTCTCCAGCACTTCGACGGGCGTGTTCATCGTGTTCGACATGTGGACGTGCACGCCGTCCATGCCGTCCTTGCCGGTGCGGCCGCCGAATCCGCCGCCCTGGGTCTCGTAGAACGCGTACGGCGTGCCGTCGCGGGGGTCGGTGCCGCCGAAGGTGATGTTGTTCATCGTGCCCTGGCCGGCCGCGGTCACGCGCTCGGGCGCCTCGGTGCCGAACGCGCCGAGCACGACGTCGGTGACGCGCTGGCTCGTCTCGAGGTTGCCGCCGACGACGGCGGCCGGCGGGTCGGGATTGACGATGCTGCCCTCGGGTGCGTCCACCTCGATGGGCCGGTAGCAGCCGTGGTTCGGCGGGATGTCGGGGTCCGTGACGCAGCGGATGGCGTAGTACGTCGCCGAGGACGTGACCGCGAGCACGGCGTTGATCGGCCCCTCGGTCTGGTCGGCCGTGCCGGCGAAGTCGACGTGGACGTTGTCGCCGTCCACGGTGACCGCCACCTCGACGGGGAGGTCGGTGTTGCCGCGGCCGTCGTCGTCGAGGACGTCCTCGAACGCGTACGTCCCGTCCGGGAACGCCTCTAGCTCCGCGCGCATCCGGCGCTCGGAGTAGTTTTTGATCTCGTCGAACGCGTCGTCGAGTTCGTCGACGCCGTACTTGTCGACGAGTTCGTGCACGCGCTTGCGAGCAGTCTCGTTGGCGGCCTCCTGGGCGCGCAGGTCGCCGCGGCGCTCGTCCGGCGTCCGGACGTTCAGGAGAATCATCTCCATCACGTCGTCGACGACCTCGCCGCCCGCGAATAGCTTGACGGGCGGAATGCGGAGCCCCTCCTGGTAGATCTCCGTTGAGTCGGCGGCGACGGAGCCGGCCGTCGACCCGCCGATGTCGGCGTGGTGGGCGCGGTTCGCTGCGTACGCGACCAGCGTCGGGTCCTCGGCCTCGGGGTTCGCGAAGATGGGCGAAACGAGGGTGAGGTCCGGGAGGTGGGCGCCGCCCCGGAACGGGTCGTTCAGGAGGACTGCGTCCCCGGGTTCGAGGCTGCCGCCGAACTCCTCGACGGCGGCCGCGACGGAGAACGGCATCGCGCCGAGGTGCACGGGCATGTTCTCCGCCTGGCTGACCATCTCGCCGTCCGCGTCGAACAGCGCACACGAGCAGTCCCGGCGTTCCTTGATGTTCGGCGAGTAGCCGGTCCGGACGAGGTTCGCGTTCATCTCCTCGGCGATGGCGATGCAGCCGTTCCGGACGACTTCCAGCGTGACGGAGTCCACCATCAGCGGCCACCTCCGGTCTCGACGACGAGATTGCCGTGCGCGTCGACCTCCGTGGTCTGTCCGGGGTGGACGACGACGGTGCTCTCCTTGCCCTCGACGACTGCGGGGCCGTCGAACGTCGCGTCCGTCGGGAGCGACGACCGGTCGTAGATGGTCGTCTCGTGGTCGTCGCCGTCGTAGGTCACGGTTCGGACCTCGCGGACCGCGTCCGCCACGGTGCCCTCGGTGGTCGGCGGCTCGAGTTCGGGCGTCTCGACGAGGCCGCGGGCGCGCAGGCGCAGGGTCACCAGTTCGACCGGCTCCGAGCGGTC
>NZ_WUUU01000315.1 GCF_009831555.1 Halobacterium bonnevillei | reverse complement strand
GTCGAGCCCCGCCAGCTCCGGAGCGTCCTCGATGTGCGCGTCGCCGTCCTCGACGACGAGCGCCCCCGGAGTCTCGCGCTCACCCTCCACGAGCACCAGCAGGCAGTCGTCGAGGCTGCCGGCGAGTCTCGCGGCGAACTCGCCGCCCGCGTAGGAGTCGAGGAACGCGTCCGTGAGCGGCGACTTCGTGACGACCGCGAACCGGGTTCGCCGGGCGCCCGACCCGTGAGCGGCCCGACGGCGAACACCAGCGTGTTGTCGGCGTCCAGCGGGTCCACGCCGGCCTCCGTGTCCGCGAGCAAGTACCGTGCGGCCAGCCCCTTTCCACCGACGTACCGCTCGCGCCACGCCGCCGGGATCCGCTCACGGGTCACGGTTCCCGCACCGAGTCGGACCCGGAGGACGTGGTCGCCAGTCATGGCCGAACGGTACGGCTGCGTCGTGTTAAGGGTTGTCGCTCCACAGGGTTCAAGCGCGTGGCGGACCGACACGCCCTCGTGCGCTCAGCAGTGATACTCGCGGGCGGCCGCTCGACCCGGTACGGCGACGGGGACAAGGCGCTGGCGGACCTCGGCGGCACGCCGATGCTCCGCCGCGTCGCCGACAGGCTCGACGCCGTCACCGACGAACTCGTGGTGAACTGCAGGGCCGACCAGCGCGACGGCCACCTCGACGCCCTCGACGGGTACTCGAACCCTGTCAGGGTCGCCCTGGACCCGGAGCCCGACGAGGGGCCGATGGCCGGAATCGCTGCGGGCCTCCGCGAGGCGCGCGGCGAGTACGGCGCCGTCGTCGCCTGCGACATGCCGTTCGTCGACCCGGCCGTCGTCGACCGCCTGTTCGACCGCGCGGACGGCCACGACGCCGCGGTCCCCGAGATGGACGACGGCTGGTACCAGACGACCCAGGCGGTCTATCGCGCGGACGCGATGGCCGCCGCCTGCGAGGCCGCCCTCGAACGCGGCGACCGGAAGATTCTCGCGCCGCTCGGAGACCTCGATTGGGTCGCCGTGCCGGAGGCCGACGTCGCGTCAGTCGGCGACGTCACCACGTTCGAGAACCTGAACACGCGGGACGCGGTCGACGACGCGGCGAGTCGTTTCTGAGCGGGTCCGGAAGTCGGCGGACCGCTCGGCCGCTCGAAGTTCTGCTTCAGTCAGAGACGACCGCTTTCACGGGGTCCTCGGCCTTCAGCGAGGTGACCACCACGCGCTGGACGTCCGCGCGCTGGTGGACGCCGTCTGCGATCTGGGTTGCGGTCTCCACGAGTGCAGCGTCGTCGGCCATGTTCACGAGCGGCACGACTGAGGCGTCCGGCGGCACGTCCTTCCTGCCGCCTTCGGGGTGGGCGAGCACGGTGGCGACGTCCGCCGGACGAATCTCCTCGCCCACCGAACGGCCCGTGAGTTCGGCGACGCGCTCGGGCCGGTGTGCGACCGCCTCAGTGAGGGGTTCGCCGACGGCGCGCACGCTCGCGATCGGCACGACGACGTCCGCGCAGTCGGGGGATCTGTGGCTCGTGGTCGCCGGGGCGCTTTTCAGGCGACGGGTGCGGGCGCCGTCCGCTTTCGACGAGCACGGCGTCCGCATCCGCCTCGGCCACGTCGGC
>NZ_WUUU01000314.1 GCF_009831555.1 Halobacterium bonnevillei | reverse complement strand
TCTCGTACACGCTCGTCTCGGAGATGTCAACGTCGGTTTTACTGACGTTGTTGACTTCGCCGACGGCGCCGATGACGTTGATGTTGTTTGCGACCTGATCGGTACTATCCTGGCCGGTGTCCTCCGCTTGGGTCTGCAGCACACCAGCCGTGTTGATGAGGACGCCGGCGGCGATTGCGGCGACCAGGACCATCGCGATGAACACGATGAGCGTCCCGATCCCCACCTGACCGCGCTCTTCCTCGTCGTTGATAAATTCGAACATTGTCTTATCTATAGTTGAACTGAGCTGCCACCGTCTCCGATGAGCGAGTCGGGCACCTGCAGGTTCACGTACCGCTGCGAACCAGCGGGCGTCGTGATTGTCAACTCGACGTTCTCGCCCTCCTGGAGGAGCTGCAGTTCGCTGTTGTCGTACCCGTCGTTTTCGGTGGTTTCGATACTCTGGATTGATTCACCAGCGGCCCCGTCACCAGTCGATTCGTTGTAGACTTGCTGAAGGGGGATGATGACTTCGTAGCGGTCGCTCTCGCTGGTCATCACCGTGTCTTCCTCGGTCTCGGCCGTGATCGCCTGCACGAAGTACGCCGCGGTTCCTTCGCCCTTCACCCACGGGTCATCTAATTTTGAAGATGCGTTAATCGCGGGAGCTTCCGCCTCGGTGTGATGGATGACGTTTGCGAACGACTCTCCGCCGACGTACTGGATGGAGAGTCCGGAGAGGTCGATGTCACCCGCGCCCGGGGACTTCTGCGTGGTCAGCCGGAGGGTATAGACCTCCGAGTCTGTGAGTTCCGTGTCGAAGTCGCTGATGTTGTTGCTGGCGTTGACGATTGCCGTGTCGGTCGCGCTCGCGTTCGCGACGTCGCCGACGGCGCCGATGACGTTGATGTTGTTTGCGACCTGATCGGTACTATCCTGGCCGGTGTCCTCCGCCTGGGTCTGGAGGACGCCCGCAGTGTTGATGAGGACGCCGGCGGCGATTGCGGCGACCAGGACCATCGCGATGAACACGATGAGCGTCCCGATCCCCACCTGACCGCGCTCTTCCTCGTCGTTGATAAATTCGAACATTGTACTATTTAGAGTTGGACCGTGCCACCTTCGTCACCGACGAGCGAAGACGGGACGCGGAGGTTCACGTACCGTTGCGAACCGGACTCCGTCGTAACAGTCAATTCTATGGTTTCGCCTTCGGTCAGCAGATCGAGGTCGGTGTTGTTGACGTCGATAGAACTGATGTCAGTTTCGATGTCTGCATCACTACCGTACGTCGCCACTGAAACATTGTCACTGTCCGAAGCGGAGGTCTTGTTTATGAGAGAGTGACTACTGTTCCAGTGAGTCCCGGTCGGGATGACGAGTTCGTAGCGGTCGCTCTCGCTCGTCATCACCGTGTCCTCCTCGGTCTCGGCCGTGATCGCCTGCACGAAGTACACATTGGACACGCTATCGGCCGACGTGTTACGTTCGCTGATGTGAACGAGGTTGCCGAAGCCGTCCGGGCCGACGTACTGAACTGAGAGCCCTGAGAGGTCGACGTCACCGGCGCCCGGTGACTTCTGCAGCGTCGTCCGGATCTCGTACACGCTCGTCTCGGAGATGTCAACGTCGGTTTTACTGACGTTGTTGACTTCGCCGACGGCGCCGATGACGTTG
>NZ_WUUU01000313.1 GCF_009831555.1 Halobacterium bonnevillei | reverse complement strand
CGTCCGCCGCCGCGCGCTGGGCGTCGGAGAGGTCCAGCGTGGCGTTCCCGTCGGTGTGCTGGCTGCGCTCGCCGACGCCCACGCTGCGCACGCTCCCGCACTCCGGACACGCCACGCTCCCGGTCTCGAAGTACGACCACCGCGTTCCACAGGATTTGCACTCTCGTTCGCCGCGCACGTCCATGACTCACAGTTCGACCGCGCGCGGAAAAACTCCCTCGTCTCTACCGAACACTCGTCTCCACCGAGCGCGTCGAACTTCGTCTCCCCAGGCGCGCCGAAGCACTGTTTGTCTGGGGGGTCGTTCGTGCCGACGTTGATGCCCGCTGACGCCCCCGCCGACCGGTTCGACAGCACCGAACCCTACTACGCCGCCCACCGCCCCGGTTACGGCGACCGAGTGCTGGACTACCTCGTGTCACACTTCGGCCTCGACGCCGACACGCGCGTCCTCGATCTCGGGTGTGGCGCCGGCCAACTCGCAGTCCCGCTGGCCGCTCGTACCGGCGACGTCGTCGGCGTCGACCCGAACGCCGCGATGCTCGACCACGCCCGCGAGTTCGCCGACAGCGAGGGCGCGAGGAACGTCCAGTGGCTCGTCGGGTCCGACGCAGACCTGCAGGGCCTGGCGGCCGACATCGGGACCGTGCGACTGGCGACGATCGGACGGGCGTTCCACTGGATGGAGCAGGGACGAACGCTCGACCACTTGCACTCGCTGACGGCCGACGGCGGCGGCGTCGCAATCGTCACCGACCGCGAGTGGTTGACCCGGGGAACCCGGGACTGGCAGGCGACAATCCACGACGCGGCGTCCGACTACATCGACGACGTACCCGAGCGTACCGGGCCGGTGAGCCACGACGACGACCCCTGGGACGAACTCGTCGCCGAGCACGGGTTCGCGGACGTAGAGACGCGGACGTTCGACCTGCGGCGGGAGTGGAGCGTCGAGGACGCGCTCGGGTACGTGTTCTCGCTGTCGTTCTGCGCGCCGGCGTCGTTCGGCACCGACCAGTCGGCGTTCGCCGCGGACGTCCGGGAGCGACTCGCCGCGCACGACGAACCGCTCGTCGAGGAGACGGCCGTCGAGGTCATCGCCGGCCGCACGTAGCCCGGAGATACGATAGCGGCCGCCGCCGGTGATGTAGGACCACGAACCTATTTGTATCAGTTCACGCAACCGTCTGGCGATGGTCCCTGCAGCTGACAGCGCCGAATCCACTGCTCGAGAGTTCGTCAGTCGATTCACCGACGGGGCGTTCGCGGACGCCGCCGACTTGCTCTCCGCGGACGGCCGCGAGGCAGTCGTCGAGGCGTTCCCCGAGGGGTTCTCGCGAGAAGAACACGACGCGGAAGAAACCCTCGAATCGTACTCGTACGGCCTCTACGGCCAATACGGGGCGTTCGGGGGAGTCGACTCCGTGACAGCGGACGGCGACGAGGTCACCGCGGCGTTGACCTTCGAGGACGGCACGCAGACGCTGGAGCTAACCGTAGACGACGGCGAGGTGACGGCCGCGTCGTTCCCGACTGAGTACGAACCGCCCGCGTACGCCGACGAGTCGGCGTTCGAGGAGCAGCCGGACGTTACCCATCACCAACTGCCCCGATAGAGGAAGGGCTGAGCACTACCCAAGGCACACAGGGATACGGG
>NZ_WUUU01000312.1 GCF_009831555.1 Halobacterium bonnevillei | reverse complement strand
CCGCTGGGCCCCGACAGGTCGGATGCGGTCGCGTTGCTCGCGGACGCGTTCGACGAGGCTGGCGTGTAAGAGCGGCGCAGACTGCGTTCCGAGGCGCTACGAGCGCTGGCGGCGTTCGCGGACCGTCGCGGTGTCCGGGACGAGCGAGTCGAGTATCCCGCCGAGCGCGAGGACGCCGAACGCGCCCGCGCTGAGGGTGACGAACAGGCCACCGAACAGGACCAGGGCGGCCGAGATCGGGTCCGTGGTCGCGGCCGTCACGAGATTCTCCACCATCGACACCGGGTCGTCGAGTAGCCAGACCATGTTCGAACGTCCGGGAGCGGGTGCCTTAGATGCTCCGGGACGGTTATGTCGGTGGCGTCCCTAGAGGCGGTTGTGACAGAGGAGGCGACACTCGACGCGTTCGTCCCTGACGACGGGAACGCGGCGTCGGACGCCGATGCAACCGAGGGCTCAGGTGAGGGCAGGGATGCGGCCAGTGCGTCGCCCGCCACCGCCACCGAATCGCCGGACAGCGCGAGGGATACGGGTCCCGACGCGAGCGGTGGTGCGGTCGAACGGGCGGCCGTGACGAGTTCGTGGCTGGGCGACGGCGGGACGTGTTCGGCCTGCGGCGAACCCGCGGGTCGGCTCTGGGTGGACGGCGGCGTTCGCGTCTGTACGACCTGTAAGCCGTGGACGCGTCCCGGCGAGGACGCGTGCGACCAATAAACATACAAGTATCTGCTACCCTACCGTTTCACAGCCGACGACTGCCGGCTGGTTCCCCACTCCACTATGACAGATGCACACGACACCCAGGCCGTCGCGGACCCGCGCACGGACGCCGCAGCCGCCCAGATGCCGGTCGCCGACGCCAGTGACCTCGCTGGACGCGTCGTCGAGAACATCGAGACAGTCATCGTCGACAAACACGACGTCGTCGAACACGTCCTCACGGCCGTCCTCGGGGGCGGCCACGTCCTCCTCGAGGACGTCCCCGGCGTCGGGAAGACGATGCTCGCTCGCGCCGTCGCGCGGTCCTTCGATGGTGACTTCCAGCGCGTCCAGTTCACCCCCGACCTCCTGCCGACCGACGTGACTGGCGTCAACGTCTTCAACGAGAAGTCCCGCGAGTTCGAGTTCCAGGCCGGGCCGGTGTTCGCGAACGTCCTCCTCGCCGACGAGATCAACCGCGCGCCGCCGAAGACGCAGTCGGCGCTGCTGGAGGCGATGGAGGAAGGCCAGGTGACCGCGGACGGCACGACCCGCGCCCTCCCGGACCCGTTCGTCGTCATCGCGACCCAGAACTCCGTCGAACGCGACCGCACGTACGAACTCCCGGTCGCGGAACTCGACCGATTCATGAAGAAGCTCCGCCTGGGCTACCCGGGTCGCGCGGAAGAAGTCGACGTCCTCGACCGCGTCGTGGGCGGCCACCCAATCGACGACATCGAGGCCGTCGCGACCGTCGAGGACCTCCAGCGTGCGCGCGCCACGACGGCCGGCGTCGAGGTCGCCCGCCCCGTCAAGGAGTACGTGACGGAGCTGGCGCGATACACCCGCGACCACGCCGCGCTCGGCGTCAGTCCACGCGGCTCCATCAAGCTCCTGCAGGCCGCGCAGGGCGCGCGGTGCTGGACGGCCGCGACTACGTCGTTCCGGACGACGTCAAGGCGGAAAGCCCTGGCCGG
>NZ_WUUU01000311.1 GCF_009831555.1 Halobacterium bonnevillei | reverse complement strand
GCGACGAGCAGGAGCGCGACGACCAGCGCAGTCAGGTTCGCCTGCGCGCGCCTCGACAGTGGGGTGCTTCCCGCGTCCCGTGTCACGCCGACCCCTCCGCGAGTTCGACGACGAGGCCGCCGTCAGGGTGGGTCGTCACGCGCACGAGGCCGTCGCCGCCGGTCCAGTTCCCCCGGACGCTGCGGACGGTGTCCGGAAGGACCAGCGGCGTCCGACCCCCGACGCGTTCGCGGTCGTGAACGAGCACGAGACTGGTGCCGTTCGCCGTAACCCGGTACCTCTCACCGCGTATCGTCGCCGGCAGGCTGACCCTGCGCTCAGCGACGGTCCTGTTCACGCCGACAGCAGACGCCTGCGCCGCTGCCGGAATCGCAGCCTCGACGCTCGCGGCAGCGTGCTGGAGCGTGCGCTCGCCGACCTCGTCGCCGGCCGCGCTGCGAGCGTCCGGAACGACACCACCGTACAGCGTCGTCGTCAACACCGCGATGAACAACACGACGATGCCGGCTTCGAGGGCCTTCCCGACCGCCGGGACGACGCCGCGGTCGCTGTCAGTGTGCGGCGGCGGCGTCGCGTTCACGACAGGCTCACCTCGGTGTCGTGCACGACGAGGTACGCGGTCCGCGACCCGGGGAAGTCGGCGACGACGCTCGGGACGCCGTCCTCGTCGATGTCGCGCTCGGTGACGGTCGCGTTCATCTGCTCGAACTGTTCGCGGAGGGCTTCGGGGTGGGCGGTTTCGACTGCGACCCGGTAGCCGCCGCGGCCCAGCGACCGGCGGGCGTGCGAGACGTTCGACCGCAGCGAGTACGTCACGCCGCCAGTCGCCGTTCGCGAGACGTTCCCGCGGAGGGCGGGTACGCTCACGACGAGTACGTCGGGGTCAGCCGTCACCGCGACCGCCGTCCTGGTCTGCGCCCAGTTGTCGCCGTGTACCAGCACGGACCCCGCGAGATACGTGGCGCCGCGGGACGCCGCAGTGAACCGGAGCGCGTTCGCGTCCACCGTCGCGACGATCCCGCCGCTGTCCAGCACGCGCACCTCGCGGTCGAGCGTGTCGACACTCCCGCTCGTGAACGAGACGGTGCCGCGTCGGACGCCCGTGGTCTCCAGTGGCTGCAGTGCGGCGTCGACGTCGGCGGCGACGCGGCGGGTGTCGCTCGCCGCGGCGTGCTGGTCGACGACGGTGCCGACGCTGGCGGTGACCGCCCCGAGCGCGACGACGGTGACGCCGAGCAGAATCGCGACGCCGACGACGTTCGACTGCCCCCGACTCCTGGGACTCATACCATCCCGACCCCCGCGAAGACGGCGTACGCGAACGCGACGAGCAGCCCGGAGTGCAGGAGCGCGTCGTACAGCCCGCGGCTCGCAGCGCCCGCGAACCACCCGCAGGCGAGCATCGTCGCCTGCGTCACGAGGTAGAACCGGTAGCGGTCGCGTGCGAGGTCGACGGCGCCCGGGTCGATGGAGAGGCCCCCCGAACTTGCGGCGTCGGACACCGAGGACAGTTGCGCGAAACTGTCCAGCACCGCGGTGTTGACGGCGACCGTGATGCCGACGACGAGGACCGCCGTCGTCCAGCCGACCGCGACGTACACGAGCAACCGCGAGCGCAGTGCGCGCCGCTCGTGGTAGAGACGGCCGACCTCCGCCTGGAGCGCTTCGAAGGCGGCG
>NZ_WUUU01000310.1 GCF_009831555.1 Halobacterium bonnevillei | reverse complement strand
CTCCCCGCCCTCCCACGCCGCGCGGTTCGTCGCGATCACTGGCAGCTCGCCGTCGTAGTCGTCCAGCGCGGGCAGCGGGTCGTCCGCGAGGTCCATGCGGAACTCCACGGCGTCGGCGTGCTCGCGGGCGGCCGGCTCGTCGGCGAGGTCGGTGACCACCGCCGCGAGCACGAACTCCTCGAAGTCCATGCCCAACCCTGTGACTCCCGCCCGCAATACCGTTTCGGAGTCTGTGATTGCTGCGTCGGACGTTGCCCCCTTGGAGGGTCCGCCCTCTCCCTCCTCGAAAGCCCCTGGCCGTCTCGCGTTCGCTCGACAGCATGCCGCTCGCTCGCTGCGCTCACGCTTGCTTCGCGAACGGGAACCCTGCTGTCGAGCGAACAGGCGAGCGCGAGACGGCCAGCCCCGTTCAGTCCCACCCGTAGCGGAGGGGTCAATCAGTGTGGCGGGACTTTCGAGCAGCTGAGCCAGTTCGCAGCCGGAACCCTAACCGGAGTAAAACGAGGACTGACGAACAATAAGCGAGCCCGAAAGGCGCCTCAGACCGGAATCGTGTCTTCGGCTTCGAGCAGTTCGTGGTAGCGGTTGCGGATGGTGACCTCGGAGATGTCCGCGACCTCGGAGACCTTCGCCTGCGTGGTCTTCTCGTTGGTGAGGAGGGCGGCGGCGTAGACGGCTGCGGCGGCGAGGCCGACCGGGGACTTCCCGGAGTGGACGCCCTTGTCCTTGGCGGTCTTCAGGAGTTCGCGGGCGCGGTGCGCGGACTCGTCGGACAGCTCCAGGGAGGACGCGAACCGGGGGACGTAGCTCTCGGGGTCCGCGGGCGCGACCTCCAGGCCGAGTTCGCGGACGACGTAGCGGTACGTGCGCGCGATCTCGGCTTTCTCGACGCGGGAGACGTCAGCGATTTCGTCGAGGCTCCGGGGCACGCCCGCCTGGCGCGCGGCGGCGTACACGCAGGACGTTGCGACGCCCTCGATGCTGCGGCCGGGCAGGAGGTCCTCCTCGAGCGCGCGGCGGTAGATGACCGACGCGGTCTCGCGGACGTTGTCCGGGAGGCCGAGCGCGGAGGCCATGCGGTCGATCTCGCCGAGCGCCTGCTTGAGGTTGCGCTCTTTGGCGTCGCGCGTGCGGAAGCGCTCGTTCCACTTGCGGAGGCGCTGCATCTTCTGGCGCTGGTTCGAGGACAGCGAGTTGCCGTACGCGTCCTTGTCGCGCCAGTCGATGTTCGTCGACAGCCCCTTGTCGTGCATCGTGTTCGTGGTCGGGGCGCCGACGCGGGATTTCTCGTCTTTCTCCTTGGAGT
Organism: Halobacterium bonnevillei; assembly: GCF_009831555.1. GTDB lineage: Archaea > Halobacteriota > Halobacteria > Halobacteriales > Halobacteriaceae > Halobacterium > Halobacterium bonnevillei. The sequence goes on along the minus strand of NZ_WUUU01000310.1, from coordinate 382 downwards.
CGAACGCCCGCCACTCCGGCCCGCGGTCGATGCCGTCCTCCTCGACCACGAGGCCGCAGTCGGCGCACACCGATTCGCCGTGCTCTTCGTCCTGGACGACCAGCCCCCCGCACTCCGGGCAGCCGTCCGTCGTCTCTTCTTCGTCCGTGCGCTCCTGCTCTCGGGAGCGCATGCGTGCATCTGTCATTAGCGGAATTCCCCCGGAAAACCCGGATGAGTCGTGCCACATGCGTTTACCAAGTTCTCACTTAACGGTTTCGTTGTCCGCACCAGCGCGTGCACCGTGTTAGGAGTCCCCACGACCCCCGTCGGCGGCCGTCGGGCCGACCGCTACCGTCGGTCCGGCGGGGCCGGACGCCATGCTAGCGACGCCGCGACCATG
>NZ_WUUU01000309.1 GCF_009831555.1 Halobacterium bonnevillei | reverse complement strand
GCTGACTCGTCTCTTCGACGGTTTTCTCGACGGTGTCGCCGACTGTCTCCTCGACCGTCTCTTCGACGGTCACTTCGACGGACTCGTCGACCTTCTCCTGGACGGCCTTGTCGACCGTCTCTTCGACGGTTTTCTCGACGGTGTCGCCGACTGTCTCCTCGACGGTTTCACCGACGGAGGCCTCGACGGTCTGTTCGACCGTCTTGTCCACCGTGTCGCCGACGGTCTCCTCGACAGTTCTCTCGACGGTTTCGCCGACTTTCTCCTCGACGGCTTCGTCCATCGTCTCTTCGACGGTCTGTTCGACTGTTTCGCCGACGGCGCGCGTCATCCAGTCGGGGTCGAAGCGCGCCATCTTCCACGCGATGTGGATGATGAACGACGCGAGCACGCCGAATCCGAACGCAAGACCCACGCTGGAGTCGGCGACCGTGAACAGCGCGACGGAGACGAAGATGAGTACGCCGTACGCGAGGTCGGTGAGGCTGTCGACGCGGTTCGGGTTCACGCGCCGCTCACCTCCACGGACCGCACGGTTGCCCCCCGCAGTAGGGCTGCGTTGGATCCGGTCGGCTGCGGCGCGTCTGGTCGGACGCGGGTCGGTCGTGGCGACCCGCTGTGCGGTAGAGCGATGATACGCTTACAAATGCAGCGAACGGAGAAAGGGATTCCGATGGTGGTGGGAGTGATAGCGGCCTCACTGTCCGTTCGTCGCGTTTCTCTCGACGTCCGTGTTTCTGTCAGGTAATGCGGCCTTACTCGCATTCCAAACCGATAAGTAGCCGGTGGTAAAACTAGGTGGTATGACGTTCGACTCGTTCGCGGCCGCCGGAGAGGCAGAAGTAACGCGCGCAATCGCCCGCCAGTGGACCGAGGAGTTCATCGACGACACCGAAACCGACGTCATCGTGGTCGGCGGCGGTCCCTCTGGGCTGATGGCCGCGAAAGAACTCGCGGACCGCGACGTCGACGTCACCGTCGTCGAGAAGAACAACTACCTCGGCGGCGGGTTCTGGCTCGGCGGCTTCCTGATGAACAAACTCACCGTGCGGGCGCCCGCAGACGACGTCCTCGACGAACTCGACGTCCCCTACGAGTACGACGAGGAGACCGAGGGCCTCGCCGTCGCCGACGGCCCGCACGCGTGCTCGTCGCTCATCAAGGCCGCCTGCGACGCCGGCGCGCGCATCCAGAACATGACCGAGTTCACGGACGTCGTCGTGCGCGACGACCACGAAGTCGCGGGCATCGTGATGAACTGGACGCCCGTCCACGCACTGCCCCGCGAACTCACGTGCGTCGACCCCATCGCCGTCGAGTCCGACGTCGTCATCGACGCCACCGGCCACGACGCCGTCGTCGTCTCCAAACTCCAGGAGCGCGGCGTCGTCGACGCCGCGGGCATCGAGCACGCCGACGAACACAACACGGGCATGGACAAGACCGACGAGGGCGAGTACGGCGCGCCCGGCCACGACTCCCCCGGCCACGACTCCATGTGGGTCGCCGACAGCGAGGACAAGGTCGTCGAACACACCGGCAAAGTCCACGACGGCCTGATCACCGCGGGCCTGTCGACGGCGACCGTCCACGGCCTCACGCGCATGGGGCCGACGTTCGGCGCCATGCTGCTCTCCGGCAAAGCCGCCGCGAACGCCGCGCTCGACGAACTCGGCGTCGACGAACCCGCCGTGAACTGCCGCGCGGCGGCGCCGCCGC
>NZ_WUUU01000308.1 GCF_009831555.1 Halobacterium bonnevillei | reverse complement strand
TGGAGTTCACCACGGCGTTCGTCGTGCCGCTGATGGCCGAACACGGCGGCGGCGTGCTCGACGGCTGGCGGCGGTTCTACCCGACGCTCCGCGCGGAGTGGCAGCAGTTCGGCGTCTACGTGCTCCTGAAACTCGTCCTGCTGGTCGGCGCGGGGTTCGTGTTCGGCCTCGCGGGCGCCGTGCTGGCGGTGCCGCTCGGGTTGCTTTTCTTCGCCGGCGCGTTCACGGCCGTGGCGTTCGTCGCAGCAGGCCTCGCGGCCGTCGTCGGACTCGTGGCTCTCGCCGCGGTGAGCGTCCCCGTCGTGTCGTTCTTCCGGTACCACTCGCTGCGCACGCTGGACGCGTCGCCCGCAGCGTTCACGCTCCGGTGAGCGCGGCCAGCAGGTCGATCGCGAGGTCCTTGTCCAGCGGGTCGTTGGCGTTTCCGCACTGCGGGGACTGCACGCAGGCCGGACAGCCGTCCTCGCAGTCGCAGGCCTCGAGCATCGACAGCGTGCGCTCGGCGAGGGCAGTGATCGAGTCGAAGCCCGCGCGAGCGAGGCCGACGCCGCCCGGGTAGCCGTCGTAGATGAAAATCGTGGGACGGCCGGTGTGGAGGTGGACCGGAGTGGAGAGACCGCCGATGTCGCCGCGGTCGCAGAGCAACTCCGTCGGGAACATCGAGATCATCGCGTGCTCGGCGGCGTGAATCGCGCCCGGGAGGTCGCCGGCGTCCCGCAGCGCAGTTTCCACGTCCGGCGGCACCGTGTAGTAGAGCGCTTTCGTTTCGAGGGTCTGGGGCGGGAGGTCGACGGGCATCGTCCCGAGGGTCTCGCCGCGTTTCGCGTCGCGGCGCTCGTAGCCAGTGACCTGCTCGGTGAGCGTGACATCAGCGAACGTAACCGGGACGTCGTCGCGAGCGAGCGGCGCGTGAGTTTCGCGGTCTTCCCGGACGTCCATGTCCTTGTCCGTGAGCACGCGCGTGTAGTGGTCGGCCCACGTCGGCGAGAGTTCCGCGACGCAGGCGTCGAGGTCGAGGTCCGTGACTTCGTAGCGCTGGCCCTGCTGGTGGTAGATCGCGCCCGGGTGGGCGTCCCGGAGCGCGTCCGAGAACTCCAGGGACGCGATGGTGTCGCCGGCGGGGTCGAGCAACTGGACCTCGCGGTCGTCGATCGACCGCAGGCTCATCTCGTGTTGCGGGCTATCGTCGCCCGCGTACGTCCACCGCATCCCGTGCGGGGTGCTGCGGCGCTCGAGCACGCCCCGGCGTTCGAGTGTTCCGACGCGGTCCTTGAACCGCGGGAAGTACACGTCGTCATCCGGCGCCAGCCAGTTCTCGCGGGCGGCCGACGCGATGTGCGGGTCGAGCAGGTGTTCGTTCGCGGGGTCCACGATTGCGTCCTCGGGGTCGCCGTCGAACAGCGCGTCCGGGTGGGTCATCACGTACTGGTCGAGCTGGTCTTCGCCCGCGACCAGCACGACGGCAGCGGGGTCCGTGCCGCGGCCGGCGCGGCCCGCGCGCTGGAATGTGTTCATCTGTGTGCCGGGATAGCCGTCGAGGAGAACGGCGTCGAGGCCGCCGACGTCGACGCCGAGTTCCAGCGCGCTCGTCGACCAGACGCCGCGCAGGTCGCCGTCGTGGAGGTCGGCTTCGAGCGCGCGGCGGCGGTCGTCGGTGAGCGCCGCCTGGTAGGCCGCGATGCGGTCTGGCGAGGTCTCGCCTGCCCGCGGTCCGGAGGTCCTCGGCGGTCGCAGTGGCGTT
>NZ_WUUU01000307.1 GCF_009831555.1 Halobacterium bonnevillei | reverse complement strand
GGAGTGCGGTGCGCTCAGAGCCGCGCGGCGAACTCCCGGGCGCGCTCGCGGACGCTCTCGGCGTCCATCCGGACGTGCTCGCCGTCCCGGTAGAGCACCTCGCCGTCCACCATCGTCAGCGTCACGTCGTCGCCGTGCGCCGCGAACGCCAGGTGCGAGTAGGGGTCGTGAATCGGCGTCGACCGCGCGTTGTCCGTCGACAGCCCGACGACGTCCGCCCGCCACCCCTCGCGGAGTTCCCCGACGTCGTCGAAGCCGGCGGCCGTCGCGCCGTTCCGCGTCGCCATCTCGAAGACGGTCCGCGCTGGCAGTGCGGTGGGGTCCAACTCCTCCACTTTCCCGAGCAGACTCGCCTGCCGCATCTCCGTGAACGCGTCCAGGGTGTTGTTGCACGGCGGGCCGTCGTTGCCGAGCGCGACGTTGACGCCGCGGTCGAGGTAGTCCCGGATCGGCGCGACGCCCGACGCGAGTTTCATGTTCGACGACGGGCAGTGCGTGACGTGCGTCCCCGTCTCCGCGAGCACCTCGCGCTCCGTCTCGTCGGTCCACACGCAGTGTGCGAGTACCACGTCCTCGCCCGTGAGGCCGACCTCGTCCAGCCAGTGGACGTTCCGGTAGCCGGTGTCCGCCTCGACGGCCTCGATTTCGCCGCGGTTCTCGCTGGCGTGCGTGTGGACGCGGACGCCGTACTCGTCGGCCAACTCCCGGCACCCCCGCAGGCAGGCCTCCGTGCAGGAGACGGCGAACCGCGGCGTCACGGCGTACCGGATGCGGCCGCCGCGCGCGCCGTCGTATCGCTGGATGAGGCGCTCAGTCTCGGCGAGCGCGGCGTCCGTATCCTCCTGGAGGCCGTCGGGGGAGTCCTTGTCCATCAACACCTTCCCCATGAGCGCTCGCACGCCGGCATCGCCCGCGGCCTCGAACGCCTGGTCGGCGTGCGCGACGGACAGGTGGTCGATGGCCGTCGTCGTCCCCGACTCCACGAGTTCCAGGTAGCCGAGGTCAGCGGCCGCGCGCATCTCGGCTGCGTCCATGTCGGCCTCCATCGGGAGGACGTGGTCGAACAGCCAGTCCAGCAGCTCCTCGTCGTCCGCGATGCCGCGCCCGAGACTCTGCACCGAATGGATGTGCGCGCCGACCAGGCCCGGCGCGAGCACGTCGCACGTGACCTGCTCGTGGTCCGGATAGGCGTCCAGCAGTTCCTCGCGGTCTCCGACCGCCGCGATTCGGTCGTCCTCGACGACCACTGCGCCGTCGCTGACGGCGCGCTCGGCGTCACAGACCACCGTGTCGGCGCTCAGTAGCGTCATTCCCTCACCTCCTACGCCGCCCCGCACCCAAACACGTTGCGGATTCGCGAGTGCTCGACGCCCGAGGGGCGGTTCGCTATTGCCGCCGGCCGTCAGGCCAAGTCACGGGCGCCTCGCGTCCACCGGGACGACCTTCACGCCGTACCGGCGTACGTCCTCCTGGTCGTAGAGGACGCGCTTCACCGCGACCACCTCGTCCCCGATTTCGGGCGCGTCGTCGTCCGAGAGCACCACCTGTACGGGTGCGCTGGCCGCGCCGTCGTCGGGCCCCTCGAAGGCGACGATGGCGCTGGCGTACTCGCCGGCGCGGGCCTGCTGTGGTACGAATTCCGGGGGCGCACCGCCCTGCGAAATCGTCGTGACCGCTTCGACCGTCCCCGTTCCCGAGAGCGCTACCTGCTCGTAGCCGTCGCGGGCGCTGCAATGCGCGCACGCTCCCGCCGGCGGGAACGC
>NZ_WUUU01000306.1 GCF_009831555.1 Halobacterium bonnevillei | reverse complement strand
GTCGACGGCGCCGCCATCGCCGCGACCGCCTGTTCTGACGGCGGCGCGTCGCGGTCGCCGCTGTCGATACTCCGCCGTCGACTCGTCGACCGGTGCTGCCAGCGGGACGGTCTGGGAAGCCGCAACTTATCAGCGTCGGCCCCTAACTGCGGCCGATGAGTCAGGACGCCGACAGCGGCCTCACAGCGGCCGAACGCACCCGCCTCGACGCGATTCGCGGAGCCGACGCGCTCGCGGACCTCGTCGCCGTGACGGGTGCGGCGTCCGAACACGACGCGTACTTCGCGGCGAAACGCCAGCACCGCGAACTCACAGCGCGCGCTGGGACGCCGCTGTCGGCGGCCGACGACCTCCCCGGAACGCGGGTGGTCGTCGACGGCACCGCGTTCTGGGTGCACGGCGTCACGCACGCTGACACGCCGGCCGAACGCGACTTCCTCCGCCGCCACGTCGCGCAGTTTCTCGCCGACGACGCGAACGTCTACGTCGAGCAGGGCATCCGCCCCATGTACTTCGACGACGTCGCGGGCGTCTGCGAGATGGACGACTACGCGTGGGCGACCGAACAGTGCGCGGGCCTCGATTCGGCCACGCACGTCGACCTGCCCGAAGCGGCATTCGACGGCGTCGTCGAGGACGTGAACGCGCTCGCCGGGCGCTTCCGGACGGCCGCGTTCTCCCTCATCGACGCGGGCGGCCAGTACTACGGCGAGGACTTCGAGGCGGCGCTGGGCGACCTCGCGACGACGTTCCTGACGAGTCACGCCGACGCGGCCACCGGCCGGGACTTCGCGTCGTTCCAGTTGTCCAGGAACGCCGCCCGCGACCCCACGTTGCTCGACGCGCTGCAGTCGTACTACCAGCGGGCGTTCCTCCCGCAACCGGTCGAACGCGAGTGGCTGCGCCGCCACGACCCTGAACTGGAGGTCGTCACGCACGCTCGCAACGAACACATGGCTGATTACGCGGTCTATCACCACGAGACTGCGCCGGCAGTCCACCTCGTCGTCGGGGCCGCCCACCAGCCCGGCGTCACCTACTACCTCCGGCAGCACCGCGACGGCTCGCGGACCGTCGACGGATTCGAACTCGCAGGCTGAGGGCGCCACCGCGACTCCCGACGATGGGGGCTCGCTTCCGGGGGTACTCGGCTCGTGCCGAAATCCGTTCGCCTATAACCCAGTCGGCTCTAGCGTCGAGCATGTACGAGCGGATCCTGGTGCCGACTGACGGGAGCGACTCGATGACGGGGGTCTTCGAGCACGCCGCCGACATCGCCGGCCGACGCGACGCCACAGTCCACGTCCTCTACGTGGTCGACGACCGCGCGTTCCTGACACTGGATGACGAGATGCAGGACGAAGCGCTCGCGCAACTCCGCGCGGACGGACACGGCGCACTCGACGAGGCTGCAAGCGCGTTCGAGGACGCCGACGTCGCTGTCGAGACCGAACTGCGTCGCGGCAACCCCGGCGAGGAGATTCTGGACTACGTCGATTCGGCGGACGTCGACCTCGTGACGATGGGCACGCGGCGCTCGGACTTCGAGCAGTCGATGCTCGGCAGCGTCTCCCGGGAGGTCGTCGTGTCCGCGGATGTCCCCGTGCTGACGGTGTCGCTGGCCGACGAGGCGTAGTCAGTCGTCGGTGAACGCGGAGACGCCGACCGTCGCGACTGCGCTGCACGCGACGCCGGGGAACACGGGGTCGGCGCCGGCCGCCACGCGAGCGCACCGGTCGGTGCGGTGAGCAGTTGCCACGCGGCGACGGCTGCGAACCCCGGCGAGGATG
>NZ_WUUU01000305.1 GCF_009831555.1 Halobacterium bonnevillei | reverse complement strand
CGCCGACACCGACCCCGCTGACGGCCGACTCGCGGCGAGTGTCGCCGAGCGACTCGTCGCGGCCGACGGCCCGTTTTCGGTTCGAGCGAACGTGCTCTCGCGGACCGCAATCGACAACGCCAGCGTCGCTGTCCTCGGAGACGTGCTCCCGGCGGACGCGGCGGTGCGCGTCGCTCTCGACGGTCAGCCTGTCGTCGAGCGCGGGAATCCCACGGGCGGCACGACGATGCGGCGGATCGTACTCGTCGCCGAGACGGAGCGCCACGAACTGACGCCCGCACTCGATGACGGAACGTCGGTGACGCTACCGCGGCGGACTGCGAACGCGACGGTGACCGTCGATCCGCCCGCGGGCAGCACTGTGTCGACCGTGCGCGCCAACGACCGCGTCGTCCTCCACGATTCTGACGGGCTCGACGGCGCGTACGACGTGGCGCTCGCGCGCTACGACACGGTGACGGTGACCGTCGACGCCAGTAGCGACCTGCCGCCGGGGAGCGTGCGCATCGCGTACCGCGCGGAAACCACCACAAAAGCCGTCATGGCGGTGACCGTCGATGCGTGACGCCGAGGAAGCCGGCCGCAGCGCGCCGCCGCGCTCCGCTCGCGGGCAGGTCTCGCTGTCCGTCGTCGAAGCGGGCGTCGGAGTGTTGTTCGTCGTAGCCGTCGCGAGCGCGTTCGCGTTCGGGACGCCCGCGGGCGGCCTCGGCGCTGACGAACAACTGGACGCGTACGCGCAGGACGCCGCGACCGTCCTGGCGAACGAACCGCCACAGCACCGGGATGCCACTCGGCTGTCCGAAGTGGCGGCGTCCGAGACGGCGTTCGACCGCGAGCGGGACGCCCTCGAGCGCCGCGTGGACCGCATCCTCCCCGACAACCTCATGTACAGCGTGGAAACGCAGCACGGGTCGGTCGGCCAGGTACGGCCGTCGAACGCACCGGTCGGGGTCGCACGCGTCCCGACAGGCAGCGGGCGTGTGACAATCTGGGTGTGGTACGCGTGACTGGCGGAGTGACACGCCGGAGAGTGGCACCGTGACCGGACGCGACGCGGGCCGCGGGCAACTCGTCCTCGTGGCCGCCGTGGTCGCCGCCCTGGCGCTCGTCCCAGTCGTCGCCGCCTACCTCCAGTTCGGGTACGCGCCGGCGGTCGCGGACGTCGACGACCGCCACGACGAGCGCGTCTCCCGGACGCTCGAACGGATCACGACGGCGCCGCCGAAGTCGCGACTGGCAACCCCTGGAGCGACCGCGAGCAAGCCGTGGGGGAACTCAAGCGGGTGCTCGCGCCGCAACTCGACACGCTGGAGACGGCGCGCCTGCGCGACGGCGTCGTCGTGAACGTGACGTCCGACGAGTCGCTGGCGGCCAGCGTCGCCTGCCCGAGCGGGGACGGTCGGGCGTTCGGCGACTGCGAGCGAATTGACGGCGTCGTCGTGCAGGAGCGGGACGGCGAGACGGTCGTGGTCGCGGTGGCGTTCCGGGTGCGCGTGTCGACGCCCGACGGCAGCACGGCGTTCGGGCGCGTAGCCCGACCTCGCTAAACAGGCCTGTGACTTCCTGTGCTCTCCAATCGTCCGTCGTCCGATTCCCGGGTCACCGGCTGGCCGTCGACTGGACGGGCGGAGCACGACTATCCAGTGTCGATGTCGTCGAACCCCCACTCCTCGGCGCGCGCCTTCGCCTCCTCGCGGGCGCGCTCCTGGATGGCCTCGACTTTCGCTTCGTCCGCGAGGAACGCCTCGACTGCGTCCAGGTTGCCGCCGCCGTCGTCGGCTCCCGCTGCTGCGTCGGCGACGCCGGCGG
>NZ_WUUU01000304.1 GCF_009831555.1 Halobacterium bonnevillei | reverse complement strand
GCGGACACCGTCCGGGACGCGCGCCGCGAAGTCCTGCTCGGGCTGCCGGACCAGCTCGAGCGAGACCTGCGGACGATTCGCGCCGCCGGTGTGGAGCCGGTGACGCCGCTGCTCCACGACGACGTCGTCACAGCGGCGATAACACTCCCCGGCGAGTGGCTGGTCGCGGACGGCGAGCGAAAAGCGCGCCCTCCGCGAGGCCGCACGAGACCGGCTCCCGGCGGTCGTCTGCGAGCGCGAGAAGAAGGCCGTCCAGTACGGCAGCCTGGTCGCCCGCGAGGTCGACCGGCTCGCCCGCCAGGCGGGGTTCAAGCGCCGGATGGACGACCACGTCACCCGGTACGTCGAGAGCCGCCTGGAGTGACGAACCGGAGCGCGCGAGAGATTCGTTAGGAGCGCCGTTCGGCGGCCTCGATCGCTTCGAGCGCGATCTGGATGGTGTCGGCGTCGAGGTCGCTGTCGCGGAGGTCCGCCGGCGCGTACCATGCCCAGGCGTCGGTCCCCGCCTCGCCGTCGGCTGGGTCGATGTCCCGCGACGGAACGGTCGCGAAGTAGAGGTGGTCGATGTGCTGGTGGCCGACCGAGCCGTCCCCGTGGACGTTGATGTCGTAACAGACCTGGTAGCGCGGCGTCGGGAGCGCCCGGCCGTCAGGTGCGGGCAGGTCGGGGGCGTCGCCGAGCAGCGTCGGGTTGAGGCCGGTCTCCTCGCGGACCTCCCGCTTGCCTGCCTCGTGGGGGAGTTCGTCGCGGTCGACGTGTCCGCCCGGCGGGATCCTGATGCCGAGTCGGTCGTGTTCGTGGAGGGCGGTCGCGCCGTCGTTGACGACGTAGACAGTCGCCGTGAAGTGGCGGGTCGTCTCCATGCCGCGGACTCCTGCGACGCGGCAGAAAGGGGTTACGTTTGCACGCAGCACCCGGGAGGGGAAAGATCGGAGCGGAAAAGGGAGGGGAAGAGAGGAGTCGAAGAGCTGTCGTCGACGTGGCGCTCGATTCCCGCGGGGGGACAATCGACCGGTAACTACACTGCCACAACGGATAACCCGCCAATACCCGACTGGAGACGTATGTCCGTGTTCTGGACGCTCCCGACGACAGACAGACGCAGAACTGACGTGACTGGTGGGAGGATAGGATACCGGAGCTACGGGGGAGGTGGGTCGCGTGTCAAATAGCCGCGCGCGGTTCACCGTTCCAACGACCGCCGACGGCGACGCCATCGAGAACGCGCTGGAGGACTGCGAGGGCGTCCAGTTGGCGACGTTCGACGATTCGACCGGGCTCGTGGAAGTGCGCCACGGCGAGGAGCTGATCTCGACGGAGGCGATCAAATCGACGGTTCGGGGCCTGGGCTACGAGGTCGAGTGACGGCAGCCCGGCGGCCGCCCTCGGTGCGAAGTCAGGCCTCGACGCCCGTCTCGCCGCCGGCTTCCAGGATCTCGTGGTAGCGGTTCCGGATGGTGACCTCGCTGACGTTCGCCACGGAGCTGACTTCGCTCTGCGTGACGCGCTCGTTGGCGAGCAGGCTGGCCGCGTAGACGGCCGCGGCGGCGAGGCCGACCGGCGACTTCCCGGAGTACAGGCCCGCTTCCCGTGCGCTCTCCAGGAGGTCGCGGGCGCGCCGCTCGACTTCGTCGGTGAGTTCGAGTTGCGAACAGAACCGCGGGACGTAGCTGGTGGGGTCGGTGGGTGCGACCTCGAGGCCCAGTTCGCGGGCGACGTACCGGTACGTGCGGGCGATCTCGTCGCGCTCGACGCGGCTGACGTTGGCCACCTCGTCGAGGCTCCGGGGCGCGTTGGCCTGTCGAGCGGCGGCGTACAGCGCGCTCGTCGCGACGCCCTCGATGCTGCGGCCTGGCCAGGAGG
>NZ_WUUU01000303.1 GCF_009831555.1 Halobacterium bonnevillei | reverse complement strand
CTCGCCGAGGCCGTCGCGGACCGCGCCACCCGGAAGGACGCCTTCTACCGCACCATCGGCGTGAAGGTCGTGACGCCGCCGTACGACGTCCACACGCGAGCGCGCTCGCTGCCCGGCCCCGTCGACGACCCCGAGCTCGTCGACGACGTCACGCAGGACCTGCTGGGCGAGTTCGAGGACGAGTCCGTGCGGAAGGTCGGCGTGCGCGTCTCGAACCTGGATTTCTCCGAGCGCGAACAGGCCAGCCTCGACGGCTACGACAGCGAAGCCGTCGACGCCGGCGGGGACAGTGCGGCTGACTCGGACGCCGCTTCCGACAGCGACGAGGCCGACAGGAAGGGGGGCCGCGTCGGCGACGACTGGCGCGAGCAGCGCGGCCAGGTCTCCCTCGAGGACTTCGAGTAGGCTTTTGCGTCCGGGGCTCGACCGACCGCTGTGAACAAGCTTCCGTCCGTGGACGGCGATACCTGGAAGCTCGCCCCGCACGCCCACGTCATCGTCTACGAGGCGCTGGACGGCGGCGAACTCCTCACCATCTACGACTGCGGCGCCGCGCAAGCACCGCCGTCGGCGCAGATCGTCGGAAACCTCGTGCGCACGACCGCCGAGCACGAACTCGAACGCCAGCCCACGGGCTACATCGTGAAGGTACGGGAAGACGCCGTGCTCCACCGGCAGGACGACGACCACTACGTCATCGAAGCGCGGTGACGGCCACGCATCTCACACTGATTCAGTGAGGCCGCCGTCGACGCGGAGGTTCTGGCCGGTGACGTAGCTGGCGTCCGGCGAGACCAGGTACGCCACCGCGTCCGCGATTTCCTCGGTCGCAGCCGGCCGCCCCATCGGAATCTCCGCGCGGGTCTCGTCGTCGACCTCGTAGCTGTCCGTGAACCCGGGGAGCACCGCGTTCATCCGGATGTCGTCGCCGGCGTGCTGGTCGGCGTACAGCTTCGTGAAACTCCCGAGGCCCGCGCGCAGCACCGACGAGACGGGGAACTGCGCGCTCGGTTCGAACGCCGAGAACGTCGAGATGTTCACGATGGCGCCGCCGCCCCGCTCGCGCATCACCGGAGTGACGAGTCGCGCCATCCGCACGACGTTCAACAACACGAGGTCGAGGCCGTCGTGCCAGTCCGTGTCGCTGATGTCCAGTAGGTCCCCCGTGGCGGGGTGGCCGGTGTTGTTCACGACCGCGTCGATGCGGTCGTAGCGCTCCACGGCCGCTTCAACGAGCGCCGCGAGGTCGTCCGGGTCAGTCACCGACCCTTCGAACCCGACGCCCCCGAGTTCCTCGGCGACGTCGACTGCGGCGCCGGATTTCGACAACAGGACCGGCGTGTATCCGTCGTCGGCGAGGCGGCGCGCACACGCTTCCCCGATGCCGCGACCCGCCGCCGTCACGATGGCAACGCGTTCTGACTCCATGCGGGAACGTCGGCTGGGTCCGCGATAAAGTGTGGTGTCGCGTCAGGCCAGCGGTTCGACGAGGTCCTCCAGGGCCGCGCGCGGGTCGTCGGCTTTCGCGACGCCGCTGGCGAGCAGGACGCCGGTCGCGCCGAGGTCCCGCGCCGCAGCGAGGTCCTCGCCCGTGCTGATGCCCGCGCCGCAGTAGACGTCGACTGTCGGGTCGACGCGCTCGGCGGCGGCGACGGCGTCCTCGACGATGTCGGGGTCCGCCTGCGAGACGGGCGTTCCCGTGCCGATGAGTTCGGGCGGTTCGACGGCGACGGCGTCCGGGCCGAGCGCCGCGGCCGCCGCGACCTGCTCGGGGTTGTTCGCGCACACGACGGTGTCGAGACGACGCGGTCGGCGGCCGTCAGGCTGCCGTCGATGTCGGCGAGTTTGCGGCGGTGCTCGCTGTGATTCAGCAGCGTGCCGAC
>NZ_WUUU01000302.1 GCF_009831555.1 Halobacterium bonnevillei | reverse complement strand
CGAACCAGCCCTCGTTGACCTCCACGTCCTCGAACGTCGCGCCACACGCCGGGCACTCCGGCGCGGTCAGCAGACCCACCGAAACTTCGCTCCCGCAGGCCTCGCAGTCCGCCACGCGGACGCCGGAACGGTTCGCCTCGCGCTTCAGGCGGTCGGTGCGCTCCCGGCGCGCGTTCGCCGCGGCGACCGACGTCACCGATTTCCGCATCGCCAGCACTGCCGTCGCGAGCGTCGTCAACTTCCGGTCGAGGTCGTCGGTCTCGTCGCGCAGGTACCGCAACACCTCCTCGAAGTTCTCGAACCCGGCGTCCACGCGCTCCGAGAGCCGACTCACCGTGTCCGCGACCTCCACGACCTCCGCTTCGAGTTCGTCGACGGCCGCCAGCGCGTCCGTCGCCTGGTCGGCCAGTTCGGGGTGGTCGTGGTCCGCTGGCGCCTTCGCGTCAGTCTCGCGTTTCACCTGGATGACGCGGTCGCGGACGTCCTGTAACTTCTCCGAAAGGTCGCTGTCCAGGTCCGCCAGTTCCGACTCGAAGTCCCCCGTCGCGTCAGCAAGCTCGGCCTGGACCTCCGCTTCGACCTTGTCGAGACGCTCCTCGAACTCCGCCTCCGTCACCACGTCCGGAACGCCGCCTTCCTCGGCGGCGCGGTACGCCGCGACGACGCGCTCTAGCAGCTCGTCGGCGCTCACGTCGAGTTCGTCCGCGCGTTCTGCGAGCCACGCGGCCGCCGGCCCCTCGAGGGTCGTGTTCTCGACAGCGTCCGACGTGCCGTCGACCATTCACCCAGTCTTGGCGCTCTGCTGTCTTAACCGTTCGGCTGCGTTACCTGATTTTTCGAACGTCGGACACGTCGAACCCCGCGTCGTGGATCTCCGTCTCGAACTGCACGATGTCCTCCTTCTCGAGGCGGCCGAGCACGCCCCGGAACTCCCGGACGAACATCGTCCGCACGCGCTCGTTCCCGCCGCGCTCCCACTCGAACTCGACGGTGCCGTCCACGGACGTCATCAGGCTCCCGAACTCCTCAGTGGTGACCGCGTCCCGCGTCAAGTGCAGCAGAATCAGGCCGTCCCAGCCGCGGGCCGCCTTCCGCAGCCCCTTCAGCGTCATCACGATGTCGCCGAACGTCAGCTCCTTCTGTCGGACGCCGATGAGGTCGGTCAGCGAGTCCACGACGACGAGGCTGCCGCTGGCCTGCTCGTCGAGGTAGTCCGCGAACGCCTCGAGGACGTCTCGCCGGTCGTTGTCCGTGTTCCCGAGGTCGTTGATCGAGCGGTGTTCGCCCGCGTACCACTCCCTGGGCACCGGACTCAGCTGGAAGTACTCCGGCGAGAAGTCCGCGAACGTCACCGCGTCCAGGCCCGCGTCGACGATCTCCTCGTCCATCGTGAACGCGATTTCGCGGCGGAGCTCCGACTCGTCGGCGGTGAACGACACGTAGTGGACGTCCTCCGGTTCCACCGCCGACCCGTGCAGGTCGCCGTAGTGCAACTCGAAGAGGTCCCTGTCGGCGTCCAGCAGGCCGTTCATCACCGCGCTGGTGTACACGAACTCGCGCGCACCGGCGCCGGCTTCACCCGAGAGCAACACGACGCTCCCCTCCGGAGCGCCGCCCTGAATGCGGCCGTCCAGCCGCGAGATGCCGAACGGAATCGTCGCCATACCGGCGACTCGCGGGCGCGGCGTTTACCTCTTTTGTTGGTCGGCCCCGGTGTCCGGCCACCCGTGCGGTCTCATTCGGAGAGCTGTGCACCCTCGTTCCGCGGCGCGACGACCTGCACGTCGCCGCCCACGCCCGCCGCCTCCAGCGCCTCCCGGCCGGCGGTTTCGGCTGCGTCGGCGCGGCTCTCGTCGGTAACGCCGTACACCGCGGGCCCCCA
>NZ_WUUU01000301.1 GCF_009831555.1 Halobacterium bonnevillei | reverse complement strand
CCCGAACTCGGGAACGCCGCGCAGCTCGCCGACTGCTCGGGTTGGAGAACCGCGCGCCGTTCGGCTCGCACGCCGGGGAGCACGTCGGAACTCGCGGGACGGCGACGGGCGGCTTCGCGAGCGACGACCTCGCGGAGCGCCTGGAATCGGAACTCGACCCGGAGCACGGCGTCCGCGTGCTCGACTTCGGACCGGAGACCCTCGAGGACGTCGCTGTGTTGACGGGCAACGGCGCGGACTGGATCCGGGAGGCCGACGCCGACGGCGTCGACGCGCTCGTCACCGGCGAAGGCAAACAGAAACTCTACCACGAGGCCCGCGAGGCCGGCATCTCCGTGTTCCTCGCCGGGCACTACGCGACGGAGACGTTCGGCGTGCGCGCGCTCCGGGACGTCGCCGACGACTGGGGAGTGGAGACCACCTACATCGAGCACCCGACCGGTCTCTGAGGGGTCCGGCAGCCAGCCACCGGCTGGCGTCGCTGACCTGGATCGAGGGTGGTCTCGGACCGGGTCGACGTTGGTCGCTGACTGGGGGGTCGACGGCTCTTCGGGCCGGCCGGTCCCGTCCCCTATTCTGTCCCGAAACCGACAACCGGCGAGGCTCTCCGGGAGACACTATCACGAGCGAAAATCGGGGGCGAACCCTTTTGTCGTATCACCAAAACGTACCTGCGAACGATGGGGATGGCCCGCTACTTCCAACGAGTACGGGGGAGTTACGCTGCAAAACTCGCCGTCGCCCTGCTCGTCGTCGTCGCGATCGCAGTCGGCGTCGGCGCGATGGTGTACCAGCAGACGAACGCCCAGCTACAGGACGACGTCCGGTCGGAGCTGTCCGCGACGTCCGACGCCAGAGCCGCGCAACTCGACGCGTGGCTCGACAACGTCCGCGGGCAGACGCAGCTCGCGTCAACGCGCCCCGAAATCCAGTCCGGGGACCGCGAGGAGATCGCGGGCTACCTCGACGAACTCGCCGCCAGCGACTCGCTGGCGGACGGCGTCGTCGCGGTCCACTACTACGACGCCGACGAACAGACCATCCTGGAGAGCTCGAACGACGACATGGCGGGCGTCAGCCCCGCCGACCAGGGCGCGCCGTTCGCGACGGACCCGCCCGAGTTCGACAGCGCCAGCGACGTCGCCGTCACCGACCCGTTCACGGTCCCGGTCGTCGATTTCCCGGTCATCACGGTGAACTCGCCCGTGGAGGGCGCCCCGGACAAGCGCATCCTCTATATGGTGAACGTGGAAGTCCTCACGAACACGTTCAGTTCGACCGTCGACGACGGTGAGACGGTGGTCGTCAACAGCGAGGGGACGTACGTCGCCCACACCGACGCCTCGAAGATTCTGGAGCACCACGACGGCAGCGACGCGATGCTCGAGCGCTCGCTGTCCGAGCAGACGTTCATGGACCAGGACGGCACGGTGATGGCGGCCGCGCCCGTCTCGGGCGCGGACTGGACGGTGATGGTGCACGCGCCCGCCAGCCAGGCGTTCGCGCTCGGCGACTACGTCGCGTCTAGCGTCGTCGGCCTCATCCTGTTGACCGTGGTGAGTCTGGCGCTCATCGGCGTCACCCTCGGCAGCACGACGGTCGTCTCGCTTCGCCAGCTGTCCGCGCGCGCCGACGAGATGGCCGACGGCGACCTCGACACGACAATCGAGACGGCGCGCAACGACGAGTTCGGGACGCTCGCGAACTCCTTCCGCCGGATGCGGGACTCGCTGTCGTCGTCGCTGTCGGACGCGGAGACGGCGAAGGCGGACGCGGAAGCGGCCCGTGAGGAAGCCGAAACGCAGCGCGAGGAAGCCGAACGCGCACAGGCGACCGCTCAGGAGACGGCGCGCGAACTGGAGGCCGCGGCCGCCGACTACGACGACACGATGACGGCGG
>NZ_WUUU01000300.1 GCF_009831555.1 Halobacterium bonnevillei | reverse complement strand
GGCAAGCTTGGCCAGCTCGTCGCCGGGGAGCTGGACGTCGACCGCATGGACTACCTCGTGCGGGACGCCCACCACACGGGCGTCCCCTACGGCACCATCGACTACGGCCGCCTGCTGCGTGCGCTCACGTTCCGCGACGGCGACCTCGTGCTCGCGGAGGGCAACGTCGCCACCGCGGAATCGCTGCTGGTCGGGCGCGCGCTCATGAACGCCACCGTCTACCGCCACCACGTCTCCCGCATCGCCGGCGCGATGCTGGACCGCGCGGGCGAACGCCTCCTGGCGTCGGCGGCCATCGACCCCGAGTCGTTCGCGCGCACGACTGACGCCGAACTCCTCGGTGCGCTCCGCGAGCACGACCCCACCGCCGACACCGCGCGCCGCATCACGGAACGCGACCTCTACAAGCGCGCCGTCTGGGCGGAACGCGGCGACGTCCCCGGCAGCGTCGTGGACGCCGATTACGCCGAAACCCGCGAGTTCGAGCGCGACATCGCCGAGGAAGCGGGCCTCCCCGACCGCTCGGTCGTCGTGGACAACCCCGGCCATCCCACGATGCCGGAGTCCTCGGTTCGCGTCGTCGTCAATGGAGACATCCGTCCGCTCGACCAGCAGTCGCCGCTCGTGGAGGGCATGCTGGAATCCCAGCGCGTCCAGTGGCGCTTCGGCGTCTACGCGCCCGACGACCACACCGCCGAGGTGGCCGCCGCTGCCGAGCGAGTGCTGGGCCTGGCGGGCGTCGGCGACACCTCGGAATGAAGGGCGGAATGTAACAGTCCGCTACTGGACCTGTCGGTTGGCGGTCCCTAGCGATTCCCCGCCGGCGTCACTCGGTGTCGTGTTCGTCGCCGGCGTCACTCGGTGTCGGTTTCCTCGTCCGCTTCCGACTGTCGGTCCTCGTTGGCGTCCTGTTGGTCGTCCTCGTCACCGACCGGCTCACCGTGTTGAATCACGATGACTGGACCGAGGAACTGCTTGGCGACCTGGTCCGCGCGCATCCCGAACAGGAACGTCTTCACTGACGGGTCGGACTCCCCCATGATGACCGTATCGTAGTCGTCGGCCGTCTCGACGATCTCCTCCTGCGGACTGCCCCCACGCGTGATCTGGGTATCGATCGCGTCTTCGGATACTCCCTCCTCGGCGAGTCGCGTCGCAACGGCATCGAGCAGCGTCTCGACGTCCTCGTCGGTTTCGTCCTCGTCGGCGACGTGGTACAGTGTGATGTTGACCTCCGGGGAACGGACCTGCTTGCTCGAGAGTGCCGACCGGACGCGCGCGGAGATTCCCTGTCCGTCGCCCGGAGCGAACAGCCCCGAGATCAATCGAACGAACCGGTCGATGCCGACGATGCCGCGGACCGCGACGAGGACGTTCTCGATCGGCTGCGTCGCGTTCGGAATCAGCACTGCGAGACAGTCGTGTTCGTCGCTCGTCCGGTTGATCGTCTGATCGCCGTCGTGGGTGAACACGACCTGTGCGTCGACTGTGGCACCCGCGTCCTCGAGCATCTCCGCGTAGTCGTCGAGGCGGCCGGTGGCCTGGTCTCCGAACTGGGTGCTCGCCTGGTCTGTCGCCGTCTGGTCCGGGACGACGTGGTAGCCGAGCAGGACGACGTGTGCGTTCGCGAGGAGTTCCGGAACGCCTTCCGGAATGGATTCGCCTTCGAGAACACGGATCGGAACGAGGACAGTTGGTCTGTCTTGCATTATCTGTGGGTCCAGTTGGTCCGCTGGGACTGACCTTCCAACTGGCTAATACATTCGCGCCGAGTATAAAACCGGGGGCAGTCGCCCGAGGCGAGCGCCACATCCGCCCGCCAGACGCGCTCGGAGCGCGCCTCCGCCGCAGACGAGGCACTCGCCGAAACGGCCCACAGGGGAGAACCGAAC
>NZ_WUUU01000299.1 GCF_009831555.1 Halobacterium bonnevillei | reverse complement strand
GTCCTCCTCTACGGCGCCCGCGTGGGCGCCCGGCGATTCGTCACAATCGGCGGCGCGCTCGGGTTCGCCGGGACGGTCGTGGGCGCAGCCACGGGCCTCCCGATCTCGCTCGCACTGGTCGGCGGCGCCGCGCACTGATCGCCTACGACACGGCCGAACACGCGGTGACGCTCGGCGTCGACGTCGGCGCCCGCGCGCCGGTCGGACAGTCCGCGCTCGTGCACGCGTTCGGGAGTTTGGTGGTCGCGTCGCTGGCGGCGGCTGCCGGCTACGGAATCTACGAGGTCGGGCCGACCAGCGCACCCGTCACGGCGCTGGTCGCGTTACTGTTCGCGGCGGTCCTACTGACTTACGCGCTCGGCGACTGACGTCCCACCGTCGGCACCTCGACGGCCTCCAGGACGTCGTCGAGGACCTCGCGCTTGTCCGTGTTCTCGACGGCGGCGTCCGGCGTCAACACGAGGCGGTGCGCGAGCACGTTCTTCGCGAGGCGCTTGACGTCCTCCGGGACGACGTACTCCCGCCCCTTCACGACGGCGCGAGCGCGCGCCGCCTCGAACAGCCGCTGGGTGCCACGCGGACTCACGCCGACCTCGACGCGGCGGTCCTCGCGCGTCTCCCGCGCCACCGACACGATGTACTGCAGGAGGTCGCCCTCGACGCGGATGTCCTCCGCTGTCTCCCGGACCTCGACGACGCTGTCCTCGTCGAGGATGGCGTCCACGGTCGGACTCCGCGTGCTGCGGCCGGCGCGCCGCCGCAGCAGGTCCAGTTCCCCCGCTTCCTCGGGATACCCGATGCTGGCCTTCGCGACGAACCGGTCCATCTGGGCTTCCGGCAGCGGGAACGTGCCCTCCTGTTCGACCGGGTTCTGCGTCGCGATGACGAAGAACGGCTTCGGGAGCGCCATCGTCTCGCCGTCGATGGTCGCCTGCCCCTCCTCCATCGCCTCCAGGAGGGCGGCCTGCGTCTTCGGCGGCGCGCGATTGATCTCGTCGGCGAGCACGACGTTCGCGAAGATGGGGCCCGGCTGGAACTCGAACTCGCGGGTCTTCTCGTTGAAAACGTGCGTCCCGAGGACGTCCGCCGGCAGGAGGTCCGGGGTGAACTGGATGCGGCTGAACTCCAGGCCGAGCGCGGTCGCAACGCTCCGCGCAGTCAGCGTCTTCCCGGTGCCGGGAACGTCTTCGAGGAGGACGTGGCCGTCGGCCAGAAAACCGACGAGGACCGTTTCGAGGAACTCGCGGTCGGTGATGACCGCTCGCTCGACTTCGCTCAGGACGGCGTCGCACTCGTCACTCGCAGTGGTGACGTCCATACGCGAAGCTACCGCTCGCCCGGTTTAGCGTTACCGGTTGACAGGATGACGATTTGACCTATCGCGCGCGGACCGTTCGCTGCCGGCAGACCGACGCCCCCAATCGAAATCCATAAACCCGACAACCGCGTCGTATCGAACGAGCCGAGGTAGCCTAGCCTGGCCAAGGCGGTTGCTTCGAGAGCAACTGTCCTCACGGACTCAGGAGTTCAAATCTCCTCCTCGGCGCTTCTGCCGATATCGCCTACGAATAGCTCTCAGCGTGCAGTTATCGAATCCTGGAAGCGCGGGGTCTCGTACTCCTTCATCCCGCAAACGCCCCTTTCAGTTCCGCCCCGACTTCGGGTCGAGTGCCCGCTCCGGGTGCCGAACCCGGACTGGCAGTCAGTCGGCTGGCTGGGCGGCTTCCGTCTCGGGGAGCAGGCGGTCGAGCGCGTCGACGACGGCGGCGACGCTGGCGGCGGTGATGTCGCTGTCGCTGGCGTCGACCGAGACGGAGCGGTCGCCGCGCGTGACGGTGACGTGGACGGTGACGACGGCGTCAGTCCCGCCCGTAATTGCCGTCGACGTGGTAGTCCTC
>NZ_WUUU01000298.1 GCF_009831555.1 Halobacterium bonnevillei | reverse complement strand
CCAACGGAGGCCGGGGCTGTGGACGAGACCGGTGAGGAGGGCGCTGCCTGCAGCGCGTGGGACAACTCCCGCTGCGAGGGGACCGTGTACTGTCAGGCCCGGTGTCCGCGAGCGTACGACGACGACGGCCGGCCGTACATCGTCCGCTCACTCGAGGACGACGACGCCGATGCGCTCCTCGAGATGTACGACGCCATGGACGGGGAGATGACCACGCTGGGGTTGCCGCCGCGGACGCGCGAACGATGCGAACGCTGGCTGGACGGCCTCGCCGAGAACGGCCTGAACTTCGTCGCGGACATCGACGGCCAGATTGTCGGGCACGTCGCTGCGGCGCCCGCCGACGACCGCAACCCCGAACTCGTCGTGTTCCTCCACCCGGACTACCGCGGGCGCGGCATCGGCACCGAACTGCTGAAACAGCTCGTCGCGCACGTCGACGAGCGCGGCGCCGACTCCCTCCGGCTGACCGTCGCCAGCGGGAACCGGCGCGCCATCCACGTCTACGACAACCTCGGCTTCGACGTGGCCGACCGCCTCCGCAAGGAACTGGAGATGACGCTGGACCTCGACGGCGAACTCGCGAGGCGCGTCAAGCAGCCGCCAGCGCAACGCTCCTCGACCGAGTAACTCCGGCCCACCCCCGGATTCCCAAACCAAAGTATTCAGTACCCGGTGCCCCCTAGCGGCGGCTATGAACGCACCAGGAGACGACCGTGTGACGCGCCGCAGGTTCCTTCGCGCAGGCGCCGGCGCTGCGGCAGCGGGCGTCGCGGCGACAGGCACGGCCGCGGCAGCGGAGGAGAGCAGCGGCTCGAGCGAGGTTCGCGTCGGCCCGGGCGGCAGCAACGTCTTCGACCCGGAAACGCTCTACGTCGAACCCGGTACCACCGTGAAGTGGGTCTGGGATTCCGGCGGCCACAACGTCGTTCCGGAGTCCATCCCGGACGGCGCCGACTGGGAGGGCCACGAAGGCCTCGAGGACTCCGGGTTCGAGTACGAACACACGTTCGAGACGAAGGGCACCTACGAGTACGTCTGTACGCCACACGCGAGTCTCGGGATGAAGGCCAGCGTCGAGGTCACGGACGACCCGCCCGAGGAGACGGGCTACCAGTCGGTCCTGCCGAACAGCGCGAAGACGCTCGGCGTCGCCGCTGTCGGCTCGATGACGTCCATTCTCGGCCTGACGTACTTCTTCATGCGGTACGGCGGCGACTACGGCGAAGGCGACGTCGAGGAGTAACGTCCGCCGATTGCACGGGCCTGGACTGTACCAGGCCGCAGTTGGTCACGTCCCCTTCTCGCGACCCGAAACTCACCCGGCTATACTGACACCCACTGGCGGGACTCGTCGCTGCGTTCGACGGCGTCGAGTAGCCGCTGGACCGCGAGGCCGTCCTGGAAGTCCGGTGCGAACGACCCGTCGTCGGCGACCGCGGAGAGGAACTCGTAGTTCTCGTGGACGAACGAGTGCTCCCACCCGAGGACGTGTCCGGGCGGCCACCAGTGGCCGCCGTACGGGTCGTCGGCCTCGGTCACGAGCACCGTCTCGAACCCACGGCCGTCCTCGCGTTTGACCTCGAGTTCGTTGAGGCGCTGGAGGTCGAATCTGACCGCGCCGTCCGACCCGTCGAGTTCGAACGTGTGGCCGTTCTTCCGGCCGGTCGCGTAACGGGACGCCTCGAACGTGCCCATCGCCCCGTTCTCGAACTCGACGTGCGCGGCGAACGCGTCGTCGACCGTCACGGGCCGCGGGTCGCCGCCGGACTCGGGGACGCGCTCGTCGACGAACGTCTCCGTGTGGCCGCTGACCGCGGCGACGTCCCCGACGAGGAAGCGCGCGAGGTCGAAACTGTGCGCGCCGAGGTCGCCGAGCGCGCCGGACCCCGCGGCGTCGGCGT
>NZ_WUUU01000297.1 GCF_009831555.1 Halobacterium bonnevillei | reverse complement strand
CGGGGCCCGCGGCCGCCGAATCGGGGTCGGCGTCGCGGCCCGCCTGCAGGGTGCGGACTTCCGTATTCTCCGTGGTGACCTTCTCGGCGCCACACCGCAGACACTCCGTGAGCTCGCGCTCAGTCACGACCACCTCGTTGCCGCGCTCCTCGCGGTCCCGCTCGACGAACGAATCCCCGTAGTCGTGTCCGAGCAGGGAACACCTGAGACCCATTAGCACGTCAGTATCCGAGCCAGTGGCAAAAGACTACCGCTCGGGGATACGGATAAGACGCCGGCGTACGTCGGTCGTCGTATGCAGGCAAAGCCCGAGTATCGCGACCGGGGGGAGACGGAGGTGGCGGTGCTCGACGCCCTCGTCGAACGACCCAGCGAGGGGATGACGGTCTTCGAGTTGCGCTCCCACGTCGACGCGTCCATCGACGACCTGGAGGACGCGCTCGGCAGCCTGAAAGCCGACGGCCTCATCGACGCCGAAGAGAACGGCGGCCGCACCGTGTTTCTCGTCGACGAGCGCGTCATCCCCGACGGCAACGAGCAGGCGGAGGAACCGTCCTGGCTGGACGCCATCCGCCGGCGAATCGGCCTCTGACCGAGACGTACGGCCCGCCGCGACCGGACTCCACCACACGGCGAACCCAGTCGCTGCCTACTGCACGCCCTGAACGTCCCCATCGTGCGTCCGGGTAGCCGCCGTCGAGCCGGTGGTGATGCGGTGGGTTTACCCCGGTGACCGCCCGATTGTGGGGCAATGACAGTCGTCAGGGACCGCCACGAGGACCACGGCGCGTCGTTCAGCGAGATTGCCGGCCGCGCGCTCCCCGAGGACTACGGCCGCCCCGCCCGCACGCACCGCGCGGTGCGCAACGGCGTCGGCGTCACCGAGCACGCCTTCGACGTCCTGGTCGTCGAGGGCGAGGACCGCCACGACTTCGTCGACGACACGGTGACGAACCGCGTCCCGACCGGGGACGGCGAGGGCGCGTACGCGCTCCTGCTGGACCCGCAGGGCCGGATTCGCGTGGACTGCTACGCGTTCGCGACCGGCGACAGCCTCCTCCTATTCCTGCCCGCCGGGGAGGGCGAGCGCATCGCCGAGGAGTGGCGCGAGCGCACGTTCGTTCAAGATGTGGACATCACCTACGCCACGGACGAGTTCGGGGTGTTCGGCGTCCACGGGCCGAAGGCCACGGAGAAGATCGCCAGCACGCTCGGCGGCGACAGCCCCCCGGAGGACGCGCTGACGTTCGTGCGCGGCGAGATGGAGGAGGGCGTCACTGTCGTCCGCGACGACAACCTCGCGGGCGAGGAGGGCTACGTCGTCGTCTGCGGCGCCGACGACGCCGACCCGGTCTTCGAGACGCTGCTGATTCGCGGGCTGAACGCCGTCCCGTTCGGCCAGCGGACCTGGTCGACGCTCACGCTGGAGGCCGGCACGCCGCTGTTCGAGACCGAACTCGCCGACCGCGTCCCGAACGTGCTCGGCCTCGACAACGCCGTCGACTACGAGAAGGGGTGTTTCGTCGGCCAGGAAGTCGTCTCCAAGGTACGGAACCGGGGGCAGCCGAGCGGTCGCCTCGTCGGCATCGAACTCGCGGAGAACGCATCCCTTCCGGGCGCGGGGGCTGCCGTATCCAGGGACGGGGACAGCGTCGGCGAGGTCACCCGCGCCGCAGTGAGTCCGATGCGCGAGCAGGGAGTCGCGCTCGCAGTCGTCGACTACGACGTCGAGGTCGGCGACGTGACCGTCGAGACTGCGGACGGCGACGTCGACGGCGAACTCGCGGCCCTGCCGTTCGTGGCGGGCGGCGAACGATCGGCGCGGCTGCCCGAGTACTGATTGTCAGGAGTCCGGCGCGAGCGACCGGCGGTCGACGCCGCCGTCGCCGCCGCGGACGAGCGCGACGAGGTCACCGGGGGTT
>NZ_WUUU01000296.1 GCF_009831555.1 Halobacterium bonnevillei | reverse complement strand
CAGCCGGCCGGGCGACCGCCGCGTCGACCGGTCTCGCCGCCCCGCCTGGAGGCTCCGGACGTTCGTGGCGACAGACCGCCACTCGGTCTGGCCGCCCTCCTCGACCTCGCGGCCGGGCCGGAGTTCGATCTCGTCGCCGGCCGCCAGTTCGCCCTGCACGAGACTGCCCCCGAGCACGCCGCCCGTGAGGCCCTCCCACTTCGTCCCGGGCTTGTTGATGTCGAACGACCGCGCGACGTACATCCGCGGGTCGGCGTCCGGGTCCCGGTCCGGCGTGGGGATCTCGGACTGGATGGCGTCGATGACGAGGTCGACGTTGATCTCCTGTTCGGCGGAGATTGGGACGATGGGCGCGCCCTCCGCGACCGTGCCCGCTACGAAGTCCTGGATCTCCTCGTAGTTCTGGCGGGCCTGCTCGGAGTCCACCAGGTCGACCTTGTTCTGCGCGACGACGATGTTCTCGATGCCGATGATGTCCAGCGCCATCAGGTGTTCCTCCGTCTGGGGCTGGGGGACGGGTTCGTTGGCGCTGACGACCAGCACCGCGCCGTCCATGATGGCCGCTCCCGAGAGCATCGTCGCCATCAGCGTCTCGTGGCCCGGCGCGTCCACGAACGAGACGGTGCGCTCGACCTCCGTCTCCGTGCCGTGCTCGTCGCACTCCTCGGCGACGGTGTAGCACTCGGGTTCCTCGCAGTCCGGGCACCGTCGCAGCGTCGCGTCGGCGTACCCGAGGCGAATGGAGATCCCGCGTTTCATCTCCTCAGAGTGCTGGTCTGTCCACTCGCCGCTGAGCGCGCGGACGAGCGTGGTCTTGCCGTGGTCGACGTGACCAACCAGCCCGATGTTCACCTCCGGTTGTCGGTGATTTCCTGCCATGTTCACAGAGTAATCTTGCGTGAATTTCGCCCCGAACGACTGATAAACCTACTGTTACGGACTCGCTGGCTGTGTCGTTCGTTTTTGAGTGAATCAGCACTTGAGTGACGTCGGGTCATCGTGGTCCTCGACTCTATGAACGGGGCGGCCGGCTACGCGAAGTCCGGAGAACCAAGCACTGCAGCGAGTGAGCGACGCGAACGAGCGAAGCGCGCAGCGAGCGCGAGGCCGACTGAAAGGAAGTCTCGGTTTTCTCGAACGGCGACCGCAGGGAACCGTGAGAGCCGCACGAGCGTAGCCGGCCGGGGCGTCTACGAAGTGTAGTCTGAGCTGAGAGAGCAACCGGCGGACCACGAACGCAACACGAGCTTTAACCAGATAGCCGCCGTACCGGAGTCCAGTGCGAGAGTTCGGGTTCGAACTGCGATTGTGCGCGCATCTGGAAGCCAGCGGCGTGCCCGGCGTCGGTGACGTCGGCGTGGTCGCACGGCAACTCGGGACGAGCGTGCACGCCGCGGGCGGTCGCATCGTGGATGCGATGTGCGTCCTTCCCGGTCCGGAGTACGGGGAGCGCGTCGAACTAACGAGCGACACGATTCCGCCGGCCGTTCTCGACGCCGTGGTCCCCGTCGGCGAGTTCGAGCGAGCGACGAGAGTCTTCGACGGGCCGCCGGAGCGCGCGCACGCGCTGGCGGAGCGCGGGGCAGATACGGGGTTCCTGGACGTCGCACGGCGGAACGGCCAGACGGTCGTCCGGCAGACCACGCGGTACCCCGAGTGGGTCGGCGGCCTGGTCGGCGTCGAGAACAAGCCCGACCTCGGGACGCCCGGCAGCCTCGACGCCCAGATGCGCCACGACGCGAGCCTCGGCGTGCTCGACTACGCCATCGTGGCGACCGAGTCCCACGTCACGCGAGCGCACCTGAACCGCCTGCCCGACGCGGTGGGCGTCTGGCGCGTGGACTTCGAGGACGACGACCCGATCGAGGTCGTTCGGGCGCCGTCGCGACTCGACACGTCGGGGCCAGGGCTGGAAGTCCTCGACGCAGAACCCGGCAAGACCAACGTCCGGGCGGTCACGGCGGCCGC
>NZ_WUUU01000295.1 GCF_009831555.1 Halobacterium bonnevillei | reverse complement strand
CGCGCGGCTGACCGGCGGTCCGCGCGGACTCGCGACCGCCCGCTGCACTGACCTACAGGAGGTCGCGAGCCATCTCCGCGGCGTCTGGTGCGGTGTCCGCGAGCAAGTAGACGATCGGTTCGACGCCGAACCCGCCGGTCTGGTAGAGCACGTCGGCGTCGGGGTGCTGGCCGACGGCGGGCCCGAGCGCGTCAGGCGTGGATTCTCCCTTCGGGTCGAACTCGACGGCCTCGTAGCCGGCGGCTTTGAGGTCGGCCACGAGGTCGTCCTCGTAACGGATGTTCAGGCACGCGCGAGCGCTGCTGCCTGCATCCCGAGCTGACAGCAGCATCGACGCGACGTGGACGCTCACCCCGAACTCGGGGTCCGCGGGAATCTCGGTGCGCCCCATCACGTCCAGAATCCGGCCGGGAACGCCCGCGACGTCCTCCACGCCCGCCGCGTCCGGCGTGCACTCCACGAGGTTCGACCCGACCGCCGGAATCAGCGTCGCGAACCCGCTGGCGTGCTCGAGCAGCCGAACACCCCGGCGCACCGACGACAGCACGCGCTCGCGGACGCGAACCTCGCTGTCCGGGTCGTGGACGCGGAAATCCCCCTCGTACTCCGCGAGCGCGGGCATCGCCTCCTCGTGGAGGCTGGCGACGACGTCACCGCGTGCGGATAGCTGGCGGATCAGGACTTCGGCCTCCACGAGCGCCTGCACCTGCGACATGTCGCCGCTGGCCAGTCCCTCGCCGACGCGCTCGACCGTCTCCTGCACGCGCTCGTCCGAGGCCACGTCGTCGTTGACGGTGACGTCGCCGTGCGCGTACTTCGAGACGGCCGACTGGCTGACGCCGAGCAACTCTGCGACCTCGTGCTGGGTGAGCGCGCGCGCCCGGAGGTCGGCCGCGAGCAGCGACCGGAACGTGGGCAGGAACTCGTCGACGACGACTTCCTCGATGAACTTCATTGGTCACCACCGAACTCGCGGTCCCCGCGGATGCGGCTGGCCTGCGGGCCGTTCTGGTCCTGGTACTTCGACCCGCGCTCCTCGCCGTACGGCCGGTCGGCGGGACTGGTGAGCTCCGTGAACACGAGCTGGCTGATGCGCATGTCCGGCGTGAGCGCGACCGGGACTTTCCCGAGGTTCGAGAGCTCCAAGGTCACTTTTCCCTGGAACCCCGGGTCGATGAAGCCGGCTGTTGCATGGACTACCACGGCGAGGCGCCCGAGCGACGACCGGCCCTCGACCTGGGCGACGAGGTCCGGCGGCACTTCCACGCGCTCTTTCGTCGTTCCGAGCACGAAGTCCCCCGGGTGGAGGATGAACTCGTCGCCGTCGTCGACGACCGTCTCGGTGACGTAGTCCTCGACTTCCTCCTCCCTGTTCGGGTGGATGCAAGGGACGTTCGCACGCTCGAACTCGAGAAAGTGCCGCCCGAGGCGGACGTCGACGCTGGCGGGCTGGACCTGCAAGTCGAGGTCGTCGAGCGGTTCGACGACAAGGCTACCCTCTGCCAGCCGCGAGAGGATGTCCCGGTCGGAGAGTATCATACCGGTCCGTGAACCCGCGGCTGCCTAAAGGTTTCAGATGAGGCTGAGCAGCCAACTGCCGTACGCGACCAGCACCGCGACCCCCCACGGCGCGCCCGACCGGTCGTCGAACGCCACGGCCAGCCCGTTCGCGTAGACGTACGTCTCCCAGCCCGCGACGAGGAATCCGGCGGCGTTTCGCAGGACCGAACTCCGGTCGAGGCCGGCCTGGAACTGCTCGGCGAACGCCTCCGGGGACGCCATCGACGCGTCCCCGACCGCCGCCACGAGGAACGCGAACGCGACCAGGGACGTGAGCGCGGTCGGCGCGGTCCCCCAGCCCACGATCGCGAGCCGTCTGCCCGAAGCGCCCGTCTGGCTGAGCGCGG
Source organism: Halobacterium bonnevillei (assembly GCF_009831555.1). Taxonomy (GTDB): domain Archaea; phylum Halobacteriota; class Halobacteria; order Halobacteriales; family Halobacteriaceae; genus Halobacterium; species Halobacterium bonnevillei. Next base: position 115 of record NZ_WUUU01000295.1, on the reverse strand, counting down.
CGCGGGGCGATCACGTGGACGATACCCCGCGGCGATCACCCCACCCGAGCAGCATCACGAACACCGACGCCGAAACAGGTAGGGGGCCCGAAGACGCCCCCAGAACCTCGTTCGA
>NZ_WUUU01000294.1 GCF_009831555.1 Halobacterium bonnevillei | reverse complement strand
GCGGTCGTGGTGGACCTCGCGCAGCCGCGGGACGTCGCGCCCGAGGCGGACGACGAGCCCGGCATCGCCGTGTACGACCTCGCGGACCTGGAGTCCGTGACGGAGTCGACGCGCGAACAGCGCGAAGACGCGGCGCGCCAGGTGGAGGCGATGCTGGAGGCGGAGTTCCAGCGGCTGCTCGCGCAGTACAAGCGCAAGCGAGCGGACGAGGTCATCGCGCGGATGTACGAGAGCGCCGACCGTCTGAAGGCCCGCGAGGTGTCGACGGCGCTCTCCCAGCTCGAGGCCGGCGACGGCGACGTATCCGACGAGCAGCGCGAAGTCCTGGAGTCGATGGCGGACGCGCTGGTCAGCCAGCTGCTCGCGGCGCCGACGAGGAGCCTGCGCGACGCCGCCGAGCAGGACGACTGGTCGACCATCGCGACCGCGCTGGAGCTGTTCGATCCGGAGTTCGAGGACGGGATGCCGTTCGACGCGCCGCCGGGCGAACTCGCGTCCGCGGAGTCCGAGGATTAAGCGTACCCGAGCCTGATTCCTGCAGCGACGACGACGCCGACCAGCAGCGGCGCGGCGACCGCTGCGGGCCCGGACAGGCCTGCGGTGTCGGCGAGCACCGCTGTCAGCACCGCGAGCAGGACGCCGAACGCGACGGCGGCAGCCAACCCCCAGTCGATGGTGTCAGCGTTCACGCGTAGACGTCGCCGGCGAGGGGTAAGGAGTGTTGGGGCGTGGTGGAGTGGTGTCGTGGCGAAGTCAATCGGCGGGTACGATTATGGCCCTGGCGTGCGAGGAGACACGCATGTCGGACGTGCTCACAGCGGACGAAGTCGAGGACAGACTCCCGGACGGATGGCGGCTGTCTGGCGACGAAATCGTGCGCACCTACGAGTTCGACGAGTACCTGAAGGGCGTCGCGTTCGCGTCCGAGGTCGGCGAACTCGCCGACGAGGAGTTCCATCATCCGGAGATCCGGATTCGCTACGACGAGGTCGAGGTTCGGTTCACGAGCCACGAGGCCGGCGGCGTGACGGACCGCGACGTCGAACTCGCGGACCGCTGCAACGGCCTGCGGTAGCATGCACGCCGAGTACGCGTTCGCGGTCCGGTTCCGCCTCGACCCCGACTACGAGGTGCGCGTCGACCCGCAGCGCTTCGAGACGCGGATGCAGCGCGTCGCCGACGACCCAGGGGAACCGGGGTGGCTGTTCTTCCGGGACAACCTCTGGCGGGGCGACATCGGCGACCCGGTCCACTTCCGGGAACTGACCGAGGACGCGCTCGGCGTCCCGATCGAGCACGTCGAGTACCGCGCGTTCGAGACGGACACCGAGTACTACGACGCCCTCCGGGAGGAAATTGGTGCGCACCTCGACCGCTTCAAGGCCGACAGCACGCCCGAGGTGCTGAACAAGTACTTCGGGAGTTCCGTGGAAGTCCAGAACTGACTGCTCGGGCGCGGGCTGCCAGTTCGGGACTGACCGGTCGCTCGCTGGTCGCCGGTTCGAGACGCACGGGACGGGACCGGGCCGGTGTGTAACGCCGTCACCCTGATACGCAAAACACTTGACAGACCGCGCCGTACTACCGTGTCCAATGGGTTCCCGCGCGGATTACGACGTCTGGCTGTTCGACCTCGACGGCACGCTCGTGGACACCGAGTGGTCGTACACCAGGGAGGTGTTCGACCGCGTCGGTGACCGCGTCGGCCACGAGTTCTCGGACTACCAGGCGGAAGTGCTCTGGCACGGCCTCGGCGGCTCCCGCGACGTCCACCTCCGCGAGTGGGGGTTCGACCCGGACCCGTTCTGGGAGGCGTTCCACGACGTCGAAGACCCCGTCGCGCGAGCGGACGCGACGTACCTCTACGACGACGCCGCGCGCGTCGGCGACCTGGACGGCCCGGTCGGCGTGGTCACGCACTGCGCGGAGTTCCTCGCCGGCCCGGTCATGGACAGCCTCGACATCGGCGACTGGTTCGACGTCGTGGTGTGCTGTGACGACGACACCGGGTGGAAGCCCGACCCCCGGTCCAATGAACTCGCGCTCGACGACGTCGGCGCC
>NZ_WUUU01000293.1 GCF_009831555.1 Halobacterium bonnevillei | reverse complement strand
AGCCGCCGAGCGTTGCGACGCCGAGACCGCGGCCACGAGCAGGACAGCGCCGAACGCGAACAGCGCGGCCCGGCGGTCGACCGGCCGGACGTACCGCGCGACGCGGTACGCGAGGTAGCCGAGCACGGCCACGGACAGCAGGCCGAACACGGCGAGGTTGACGACGAAGCTCCCCAGCGAGACGGGGAAGACGGCTTCCATCGGCTGGTAGACGTCGCGCACGCCGAACGGACCGTTGAACAGCCATTCCTCGTCGTTGACGACGGCGTGGAAGATGGTGGCGACGCCGAGCGCGGTGATAGCGAGGTAGTCCTCGCGGAGCCGCAGCGTCGGCACGCCCACGACCAGCGACACGAGCGCGGCGGCGACCATCGCGAGGGCGAGCGCGAACAGCCACCCGAGCAGGCCGCCCAGCGGCACCGCGGACAGCAACTCGGGGAGACCGAACCCGCCGATGCCCTCGTAGCCGGACGTCCCGGCCGGCATCGCGAGGACGACGGTGACGTACGCCCCGACCATGAAGTAGAGCACGTGGCCGAAGTCGACCAGCCCCGTGAAGCCGTACTTGACGTTGAGACCGAGGCCGAACAGCGTGTAGATGCTGACGACGGTGAGGAGGCTGACGAGGAAGTTCGCGAGCGCCATCAGCTGTCACCCCACAGGCCCTCGGGCTTCACGAGGAGGACGGCCACGAGGATGACGAACGCGATTGCGGTGCGGTACGTCGCGAACCCGGACGGCAGCAGGTAGACGCCGACGTCCATGCTGATTCCGATGAGGAGGCCGCCGAGCGCGGCCCCGTACGGGGAGTCGATGCCGCCGACGATGACCGCCGCGAACACGGGCAACAGGAGGTTGAATCCCATGTTCGGGCTGAGGTTGGACGCGTACCAGCCGAGGAGGACGCCGGCGATGGCCGCGAGCACGGCCGCCAGCACCCAGACGACGAGCTGGACGCGGTCGATGTCGACGCCGCGAACGCGTGCGAGCGCCTGGTCGTCGGCGGTCGCACGCATCGCGCGGCCGGTCTTCGTGCGCTTGAGGACGTAGTTCATGCAGAGCATTGTCGCGACCATGACGGCGACGATGATGCCGTACTTCTGGCTGACGCCGACGCGCGTGCTGTAGACGGCGTCGGCGACTGATAGCGGTGCGCCGCGGGCGAGCATCGCGACGGCTGCGAGCGCGACGGCCCCGGCGGAGACGCCCCAGATCCAGGGGCTGACGAAGTGGACCTTCTCGAAGCTCTGGTCGCTGCGTCGCCACCGGTAGACGGCGAGGCCGACGCCGACCGCGACGAGCAGCCCGGCGATCACGACGGGCCAGCTGTACCCCCAGGAGTCGAGGGCCTGGAGCGCGCCGTTGGCGCGCTGGTTCAGCTCGACGGCGACGCCGCCGCCGGTGACGTAGAGGTCGACGTTGACGTTCACGCGGCGGACGGTGTCGTAGGTGACGTTCTGCGTGCCGACGAGGAACAACACGAGGTTCCGGAGCACGAGCGCGAGCCCCAGCGAGACGATGACCATCGTGATGAGGTCAGCGTCCTTCCCGCGGAACTGCTTGAACACGGTCTTCTCGTAGACGCCACCCAGCACGCCCGCGAGTGCGACCGAGCCGATGGCGGCCGCGGCGAACGGGAGTTCGAGGACGTTCGGCACGAGCACGAGTTCGCCGGGGCTGTTGAGCGCGAGCGCGAGGTACGCGCCCACGGTGAGCATGTCGCCGTGTGCGAAGTTCGGCACTTCGGCGATGCTGTACACCAGCGAGAGGCCGAGCGCGCCGGCGGCGATGATGCCGCCGGTGACGACGCCCTGGAACAGCGCGTTGACGATGCCTGTCTCTACCATACTCCCTCCCCGGTCGGTCGGCTGTCGGTCTGCGGTACGTGGTGGCGTGTCATGACGGTTGGGTCGATCTCTGGGGTGCCGCCGCGCTCACGGCGAGCGCCGCGAGTCCGAGCAGGACGGCCAGGAGGACGAAGACGGCGCCGTAGCCGCCGGTCGCGGAGCGGACGACGCCGGTCAGCGTCGGCAACACGACGGCGGCGACGTTGCCCGCGGCGACGACGACGGCGAGCGCGGCGCCCTG
>NZ_WUUU01000292.1 GCF_009831555.1 Halobacterium bonnevillei | reverse complement strand
TCGTCGCCCGACTCCGCGTCCTGCCGCCGTCCGGGCGACGCGCTCGGCGCGTTCACTGCGCTCGGCGGTCTCGGAACCGCCATCGGGAGCGTCCTCGGCGGCGTCCTCGCAGCGCGGACGAGCTATCTGGTCGCGTTCGGCGTCGCTGGCGCGTTCGTGTTCGCCGGCGGTGCACTCGCAGTCGCCGCCCGCCGCCGAGCACTCGCCGTCCCCACCCCGACCGACGACGCCGAACTCTAGAGGGACATTGAAGAACGCCTATAGGCCGCGCCCACCCAACTGACTGGTATGCGACGCCGCGACGTCCTCCGTGGCGCTGGTCTCGGCTCCCTGGCCGGCCTCGCTGGCTGCACGGGACTCTCAGTGGTGACCGGCGGTGGCGACGAGACCACTGGCGACGAAGACGCGTCCTCCGGCGGCGATTCGTCGGATACCGCGCTGCGGGACCACCCTGCAGGCGCAGCTATCGCCGACCAACCACGGAACGGCGACCTGGACGGGCACGTCATCGTGGTGTTCGAGGACCCCTCGTGTCCCACCTGTAAGTCCTTCGAGGAGGAGACCGTCCCGAAAATCAGGTCGAACCTCGTCGACACGGGGGCCGCCGCGCTGGTCGTGCGCGGATATCCCGTGGTGTACCCGTGGGGCGAGCCCGCCACGCAGGCGCTGGAGGCGACCTACGACCGCGACGAGGACGCGTTCTGGGCGCTGTTCGACCACTACTTCGACGAGCAGTCGACGTTCGACTCGGACAACGTTCTCGAGCGCACCGAGCAGTTTCTCGACAGCGAGACCTCGGTCGACGGCGCGGCCGTACGGGAGGACGTCGGCAACGACGCCTACGCCGACGCCGTCCAGACGGACCTCGACGCCGGACAGAACGCCGGCGCGACGGCCACGCCGACCGTGTTCCTGTTCCGGGACGGCGACTACCTCACGGAGGCGTCGGGGAACGTGAGCTACGACCTCATCGCGACCGCGCTCGGCGAATGAGTAGCCCCGCCGACCGTACGTATGACCGGACGCCCCGCTGACTACGCATGAGTGCATCCCCACCTCGCAACCGATGATCGGACTTCCAACCGCGGCGTCCGACTGGCGCCTGATGGCGCGGACAGCGCGCCTCGTCGTGCGCTCCCCGGTGTACGCAGTCCTCGCCGTCGCCGCGGCGCTCGCGGCGCTCACGCTGTTCGTCACGTCCCTGAACGTCTCGCTCGTGAACGACCTCGTGCTCGGCGGCCCGCTCCCGCTCGCCGACCGGCTCGCGGTGCTGCTGGAACTGTACCCATTCGTGGGGACGTTCTTCGACCCGCTGCAGGGCGTCCTCCTGCTCGCCGTCGCCGCTCTCACGGGCGTCGACGTCGCCATGGCCGTCTACCACTTCCGGGAACACGGCGTCTCTATCAGGGACGGCGGCGCTAGCGCTGCCGGTGTCGTCCTCGGGACGCTCGGCGCCGGCTGCGCCGCCTGCGGGTCGGCCGTCCTCGTCGGCCTGCTGTCGCTGTTCGGCGTTTCCACGTCCCTGTTGTTCCTGCCGCTGGACGGCCTCGAGTTCGCCGTCGGCGGCGTCGTCGTGTTGACGCTGTCCATCTACTGGCTGGCCGACGGCATGCGCGGCGGCGAAGTCAACGGCTGCCCGGTGAACGTCTGAGTCGGTCGCGGCGCAGCGGGCTGCCGGAAACCGAAAGTGGTGAATTGCTCGGCGGGACGCTCAGAGAATGATCGACTTCTCGCGGACGAACTCCTCGATGGTCTTGTCGAGGCCCTCCCGGCCGATGCCGGAGTCCTGGTTGCCGCCGAACGGGATGTCCCCGAGGCCGTGGCTGGGCGCGCCGTTGATGCGGACGGCGCCCGCCTCGATGCGGTCGGCCATCTCCATCGCGCGGTCGTAGTCCGCCGTGAAGACGCTCGCGTCCAGCGCCAGGTCCGAGCGGTTCGCGAGTTCGAGGGCTTCGTCGTCGTCCCCGAACGTGGTCACCGCACAGACCGGCCCGAACTGCTCTTCGTCGACGATGCGGGCGTCCTGCGGGACGTCCGCCAGCAGGGTCGGCTCGAAGACGTGGACGCCGTCCGCGGCCTCGTAGCGGTC
>NZ_WUUU01000291.1 GCF_009831555.1 Halobacterium bonnevillei | reverse complement strand
CGCGGTGGGCATCGCGACCGCGAACGGCACCCTCGACCCGGCGCACGGCGACCCGCACCGCCGACGCGTCCTGGGAGTGCTCGCGAACTTCTCGCGGGGGAAGATGCGCGAACGCCGCAAGGACGACGCCGAAATCGTCGTCCACGCGCCCGAGAGCGGCGAGCACGTCACCGTGACCGTCGCCGACACCGACTACCGATACGCGGAGTTCGTCGGTAGCGGCGCGGGAGCGAGCACGCCGGCCAATCGCGGGGCGACAGTCGACCCCGCGGAGGTGTCACTGTGAGCACTGCTGGCGTGCGCGACGCCGTCAGCGTCCCGGATAACCTGCCGGGGAGCCCGCAACACCTCGCGGCCGGCGTCTGCGTGGCCGTCGTCGTGGCGTCGTACCTCGCGGTGCTGTACGACGTCGTCACGGTCGTCGGTGACAAGTGGCTGTTCGTCGCCGTCGTCGCGGCCGCTGTGGCGCTCGCGGGAGTGCTGCGCGCGCTCCCCGGCAAGTACGCCGTCGGTCTCTCCGCGGCGCTGCTGACCAGCGGCCTCGCGGCGTACCTGTTCACCGTGCCGCCGGCGTACTTCGACGCGATGACGCCGATGCGGTTCGTGATGGACACGGTCGCGCTGCTCACCGGGTACTCGGTGCTCCGCATCCCCGAGGCGGGAACGTGGGCGGTCGCGGTCGCGCCCGCGCCGACGTTCCTGGCGGCGTACTTCGCGTTCCGCCGGCAGTACGCGCGAGCGACCGGCATCGCAGCAGTCGCGCTCGGCTTCTTCGTGTTGACCGGCGACAGCACGACGACGACGCTCGTCGGCGTGCTGGCGGCCGCGGGCGCCATCGGCTTCGGAACGCTCGCCGACCACGCCGCGGGCACGCGACAAGCGCAGGTGCTCGCCGTCGTGCTCGCAGCGATGATCGTCGGGTCAGCGACGGTGACGGCAGTTCCGGGCGGCGCGTCGCCGCTCGTCCCGGCGTCCTCGACGACGACCGCCGGCAGCCTCGTGAGCGCGGGCGGCTACGTCGGCGTCGGCGGCAGCCTCCGACTCGAGCCGAAAGTCCAGTTCGTCGCGAACTCGGACCGCGCGACGTACTACCGGGCGGGCGTCTACGACCGCTACACCGGGGACGGCTGGGTCCAGACCGGCGACGTCGGGTCGCTGGAGAATCCGCCGCCGACCGGCGAGTACGTCGACCAGCGCATCACCGCCGAACGCACGCTGGACGTGCTGCCGTCCGCGGCCGTCCCCCAGCGGATTCGCGGCGTCGACGCCGACATCAGCGACGGCGGCCTGCTGGAGAACGGGCCGACCCTCTACGCGGGGGACACCTACGAGGTGCGGAGCCGACTCCCGGTGAACGACCGCGCGGACCTCGCAGACGAGACCGGCCGCGCACCCGAGCGCATCAGGGACACGTACCTCCAGTTGCCGGGCTCCACCAGCGAGCGCGTCGTCGACCTCGCGGAGTCGCTGACCAGCGACGCGGACTCGAACTTCGAGAAGGCGCGCGCGGTCGAGCAGTGGCTCGAAGCGAACAAGGCGTACTCCCTGGACGCGCCCAAGCCGGACGGCGACCTCGTCAACGAGTTCGTGCTCGGGGACATCCCCGGCTACTGCACGTACTACGCGAGCGCGATGGCAGTGATGTTGCGCTCACAGGACGTCCCCGCGCGGTACGTCACCGGCTACACGCCGGGCCAGCGCGTCAGCGAGGACAAGTGGGTCGTCCGCGGCCTCGACTCGCACGCGTGGGTGGAAGTGTACGTCCCCGACCAGGGCTGGGTCCAGTTCGACCCGACGCCCCCGGTCGACCGGTCGTCCGCCGAGGAGGAACGGATCAGCGAAGCCCGGGAGGAGGGCGTGGAGGGCGTCGACGCCGCGGGCAGTGAGAACGGCACGTGGACGGCGCCGCGGACCCAGCCAGGAGAGTTCGACGACCTCCCGGACGCGGAGGTCGGCCCCGAGGGCGACGAGAACGTCATCGACGCGCCGCGGCAGACGTCGTCCAACGGGTCGAACATCGCCAACATCACCGCGCCGCGCCTCGAACAGGCGGACAGCGGCGGCAGCGATGGCGCGAGCAGCCCGTCGATACCGCCGCTGCAGACGCTGGCCATCTGGGCGGTCCTCCTGGTCGGCGCGACC
>NZ_WUUU01000290.1 GCF_009831555.1 Halobacterium bonnevillei | reverse complement strand
GAGGTCCGCGGCCCGAATCACCGACAGAACTCTCCTTCCCGCCGCCGCGGCCGCCCGCCGCGCCCTCGATGAGCCCCGGGACGTCCAGCAACTGGATGTTCGCGCCGCGGTACTCCAACATCCCCGGGGCTCGGTGACGCCTGTCGGCGCAGGGTTCTTGTCGCCGCGCGCGAACTGTCGGGTGTGCTCGAACTCTACGTCCAGCCGCTGTGCCCGTACTGCAGGAAGGTCGAGCGCGCGCTTTCGGACCTCGGCCTCGACTACGAGACCCACCGCGTCTCCTTCTTCAAGGTCCGGCGCAGCGAGGTGCGGGCCGTCAGCGGCCAGTCGCAGGTGCCGGTACTCGTCGACCCCGAGCACGGCGTCGAAGGCATGAACGAGAGCGACGACATCGTCGACTACCTCTACGAGACGTACGGACGACGGGACGAAGCGTCGACGGCGGCCGCGTGAGCTACGAGACAGCGGGCACCTGCACGCGGTCGAGTACGTCCCGCACGACGTCCTCGGGGTCGACACCCTCTACCGTGGCTTCCCCGGTGAGGACGATGCGGTGGACGAGTACGGGCAACGCTACCTGCTTGACGTCGTCCGGCGCGACGTAGTCGCGTCCGTTGACCACGGCTCGGGCGCGAGCGACCTCGAACAGCCGCTGCGTGCCCCTGGGGCTGACGCCGACGTCCACGCGGCGGTCCTCCCGGGTCGCGCGACCGACGTCCCACGACGTAATCGCGGACGCGTCGCTGACGGCGACGGTCTCCGGGACCTGCTGGAGTGCCGCGAGCGCGCCGTCTGGCACGACCTGGGAGATCTCGGGCGTGGTCGTCTGGCGGTCGGCGCGCCGGTCGATGAGTTCGCGCTCGCCCGCGCGGTCCGGGTAGCCGATACCGGCTTTCACGGCGAAGCGGTCGCGCTGGGCTTCCGGCAATCGGAACGTCCCCTCCTGCTCGACGGGGTTCTGCGTCGCGATGACGAAGAACGGGTCGGGCAACTGGTGGGTTTCGCCGTCCACGCTCACCTGGCCCTCCTCCATCGCCTCAAGGAGCGCGGCCTGCGTCTTCGGCGGCGCGCGGTTGATTTCGTCCGCGAGCACGACGTTCGCGAACACGGGGCCGGGGTTGAAGTCGAAGGACTCTGTGCGGGCGTCGTAGACGTGCGAGCCGGTGATGTCCGCGGGGAGGAGGTCGGGCGTGAACTGGACGCGCGTGAACTCGAGACCGAGCGCGTCCGCGAGACTGCGCGCGGTCAGCGTCTTCCCGGTGCCGGGAACGTCTTCGAGGAGGACGTGGCCGCGGGCGAGCGCCCCCGAGAGGATGGTCTCGAGGAACGCCCGGTCGGTGACGACGGCCTCGCCGACCGCGTCGATCACGTCGGTGCACGTCTGGGCGGCTGTGTCGACGTCCATTCACGCGATTCGTCGCCGCGACGACTCTTGTAGCTGTCGCCTGTCGCGGTCTGCTGCGGTCGCGTTCCCCGGAATGTCTCGTCCGCGACTCGAGCACCGCCGTCAGTCCAGGTGCTTGCGCATGGCGACGTGCGGAATGCCGGCTTCCTCGAACTGGTCGCCCTCGCGCTCGTAGCCGCGGCGGTCGTAGAACCGCGCGGCCGGCAGCTGGGCGTGCAAGTAGAGTTCGTCGTAGCGCTCGCGGGCGGCGTCCTCCAGGGCGTCCATCAGCGCGTCCCCGTAGCCCTCGCCGCGGCGGGCTTCGAGAACCGCGACGCGCTCGACTTTCCCGACGCCGTCGTCGTACTCGCGGAGGCGAGCGGCGCCCACGGGGGCTCCGTCCTCGTCGTACGCCACGAAGTGCGTCGCGTCGTCCTCGTGTTCGTCGACTTCCAGGTCCTCGGGGACGCCCTGTTCGTCCACGAATACCGCGTAGCGGACGCTCAGGGCGTCTTCGTAGCGCTGCTCCGTATCGGCGCGCACGACTGGCATACCGACGGAAGCGCGTGCAGCGGGAAAACCCCTACTCTCAGCTGTCGTCGACGGGCACGACGCTCTCCGTGAACTCCGCCAGCAGCGTCGAGAGCATCGACGCGAACGCGGTGCCGCGACTCCAGAACGCGGCCTCGGCGCCGTCGTCGCCCAGCACGCTCACGAGCACGGCGTCGCCGTCGACCATGACGACGCGCTCGGCGCCGACGTCCGGGTACGGC
>NZ_WUUU01000289.1 GCF_009831555.1 Halobacterium bonnevillei | reverse complement strand
GGCTTCGAGGACGCGCACGGCGGCCTTCCCGGGCGCTGGATTCGAGTACTGGGTGAACGGGTCGGGGACCAGAACGACTCGGCCTGTCGGGCCGTCGGGTTCGCTCGATTCCCGTCCGGCCGCCCAGTCGGTGAACGTCGTTCGCTGGAACGTGGGCAGCGACCGCTCGGCCGCGATACCGACTGTGCGCTCGGCGAGCCAGCCCGCCCCGGGGACCTCGGCCGCCCAGTTCGACACCGGCGCGAGTCGACTCCCCCAGGACAACAGGTGGTGGACGTCCGCGAACAGTCGGTCCCGGACGCTCGCGCCCTCGCGCTCGTGGTACTGGTGTTTCACTTCGGCCTTGAGCTTCGCGAGGTCGACCCCCGTGGGGCAGTCGCTCTTGCAGGCCTTGCAGCCCACGCACAGGTCCAGGACCTCCGCCTGGAACCGCTCGGTGTACAGTTCGTCCTCGGGCAGGTCGCCCGAGATGGCCGCGCGCAGCACGTTCGCTCGGCCGCGCGTCGACTCGAGTTCCTCCCGCGACGCGCGGTACGTCGGACACATCACGCCCGCGCCGGTCTGGCGGCACGTCCCACAGCCGTTGCAGAGCTCGACGAGGTGCGAGAACCCGCCCTCGTCGGCGAAGTCGAGCTCCGTCGCCGGCTCGACGGACTGGTACGCCGGTCCGTATCGGAGGTACTCCCGGGAGTCGGCTGGCTCCCCGGGCCTGAGCCGCCCCGTGTCGGCGACGTCGGCTTCGTCGCGGTAGACGACCGTCCCCGGATTCAGCAGCCAGTCGGGGTCGAACGCCGACTTCAGGTCCTTGAACGCGGCCCAGAGCTGAGGGCCGTACAGTTCGGGGTTGAACTCGGTGCGCGCGAGGCCGTCGCCGTGCTCGCCCGAGAACGCCCCGTGGTGCTCCAGGACGAGGCTGGTCACGTCCTCGCTGATGGCGTGCATCGTTTCCACGCCGTCCTCGGACTTGAGGTTCAACACCGGCCGGATGTGGAGAGTGCCGACGCCCGCGTGTGCGAAATACGCCGCCGACGTCCCGTGGTCCTCGAGGACGCCCTGGAACTCCGCGACGTACTCCGCGAGTTCCGCTGGCGGGACTGACGCGTCCTCGATGAACGGGTACGGCTTGGCGTCGCCCTCGAGGCTCATCAGCAGCGGGATGGCGGCCTTCCGGAGTTTCCACAGCGCCGCCTGTTCGTCGGGGTCGTGGGCTGCGAGCACGTCGAAGGCGGCGCCGTCCGCGACGAACTCCTCGGTGGTCGCGTCGACGGCGGCCGCCAGGTCGTCGTGGCACTCGTCGTCGAACTCCAGCATGAGCGCGGCCGCGCAGTCGTCGGGTATCGGCGCTGCGTACTCCGCGTACTCGGGGGAGTCTGCGGCGAGGCGGAACACCTCGTCGTCCATCAGTTCGACGGCGCTGGGGTCGTACTCGAGGGCAGTCGGCACCGCCGCGACGGCGTCGAGGAGGTCCTCGAAGCAGTACAGCGCGACCGCCGCCTCCTCGGGGACGGTGACCAGTTCGAGCGTCGCCTCCACCACGACGCCGAGTGTCCCCTCTGCACCGACCAACAGCTTCGCGAGATTCAGCACGCGCTCTCCGTCCTCGGTCTCGGAGACGGCCTTGTGGAGGTTGTACCCCGAGACGCAGCGCTTGAGTTCCGGGTAGCGGTCGTCGATCTCGGTCGCGTTGTCCTCGACGAGGCGCCGAACGGTCCGGTATATCTCTGCCTCACGGTCGTCCTGTTCGACGATGGCGTCCCACTCCGGGGAGTCCAGGACGACGGGCCGGGCGTGCAGCAGCGACCCGTCCGCGAGCACCACCCGGAGTTCCTCGGTGTAGGCGTCCGTGATGCCGTACCGGACCGAGTGCGCGCCCGTGGAGTTGTTCCCGATGCCGCCGCCGATGGTCGCGCGATTCGAGGACGCGGGGTCGGGCGCGAACTTGAGACCGTGCTCCGCGAGGCGATCGTCGAGGTCGTCCTGGACGACGCCCGGTTCGACCGTCGCCCGCTTCGCGTTCGGATTGACGGCCACGACCTCGTCCATGTACTTGCTCGCGTCCACGACGACGCACCCGGGGCCGACCGCCTGGCCGGCCAGCGACGACCCCGCGCCGCGCGGCAGCACGGGGACGTCGTGGTCGGCCGCGATTCGCACCGTCCGCTGGACGTCTTCGACGTGCTTCGGGAGGACCAC
>NZ_WUUU01000288.1 GCF_009831555.1 Halobacterium bonnevillei | reverse complement strand
TCTGTCTGACCACCGGCCACCTCCTGAAGGACCCGGAGGCGGCGGCCGAGGCCGGCAGGGGCACCACGCCGGTGCCGGCCGACGCGGACGGCGTGCTCGACGCGCTGTGAAGTGACCTGATTTTTCTCTGATAGTTCCGGACAAGATTTTGTCGACGTCCCGGAACGCGTCAACGAAGAGGCGATACACTTATTCGGGAATACGAACACATCGAGAATTATGCAGTTCACCGCGGCTGTGGGGCTGTCGATCGTGTCAACGATCGTCTCGGCCATCGTCGCGGTCTACGCACACCGCCGGAGCGTCCCCGGGTCGCGGGGCGTCGCGGCGTTCAGCTCCGCGACCGCGGTCTGGGCGGGCGGGAACGCCGTCCAGGTCGCCGTCACTGACCTGCCCACGAAACTCCTCGCCATCAACGTCCAGTACGTGGGCATCCTCGTCGTGCCGCTGGCGTGGTTCGTGTTCGCCGCCGAGTACACAGGTCGGGAATCGTGGGTGACCTCGCGGACGGTCGGCGCGCTCGCTGTGTTCCCCGTGGTGCTGTTCGTGGCCGCCGTCACGAACGAGTGGCACATGCTCGTGCGGACCGACGTCGGCCTCGAAACGGCCGACGGTGTCGTCCGCCTCACGCGCGAGTTCGGGCCGCTGTTCTGGGTCGCCACCGCGTACTCGTGGCTCGTGAGTTCGGTCGGGACGATGCTGTTGCTCGAGCACGCAATCAGGGTCGGCAGCGAATACCGCCGTCAGACCGTCGCCGTGCTCGCTGGCGTCTCCGTTCCGTGGCTCGCCCAGACGGCGTACTTCGCGGGCGCGACCTCCGTGGAGCCGGAGGCGTTTTTCGGCGTCACGGCGGCCGCGTTCGGGTATGCAATCGTCCGCCACGACCTCCTCGACCTCGTGCCGATCGCTCGCGACCGCGTCTTCGAGGAACTCCGCGACGGCGTCGTCGTCGTGGACGGCGAGGGGCGCATCGCGGACTACAATCCCGCAGCGGCGTCGGTGCTCGGGACCGACCTCGCGACCGGCGAGCGCGCCACGGCGGTCCTCCCCGATGCAGTGCTCAAAGAAGCCGCCAGCGACGAGGCCGCCACGGTCGAGGTGGAGGGGGACGACGATACGCGGTGGCTGGCCGTCGAATCGAACCCGGTCAGCGGGGCGGGCGTCGGCGAGCTCCTGCTCCTCAGAGACGTCACCGAGCTCCACCGGCGACGCGAGGAACTCGACCGCGAGAACGACCGCCTCGAACGGGTCGCGGACACCATCAGCCACGACCTCCGCAACCCGCTGAACGTCGCCGACGGCTACCTCGACATCGCCGAACGCACCGGCGACCCTGAGGAGTTCGACCGCGTCCGGGACGCCCTCGACCGCATGGACAACATCATCGACGGCACACTCCGGATGGCGCGCGTGGACCTCCAGACGCCCGAGAAGACGGACATCTCGCTGACCGAGGTCGCCGAGCGCGCGTGGCTGAACATCGTCACGAACGACGCGACACTCGACATCGACTCCCGCGACGTGACCGTCCGAGCCGACCCCGACCAGCTCGAGAGCCTCCTCGAGAACGTGTTCCGGAACGCGGTCGAGCACGGCGGCGAGGACGTGACCGTCACGGTCGGCGTGACGAGCGACCGTCAGGGGCTAACGGGGTTCTACGTCGCCGACGACGGCCCCGGCATTCCGAAGGCCGACCGAGAGGAAGTCTTCAAGCGCGGTTTCACGACGAGCAGCGACGGCACGGGTCTCGGGCTCTCCATCGTCGCGGACATCGCCGACGTGCACGACTGGTCGGTCGACCTCACGGAGAGCGCGGCGGGCGGCGTCCGTCTCGAGGTAACGGGCGTCAAAGCGCACGTGGAGCGTGCCGCAGAACCCTGACGCCGGTGCGGTGTCGGTGCGGTACAGTGCGGTGCCGGCCGGTCACGTTTTCGCCGCGACGAGCGCCGCACAGACGAGGAGCGCAGCGACGATCCGGAGAACGCGACCTGGTAGTCCGCGACGGTCGCGACGGTGCCGACGGCGGTGGGGCCGAGCGCGCCGAGGCCGATGTAGACGGTGCGCATCGCGCCGAGGTCGCCGCCTGCGGACGCCGCGGGGAACGCGTCCATCAGGTACGACTGCATCACCGGCGGGAACGACATCAGGCCGGCGGCGAATGCGACCACCGCCGCGACGGCGACCAGCGGGGTGTCCG
>NZ_WUUU01000287.1 GCF_009831555.1 Halobacterium bonnevillei | reverse complement strand
GCCGTCGGATACGAGGGCGAGTCCGGGTCCGGCAACATCTCGGTGCCGGACGTTCGCGGGCTGCCTTGACGACCGTGGCGTACCGCGGCCTCGTGGGCGGCCGGCTTCTTCCTCGGTGCTGCGGTGTTCACGACCACTGGCTACGTCGTGTTGCACCTCACGAGTCCGTGAGCGTCGCGCCGGGTTCGCGGGTGCCGTGCTCGCCGCCGTGCAGGTCACTGGGAGTGCGGGCCGCCTGGTCGGCGGGGAAGTGTCCGACCGCATCGGCGGCCGCCCGCTCGGGGCCCCGCACTCGTTCTCGCGGTGCAATCCGCGCTGTCGGCCGTCTGCTTTCTCGGGATCGTGCTCGCGGACGCCCCGCTGACGGCCGCAGTCGCGTTCCCGCTGCTCGGACTGTTCATCCTCGGGTTCCCGGGCGTCTACCACGCCGCGATGACCGCGCTCGTAGCGGACGAGGACGTCGGCGCCGCGACCGCGGGCGGCCAGACGTCCGCTGAACGCGGCGGCCTCGTCGCACCGCCGCTGTTCGGGTTCGTCGCCGACGCTCACGGCTACGACGCGGCCTGGGTGCTGCTCGCCGGCGTCGCGGCTGTCGCCGCGGCCGTGGTCTGGACGCAGGTCCGGCCGTAATCGGCGGACTACTGCCGCTGGAGCGACGTGGCGCCGGCGGGCACCCGGAACTGCGCGAGCTGTCGCCGGTCGGCCTCCGACGCGGGCACTGACTTGTCGACGGCGTACGCGGTGTAGGTCGCGGCCTCCGCCGTGAACTCCGCGGTGGCGTACCCCCAGTGGTGACTGTCGAAGAACGCCACGTGCGGGTTCTCCTCGCGCACTGCCCGCCGGAGCAGCCACCTCGCCATCGGTCCGTCGGGGAGGTCCAGAACCTCCCGCAGGTTCGCGCTGGAGATCGCGGGCGCGACGAACTCCACGCCGAGGCGCTCCGACTGGGCGTCGTCGTCGTAGCTCTCCTTGATGTAGCCAGCCGCGTACGAGTGCAGGTCACCGGTCAGCGCCACGGCGTTCTCCGCGGCGCCCAGGTCTCGAGCGACCGACTGCCGCTCGGATTCGTAGCCGGCCCACGAGTCCACGCTGTACGCTTTCGCACCCCGGACGTCGACCTCGAGATTCATGTGGATGACCTCGTTCGCCCACGCGGTCCACGTCGCCGTTGACGACCGGACCTCGTCTCGGAACCACTCGCGCTGGCGCGTTCCCAGTACTGTCCGCGACCCGTCGGGGCCGCTCGGCTCGCTGGCGAGCGACGTCGCGAGCGGCGTCGGCAGGTCGCTCTCCGGCGGCGCCGACCGGAACAGCCGCTGATCGGTTACGACCAGGTCCAGCAGGTCGCCGAACCGGAACGACCGGTAGAGGCCCAGCGAGTCGAGCAACTCGGCGTCCGGGTCGTAGCGCACTCGCGCCGGCGTGTACTCCCACCACGCCCGGATGCCGGCGGCGAACAGGTCCCGCATGAACTCCTCGTCGTCGTTGCGCGGGTGGGAGCCGTCGCCCGCGTACGGCCGATCGTCGTCGTAACTGTAGAACCGGTCGTTGACGATTTCGTGGTCGTCCCACGTTGCGATGAGCGTGTGCGCCGCGAGCGCCGCCTGGAGCGACCGGTCCGAACGGTACGTCCGGTGGAGGTGGCGGTAGTCATCGAGCCCCGTGGCGATGGAACTGCCGCTCGGAAGCGCGATGTCCCGACCGTCGTATGGCGACGACCCGGCGTGCTCGTAGATGAAGTCCCCGAGGTGCACCACGTAGTCGACGTCGTCCCCGGCGACGTGGCGGTACGCGCCGTAGTAGCCGTTCCGGTAGTCCTGGCAGTTACAGACCGCCAGCGTGACGCCGTCCGGGGAACTCTCCGGTGCGGGGAGCGTTCGCAGGCGGCCGACCGGTGAGACCGTGCCGGCGTGCTGGAACCGGTACCAGTACGGTCGGCCGGCGTCGAGGCGGCCGTCCAGGTCGACTTTCACGGTGTAGTCCCGGTCCGGCCCCGTGGTACCGGCGTCGTAGACGCCGGCCAGGTACTGGAAGCCGTCGTCCCGAGCGACCTGCACCGACAGCGGGGCGCCCTCGCGGTATTCGTCGGGCGCGACGCGCGTCCAGAGGACGCTTCCGCTGGGAGTGGGGTCCCGCTCGCCACGCCCTGCGGGAACGCCTCGTGGTCTGCGGGCCCGTCCAGAGCGTCGCGGCCGGTTCGCGCGGCG
>NZ_WUUU01000286.1 GCF_009831555.1 Halobacterium bonnevillei | reverse complement strand
CGTCGAACGCCCGGACCGCGTTGCCCGCCACCAGCCGCGGCCGCTCGCCCGCCTCGACGGACGCGCCGAGGTAGAACGCCAGCGGCGCCACCGTGAAAATCGGCCCGTACGCCGGCGGCACCTCGATCGTTATCCCGGTGTCCGGCGGTTCGACGGCCGACGGGATCTCGAGGTCGTCTCCGCGTTCGAACGCGGGTGGATGCCCGCGGAGCGTCGGCCACGACCGGTCCGGCGACAGCGTCTTCAGCGCCGACCCGAACGTCGACACCCCCGCCATCAGGTCGCGCGGATCGTCGGTCACCGTCACCGTCCCAGCCGGCGTCTCGTGGTACGACCGCACCCCAACGACGAATCGAGTGCGTTCCACCGCGTCGAGGAACGTGTGGTCGTCCGCGAACCGCGGCGCGACGACGGCGTCCTCGACGCGCACGTACAGCTTCGCGCCGGGCTGTGTGAAGTTGATCTCGAAGGTCCCGGGGCCGAACTGTTCGGCGGACGCCTCGGAGTCGGCGTGGTGGATGACGTCCCCGTCCTGCCAGACGACGGCGTGCGTGAACACGGGCGCGTGCAGTGCACTCGCCTCGACCGCGACGGCGGCGTCGACGGGCATCGTGAAGTCGTCGGTCGGCGCCGGCGTCGGGTCGACGGCGCAGTCGGTGCGCAACGGGAACTGCTCGCCCTCGGAGGTGTCTCGAACGCGGATGCCGTAGCTGCCGTCGAGCGGATCGAACTGGATCGTCACGCGCGACGACGCCCCCCGGCGACCGGCGACAACTGCATAGTTAGTCCCTCACAGTAGGCGAATAAAAGAATTCTGTCCGAGGGACGTCGTTTCTGGGTGTCACTCGAAGTCCGCCGGACGCAGCGACTCCGGGTGCCGGATGTCCCCGTCGACGCGCATCGGCGTGGAGAGCCGGTCCAGCCAGCCGGCGAAGTTGTCACGTTCGACGTGCTCCACGCGAGCCTGCGCGGCCCCGACGAAGCCGCGTCCGTCCCCGTGCATCGGCCTCACGAACGACCCCATGCCGAACGCGCCGTACGGGTAGTAGCGGCAGTACAGTGCGACGTCGTCGGTCGCGGGCTCCTGGTCCCGGGAGTCGAACTCCGAGAATACCGGCATCGACGTGGGTGCGGCCCGGAACGCGAGCGTGCCGCTCCCCAGTATCGCGTACCGTTGCGCGCTGGGGCCGGACTCCCGGAGCACGTCAAGCACGGCGTACAGCGGGAACCCCGCGTCCAGCAGCATCGAGACCGTCCGTCCAACTGTGCCGGCCGTCGCGTCCGCCACGTCGTCGACGGTGACGATGCCGCCCACTGCCCCCGCCGTCAACAGCGCCCGCCCCTGCTCGTAGGACCGACACCCGTTCAGGAAGAACGCGCTCACACCCGTGTCCGCCAGCGTCCGCACGTCGAGCGCCCCGTCCCGACACAGCATCCCGGCGTCGGTGACGTGGCCGACGAAGTGCAGGAAGTCCACGTCCTCGGTCAGCGCGTCGCGGAGTTCCCTCGTCGTCAGCGACTCGGAGAACCGAACGTTCGTGTCAGCCAGTTCGTGGACGTCGTAGGCGGTCTCCTCGTGTGCTTCGAGCCGGGAGTCGTTGTGGACGACGTGGACGTCCAGCGGGCCGGTTCCACTCGGCCAGTCGAAGCCCCGGCGGAACGACCCCACCGTCGGGTTCGCGGCGCCCGGCGCGAGGCTGCGGGTAATCCACGCCTGCCCGGGCGTCTCGCGCTGTTCGGGAACGGCCACCGAGAGCGGCGTCGGCGACGACCCGGCTGTCGACCGTGCGAGTTCGCCGTCGGCGCCACCCTGGAGGGCGTCCGGGGACGGCGTGAGCGTCCGTTCCTCGGCGTCGCCGGGCGGACTCCGGACCAGCGCGAGTTCGTCGGCGAGGGACGGGAGTACGACGGCGTTCGCCGGGTCCGCCGCGACGTCGGCCGTGTAGTGCCAGTCCAGCAACCCCTCCGTCGCCGACCGCGGCACGTCCAGGTACGCCGCCGTCCGCTCGGCCAGCGGCAACTCGAACAGCGCCTCGTAGTCCAGGTCGACGGCGGCGTCGAGGGCGGCCGCCTGCTCGGTGCGGAACGCGTAGACGCCCGCTTCCCGAACGACGCTGTCGAGTGCGAACGCGTGCTCGAGCGTGTCGCTGACCTCGGCGGCCAACGCGTCACCGTCGAACGTCCGGACCGCGTCGCCCGCCACCAGCCGCGGCCGCTCGCCAGCCTCGACGGACGCGCCGAGGTAGAACGCCAGCGGCGCCACCGTGAAAATCGGCCCGTACGCCGGCGGCACCTCGAT
>NZ_WUUU01000285.1 GCF_009831555.1 Halobacterium bonnevillei | reverse complement strand
CCCGAACGGCCTCGCGGTCGCCGTCGAAGCCCGGCGCGCCCGGCAGCGGGTCCAGGTGGACCATCCCGACGACCGGGCGCTCGCTCGCGAACGCGAGGCTCATTCCTCGGCGTCGTCGCCGTCCGTCGACTCGGTTGTCTCGTCGTCCGCGGCTTCGTCTTTCGGTTCGAGGTTCCGGAAGCCGTCGAGGATGACCTGTTTCGCGGTCGTGCCCTGGGACGTCCAGTGGTTCGCGTAGTCCAGCATGTCTTCGTAGATGTCGGGCTTGCAGCCCGCCGCCTTCGGGTGGCCGCCGCCGTTGACCTGGCGCGCGACCTCGTGGGCGCGCTCGAAGGACTCCGTCCCGCGGATGCTCGCGCTCCCGGAGGGCTTGACGACGACCGCCGCGTCGGCGCCCTGCTCTCGCAGCGACTCCGCGACCTCGTTCTGCGAGCACCGGCCGTACGTCACGCCGACCGTCCACTCGCCGACCTCCTTCAGGGACGCGCGGTCGACCGCGCGGTCGATGAGGTCGTTCTTCTGGACGCGGCGCTCCTCGATGAACTCCATGACGTCCTCCGGGAGGTCCGGGCCGTGCTCCTGGACGGTGTCCATGTACTCGTCGGCGTCCACCCAGTAAGAGTAGTCCGCGAGGTCGTCGCTGCGCGGGTCCTCCTTCAGCCAGAGGTCGTGGTCGCGCGTGACCGCCGCGAGCTCCTCGAGGTGCCGTGGGACCTCCGACTCGCCGATGCTCCGGACCGCGACGTCGGCCGTACACTCCTCCTCGGAGTCCCCGATGACGAGGTCGACGCCCGCCTCGCGGACCGCCGCCTCCGTCTCCTCGGTCCACTGGTGGTGGTCCCACCAGTGCACGTCGCCCGCGTGCTCCACGAGGAACGCGAGGTCGTCCTCGACGTACGCGAACTTGTCCGGGCAGAGGTCGCAGACGAACACCGTGCAGTCCATCGCGCCGAACTCCGCGACCCGCCGCAGGCCGTCCTCGATTTCGTGGGGGCCGGCGGGCACGAGCGCCGCGTCGCCGTACACTTCGCGGACCATCGCGGCGCACGCGAGGCCGTCGGCGTCGGGGTCCGCGACCACCAGCACGTCGGCACCCTCCGCTTCCTCCCTGATCTCTCGGTCCTTTCGCTCCTCGTGGACGCTGTCCGGGACGAAAAAGCCCTTGCCGGGGAGCAGGGATTTCCGCTCCAGCGGCATGTCCTCGTCCTCGATGACCCAATCTTCCATGGGTGAACGTCGCGGGGCGGCGCAAAGAACCCGGTGATTCCGCCGCCAGCGCGCGTCGACGCCCGCGAGCGGTCGGCTCGTTCCGTTAGCCGTCGAGGTGCCACTCGCCGCGGCCGCTGGCGCCGCCGTAGTGGCTGTCGGACCCGACGTAGCGGTCGTCCGTCCACGTCCACCGCGTGTCGTGGTCGTACGCGGCGTCGCCGCCGGTCGTGAGACCACAGCAGCCAGTGAGAGCGCCGCGGGCGCGGTCGTTCGTCGGTCGGAACTCGACGTCGAGTCGCTGGTCGACGAGCCCCGTGCGGTTGTGGACCTCGACGCCGTTGCGCTCGTGAGGGTTCGGGAACTGGTCGAGCATCGGGTCGTCGTTCGGGAAGTCCGCGACCCGGTGGGCGTCGGCGACGGGGTAGCCGTCGTTGGCCGCGGCGTGCATCGTCGTTCGCAGGCGCACGCGCCGCTCGTGGTCCTCGAACGTCCGCACGGTGGCTCTCGTCCGGGACGCGTACGTCTCACCGGTCTCCAGGCGCCCGACGATGAACGCGTCCCCGGCGTGCTCGTAGTCGTCGTCGGCCGACGACTCCGGGACGAACGTCCGGCAGTCCGGGAGGCGACCGTGTTCGACCCACCCGACTGGGTCGAGGACGCGGTCGTCCCAGCCGCCCTCGTCCAGGAACACGTACGTCGACGCCGTGTCCCCACCGGGGACCGCCGCCGCGACCGAGACGGGGCGCCCGAGCACCGTCTCCGTCCCGTACTGGTGGGTGCCGTCGGCTTCGAGGAAGGCGGCGAACGCGTCCTGCACGCCGTCGCTGGGGCGCTCGTCTTTGCTGCTGGTCTCGACGAGTGCGACTGTCGCGCCGTTCCGGAACCCCGAGACGAGCGTCGCGCGAGTCGCGTCCGTCGTTCCGAGCACGACCTCCGCGTCCGCCAGCGACTCGGTGGTCGTCGGCGGCGCTGGTAGTTCGTCCGCGTCTCCCGCGAGGTAGACCGCGGTTCCGTCGAGGTGGGCGCTCGCGTCGTCGTCGAGTCCCGTGTGCGAGTCGACATCCGCGGCGCTGTTCGTGAACGCGCTGCAGCCA
>NZ_WUUU01000284.1 GCF_009831555.1 Halobacterium bonnevillei | reverse complement strand
TCCCGCGACCGTGACGGCGAGGCGCGCCACACCCGTGCCGGCGAGGAACGCCGGCCGGCTGTGCGGAAGCGAGAGCGCGAGCCGGATGCGTCCGGACGAGACAGCGCTCGGAATGGCTTCGTGGGTGACCGTCCCGGCGGTCAGCGGCACCGCGAACAGGAACAACAGCGCCAATCCCGAGGAGAGCGGCGTGCTGGCGGGGCCGCGCGTGAACGCGTACGCCATGGCCGCAGCCAGCAGCCCGAAGAACCCGGGGAACAGCAGAAACGACCGGTCGGCTCGCAGCACGTCGACGTCCCGGCGTGCGACGACTCGCCAGCTCACGGCATCACCTCGAAGTGGAGGGACACGGGCACGTGTTCGACGACTCGGCGAGGGGAGAAGTGTCTTGCTCCGCGTCGCGCTCCGTGCGAACCCCCGGAGCGTGGGCGTTACACCCGGTCGTCCGGGTCGTGGGAGTCGGCCATCCGGGTGGCTTCCTGGCCGTACCGCTCGCGGTCCTCGGGGTCCTCGACGCGGTCGAGGCTGTCTGGTTCGACGTCGACGGCGGCCGTCGGGTCGCCGGCGTTCAGCGACCGTTGTTTGCGGAGCACGCGCTCGCCGTCGGTCGTCGCGTACACGAGGTTCAACAGCCCCTTGTCGGTGTACTCGCGGAAGACCAGCCAGACGCGCTCAGTCTCGGGCATCACCGGGGATTCGTCGGCCGACGGTTCAAGTGTGCCGGTTCGGCGACCGCGTCGAGATCACGGGGCCGGTTCGCTGCCGCGCGAGGGCGGACGCGTCGCCCGGCGACACGTCAGGCGAGCAGGCCGGCGAGTAGTCCGCCGAGTGCCGCAAATACGACGTCCACGGCGACGTACACGAGTACCGCGAAGACGACAAAGACCGCGAGCTTGGGTGTCCCGGCGGCGAGCGCTTGCTCGGAGAGCCCGAGCGGGGTCTCGGAGTTCGTGACGACGTCGCGGGCGATCTCGTCGGCGAACGAGCGGTCGATCTCGGTCAGAGCGGTCACGCCTATCCAGCCGACGACGAGGAGGGCGACTAGCAGGTAGTCCAGCAGTTTGTCGTAGAACAGCGACGACGCAGTCGTGTCGTGGGACGCGTCCGTGGCTGACGGCACTGGTATCGACCACTCGCCTGCGTCTGGTAATCCCTGCGACGGGGCGCGACGCGAGCAACTGCGCCGCGACCGCGCAGTTGAAAGTCGCCGCGGCCCAAGCCGGGTGTGATGGACGCCGACGCGGTCCGGGAGCGGGCCAGCGACCTCCCCGCGGAGCCGGGCGTCTACCAGTTCGAGGAGGAACTGTCGCGGGCCGGCGGCGACGAGTCGGGGGGCGGCGCGGACACGAGGGTCCTCTACGTCGGGAAAGCGGTGGACGTCCGCGACCGCGTGCGGTCGTACGCGGACCCGCGCAGCGAGCGCATCGAGCGGATGGTCGAGCGCGCGGACGCCGTCGACTTCGCGGTGACGGACACCGAGACGCAGGCGCTGTTGCTGGAGGCGAACCTCGTGAAGCGCCACCAGCCGCGGTACAACGTCCGCCTCAAAGACGACAAGTCCTACCCGCTCGTGCAGTTCACCGACCACGACGCCCCGCGCATCGAGGTGACCCGCGACCCCGACGAGGGCGCGGCGGCGTTCGGTCCGTACACGGACAAGGGCGACGTGGAAACGGTCGTGAAGGCGGTTCGCGAGGTGTACGGGCTGCGGGGGTGCTCGGACCACAAGTACAGCGGCCGGGCACGCCCCTGCCTGGACTACGAGATGGGGCTGTGTTCGGCGCCGTGCACGGGCGAGATTTCGCCCGACGACTACGCGGCGGACGCGCGGGCCGCGCGGCGGTTCTTCGAGGGGGAGACTGGTGCGCTCGCGGACCCCCTGGAGCGCGCGATGGAGCAGGCCGCCCAGCGCGAGGAGTTTCGAGCGCGCGGCGAACCTCCGGGACCGCCTGGACGTCGTGGAGTCGTTCCACGGCGGCTCGGGCGGTGCGGTGGCGGGTAGCGACGACGCGGAGACGACGGACGTCCTGGGCGTCGCTGTCGAGGGCGAGGAGGCGACTGTCGCGCGACTCCACGCCGAGCACGGCCAGCTCGTCGAGCGCGACCAGCACCACCTGGACGCCCCCGGGAGCGGCGGCGCGGACCGGGCGGCTGCAGACGGGTCGACCTTCGACGGGATGACTTCGGAGGGCGCGGCCGGGGAGCCAGCGAGCCGCGTCGCGGACGTGCTCGCGGCGTTCCTCGTGCAGTTCTACGCGGAGCGCGACCTCCCGGACCGGCTGTTGCTGCCCGAGCACCACGGGGACGACG
>NZ_WUUU01000283.1 GCF_009831555.1 Halobacterium bonnevillei | reverse complement strand
TCGAGGTCTGACGACTCCGGCCCGGGAACGACTGCGCCGGCGTCGCGAGCACGTCCGCCACCGTGCGGTACCGGCGGTAGGGCTGGCGCGCCTGCGACGCGACGAACGCGCCGAACAGGACGAACGCTGCGGGAACAAGGAGGGCGACGGGGTTTGGCACGGTGGACCGGTTCTCGCCGACGCCCTAAAAACCGGGCGCGAGTTCGCAGTCGCGGAAATCGCGGGCGGCGGGGAACCAAGCGTATACGGCGGCCCGACGCGTCGGGACGGGTATGGCGAAGACAGTCGACGACCTGCGGAACGAGATTCGCGTCGCCGTGGGGCGGTTCGAGCGCGAGGCGTCAGCGGCGTTCACCAAAGAGGAACTGGCGGCGGTCTCCGAGGCCGTGGACGCGGGCGTGGGCGCGGCGGGGCGACCCGGGAAAGCCGAGATGCGCGCGGGCATCCGCGAGCGGGTGGACGGCCTCGCGGACCCGGACGAAGAGACCGAGACGCAGCCGTTCCGGAAGGCGGACCTCGAAGCGATCGCGGCGGCAGTCGGCCAAGCGTAGTCCCAGGCGCAACTGCGTCCCAGCGAGTTGCGGCAACGCCTGTGGCGTGTAGTGTTTCGTATCAGGCACGAGGGCCTGAGACGACGGTATTCGGAGGGGACGGCCGACCAGCTGTCGCACGCCGGACCCCCAGCATCTCGAGCGCATGAACGCTCGCCTCGTCCAGATATGACCCTCGCAGCCTACCGAAACGCGGCCCTGTTCGTGCTCCTCTCGATGCTGTGGGGGGTTTCGTTCGTCGCCATCAAGACCGGGCTGACGGCGATTCCGCCGGTGTTCTTCGCGGCGCTGCGGTTCGACGTGGCAGCCCCGTTGCTGCTCGTATTCGTCGCGCTGCGATGCGGCGAGTGGATCCCGGAGAGCACCGCGGACTACGCCAGCGTCGTGGTTGGCGCGGTGACGCTCGTCGCGGCGAACGACAGCCTCCTGTTCCTCGGCCAGCAGACCATCACGCCGGCGGCCGCCTCGGTCATGTACGGCCTGAACCCGATTCTCGCGCCGGCGTTCGCGTTCGCGTTGCTCGACCAGCGCCTCGACGCGGTCAGCGTCCTCGGCATCCTCCTCGGGCTGGTGGGCGTCGTCATCCTGGTTCAGCCGTCACCAGACGCCCTCACGGCGGGGTCGACGCTCGGGAAGGTGTCGGTGCTCGGCGCTGCGGTAGCGGTCGCGTTCGGCAGCGTTGCGCTCCAGCGCCTCGGTGCGACTATCGACAGCATCCCGTTGACGACGTGGGCGATGGTCCTGGGGGCGGCGCTGCTCCACGGGATGAGCGTCGCGCTCGGCGAGTCGCCCGCTGGCGGTGCCGTGAAGCCCGGGGTCGTCACCGCGGTGCTCGTCGTCGGCGTGCTCTCGACGGCCCTCGCGTACCCGATTTACTTCACGCTCATCCGGCAGATCGGTCCGGTCCGCGCGAACCTCGTCGCGTACACCGTCCCGATCTTCGCAGCGCTCACCGGACTCCTCCTGTTCGGGACCGGCGTGACGTCGGCGACCGTGCTCGGGTTCGCGGTGGTCGTTGCCGGCGTCGCGTGCTCGAGCGACACGTGCTCAGGGCCGAGTTTCGACGAGCCATCGGCTGATCCAGCCGAGCAATCCGGCTGTCAAACTTCGCTGCAGAAGTTACGTGTCCGCGAGCGAGCCGACTGCTTCGACGCCCTCCTCGTCCTCGGCCAGCCACTCCTCGGCCCACTGCTCGATGGCGTCGAAGACGGGGAACAGCGATTCGCCTTTCGCGGTCAGCGAGTAGTACGTCGCGACGGGCGACTCCTCTTCGAGGCGGCGGTTCACGAACCCCATCTCCTGGAGGTCGTCGAGGACGCGGGAGAGCGTCCGGGAGCTGGCGTCCGTCGAACGCTTCAGTTCGTTGAACCGCTTCTCGCCCTCCTGGAGGTCGTGGAGCACGATGAGCCGCCACTGGGACCCGATCTGTTCCAGCGAGTCGATGACGTGGCAGGCCTCCTCGCTGTATCGCTCGTCAGACATGCTCCGTCGTACGGGGCGGGCACCCATATTGGTTCCGGCTCGAATTAGGTAACGGAGTGAAACTACCCGACAGGCGACGGCATCCGAAGCCGGGAGCGGTGACGGCCCGGCCGTGACCCGACGGCGGTGACGCGCCCGTCACCGGGTGGCCGGGCAGTTAGCTGAAGCGTTTACGTGTCGGGCGTCTACGCCGGAGCATGACAACCGCCGACCCCCACGCCGGACAGCCAGTCGAACACCGCGGGACGCCGCTGGCGGACGCGGACCGCGCGGTCGTCCTGCTGCACGGACGGGGCGCCCGGGCGACTGGCA
>NZ_WUUU01000282.1 GCF_009831555.1 Halobacterium bonnevillei | reverse complement strand
CCACTACCTCGCGACCGGCGTCGCCGCGAACGCAGCGAAGTCCTTCATCGGGTTCGCGGACGTGTTCGTGGTCGGCCTCGCCATCGACGCGCTGTTCAACGACCAGCCGCTCGCGCTGCCGCTCGTCCCCGAGGCGTGGATTCCCACCGACCCGCTCGCGATGCTCGTGTTCGTCGCGGGCGTGCTGTTCGCGGTGAACGCCAGCAGCGTCGTCGGCGGGTCGCTCGGGGACTACGCGGCCACCGTCTACGCGCAGCGGGTCCTCCACCGCATCCGCGTCGCCGCCTTCGACGCAGCTCAGCACCGCGGACTCGCGTACTTCGACGAGTACCGCACGGGCGACGTGATGAGCGCGCTCAACGACGACGTCAACCAACTGGAGACGTTCTTCACGACCCTGCTGGGCGCGGCGGTCTGGATCGTCGTCACGCTCGCGGCCGCCGTCGTCTACATGGCCGTGCTGAACTGGCAACTCGCCGCGTTCGTGCTCGCGTCCGCGCCGGTCGTCGGTGCGCTCAACTACTGGTTCGCCGAGCGCGTCGAACCCCGGCAGGAGGCGGTGCGCAGCGAGCGCGCCGACCTGAACGCCCACCTGGAAACGGGTCTCGACGGCGTCAGCGTCCTGAAGGCGTTCACCGCCGAGGCCGACGAACGCGACCGCGTGGCGGCGGCGTCCCGCGACCACTTCCGCGCGCGGTTCCGCGCGAAACGACTCGCAGTGCGCCAGACGCCGCTGAACCGCCTGGTCGCAGGAATCTGGCTGCTGGGCACACTCACTGTCGGCGTCTACTGGATTCTCGTCGGGCCGCCGCTGGGGTTCTCGGGGACGCTGACCGCGGGCGAACTCGTGCCGTTCCTGTTCTACATGGAGCGCGTGACGCTGCCGCTGCGCAACCTCACCGGCGTCCTCGACGGCTACGAGGCCGCCGACGCCGCCGCCCAGCGCATCGACGGCCTCACCGGCGGCGCCGACCGGGCGAACGGCTCCGGGAGCACAGCGCACCGCGACGACGGCGCGCGGGGCGAGACGGCCCCCCGTACCCAGGTGACGGACGGCCGCGTCCGCTTCGAGGACGTGACGTTCGCCTATCCCGGCACGGACGAGCCAGCCGTCGACGGACTGGATTTCGCCGTCGAGCCCGGCGAGACCGTCGGCGTCGTCGGGTCGACGGGCGCCGGGAAGTCCACGCTCGTGAAACTCCTGCTGCGGCTCTACGACCCCGACACCGGCACCATCCGCATCGACGGCCAGGACGTCGCCGGCACCGACCCCGCCGGCGTCCGCGACCACGTCGGCTACGTGAACCAGGACGCGTTCCTGTTCAACGACACTGTACGCTACAACATCGCGTACGGAGCCAGCGGCGAGATCTCCGACGAGCGCGTCCGCGAGGCCGCCCGCGAGGCCGGCGTCCACGATGAGATTCTGGCCCTCCCGGACGGCTACGACACCGAGGTCGGGGACCGCGGCGTGAAACTCTCGGGCGGCCAGCGCCAGCGCGTCGCCTCGCGCGCGCCGTCGTCGGCGACCCCGAGCTGCTCGTGCTGGACGAAGCCACCAGCCACGTGGACAGCGAGACCGAACGCATCCTGCAGCGACGCCTCGCGGACATCACGGCCGACCGCACCACGTTCGTCGTCGCCCACCGCCTCTCGACGGTTCGTGGGGCGGACCGGATTCTCGCGCTCGAGGACGGCGAACTCGTCGAATGCGGCACCCACGACGACCTCCTCTCCGCCGGCGGCGTGTACGCCGACCTCTGGAACGTGCAAGTGGGGCGGGCCGACGCAGTAGCCAGCGACTAACCCGGGACGAGCGGGGGCGACCGGCCGCCCCCGCAAGCCAGCAGTTTATACCCGAAGCCGCGCAAGGGTGACCCAATGGACGCGCCGGTCCCGGAACTCGAAGCGCGCGCCGCGGCGTGCGCGGACGCCCTCACTGCCGCCGACTCCGTCCTGCTGGCCTCGCACATCGACGCCGACGGACTGACGAGCGCGGGCATCGCCGCGACGGCGCTGGAGCGCGCCGGCATCCCCCACGACGTCGTGTTCTCGAAGCAACTCGACGACGAGGAGGTCGCGGGCATCGCCGCCCACGACCACGACACCGTGCTGTTCACGGACTTCGGGAGCGGGCAACTCGACGCCATCAGCGAGCACGAGGCCGCCGGCGACTTTACCCCGATTATCGCCGACCACCACCAGCCGGCGGACGCGGACACCGAGTTCCACCTGAATCCCCTCCTCGAGGGCGTCGACGGCGGGAAGGAGCTGTCGGGTGCCGGCGCGAGCTACGTCCTCGCCCGCGCCCTGCTCGGTCAGGACGCCACGGACCTGGCGGCGCTGGCGGTGGTGGGCGCGGTCG
>NZ_WUUU01000281.1 GCF_009831555.1 Halobacterium bonnevillei | reverse complement strand
GCGAGCAGCACGCCCCCGTAGAACGCGGCGATGGTGACGACGTCGAAGGCGGGGATCAGCACGAACGTCGTGCCGAACGACCCGAGGATGCTGCCGATGGTGCCGAGCGCGTAGACGCGCCCGGACGCCGCGCCGGTGCTCTCAGCGGCGGACAGTTCCGCGCCGTACGGGCTCACGAACCCGACGAGGAACGTCAGCGGGCCGAACAGCGCGACGATAGCGGGGACGGCAGCGTACCGCGACGGCACCGGCAGCGCCGCCGTCGCCCCGACGATTGGTTCGCCGAAGACGGCGACGACCCCCGCGAGCATGGCCGCGGCCGTGAGAACCGACACGAGGGCCTGCGGCCCCGCGTAGTCCGCGGTCCGGCCGCCCGCCCAGTACCCGAGGCTGAGCGCGGTGAGGAAGACGCCGATGATGCTCCCCCAGACGTAGATGCTGTTCCCGAACGTCGGCGTGACGAGGCGGCCCGCCAGCAGTTCCAGACCCATGCTGGCGATGCCGCCGAGGAACACCGCTGTTTCGGCGCGAGTGATGCGTGGCAGGCGTGACACGGTCCGTGGTTGTGGATGTGGCGCCTTCACCATGTCGCTACAGTTGGGGCGTGCCGGCGGACAGCGCTGTCGCGACGCCGCCCGGAGCGCCTGTCCTCGTGGGCCGACGTGTTCTCGGGGGCGTCCACTGGACCCGGGCCGTCGGTCTATCGTCGTGCTTTTGGCCGCGCGCACCCAACTCCGGGCAACGGATGGCCCAGTACCACATCGAGACGTACGGGTGTACGTCGAACCGCGGCGAGAGCCGGGAAATCGAGCGGCGCCTCCGGGACGCCGGCCACCACAGAGTCGACGGGGCCGACGACGCCGACGTCGCCATCCTCAACACCTGTACGGTCGTCGAGAAGACGGAGCGCAACATGCTCCGTCGGGCCGAGGAACTCGCGGACGAGACGGCCGATCTCATCGTCACTGGCTGCATGGCGCTGGCGCAGGGCGAGGAGTTCGCCGCCGCGGACGTCGACGCGCGGGTGCTGCACTGGGACGACGTGCCGGAAGCGGTGACGAACGGCGAGTGCCCGACGACGACGCCGGACTCGGAGCCGATCCTGGACGGCGTCATCGGCATCCTCCCCATCGCCCGCGGCTGCATGAGCAACTGCTCGTACTGCATCACGAAGCAGGCGACGGGCCGCGTGGACTCGCCGCCCGTCGAGGAGAACGTCGAGAAAGCCAGAGCGCTCGTGCACGCCGGCGCGACGGAGATCCGCATCACCGGCCAGGACACGGGCGTCTACGGCTGGGACGACGGCGAGCGGAAGCTCCCCGAACTCCTGGAGCGCATCGCCACCGAGATCGAGGGTGACTTCCGGGTGCGCGTCGGGATGGCGAACCCGGGCGGCGTCCACGGCATCCGCGAGGAGCTCGCCGAGGTCTTCGCCGAGCACGACGAGATCTACAACTTCCTGCACGCGCCCGTGCAGTCCGGCAGCGACGACGTCCTCGAGGACATGCGTCGCCAGCACGAGGTCGAGCAGTACGTCGACATCGTGGAGACGTTCGACGACCACCTCGAGGAGTGGACGCTGTCGACGGACTTCATCGTCGGGTTCCCGACGGAGACCGACCGCGACCACGAGCAGTCGATGGCGCTGCTGCGTGAGACCCGCCCGGAGAAGATCAACGTCACGCGGTTCTCGAAGCGCCCCGGCACGGACGCCGCGGCCATGAAGGGGCTGGGCGGCCAGACGAAGAAGGACCGCTCGAAGGCGATGACGGACCTGAAGATGGACGTCGTGGGCGAGGCCCACGAGGAGATGGTGGGCAGCGAGCGCGACGTCCTCGTGACCGAGCAGGGGACCGGCGACTCGGTGAAGTGCTACGACGACAGCTACCGCCAGGTCATCGTCCAGAACGCGTCCGAGCACGGCCTCGAACCCGGGGACTTCGCGACGGTCGAGGTCGTCGGCCACCAGACCGTCTACGCGTTCGGCGAACCGGTCTGAGCACCGGGCGTCGCGGTCAGTCGGCAGCGGCCCACGCCGCCGCGACGGTGCGGCGGACGCCGTATTCGACGGCGATTGCGAGCGCGACGCCCGCCGTGAGCAGCGGCCCGTAGCCGAGAGTCCACACCCAGAGGACGTCGGTTTCGCCGCCGACGTGCAGGAACAGGTACCACGTGGTCGTCGCGGCCGCGAACAGCGCCGGCGGCGCGCTGACGAGTCGCCAGCGCGCGAACGCGTAGCCGGCCGCCCCGGCCTGCACCGCGAGAACGAGCGCGGCACCTGCGAGCCATCCAGCGAGCGCCACGTCACTCCCGTAGCCGGCGAACGAGAACCCGCTCCACTGTCGGACTGCCGCCCACAGCGAGAGT
>NZ_WUUU01000280.1 GCF_009831555.1 Halobacterium bonnevillei | reverse complement strand
CGCCGCATCGAGGCCGCCGAACCCGCGATGCGCCGGGCGACCCGCCGGGTCGCGGCCGACTGGACCGCCGGCGACACCATCGACGCCCACGATACCGCAACAACGCTGACGCTGTCGGTGCTCGCCGACGCGTTCTTCGACGTGGACGCCGGAGGGCGGGACTCGTCCGTCGACCCCTCGTTTGCTGGCGCTCACGAGGACGTCGCCGGCGACGCCGACCGTATCGCGGCGGCCGCTGACGTCATCGCCGACCGGTTCGCGCACGACGACGGCGTCCCGTTCTACGTACCCGACTGGGTGCCGCTGCCCAGCCACCGGCGCTACCGGCGCGCAGTCAGCGACCTCGAGTCCATCGCGTACGACCTCGCAGACACTGGCGCAGACGACGCGAGCGACGTCCTCGCGGCAATTCTCGACTCCGAACTCGGTCGCGAGGAACTCCGGGACGAACTCGTGACGCTGCTGCTGGCCGGCCACGAAACCACGAACACGGCGCTGACCGCCGTCGTCTCCCTGCTCGCGGCGAACCCGGCTGAACAGGCCCGCGTTCACGACGCGCTCGACGACGCGGACGACCCGGCGGAAGCGCCGCGTCTGCGCGCGGTCATCGACGAAGCCCTCCGCCTGTACCCGCCCGTCCACATGCTGATGCGGGAAGCCGCAACCGACGCCGAACTCGGCGGCTACCGCGTCTCGGAGGGGTCGCTCGTCGTGCTGCCGTCGTGGGTTGTTCACCGCGACGAGCGGTTTTGGAACGACCCGGAGGCCTTTCGGCCCGAGCGCTTCCTCGGCGAGTCCGACCGGCCGGCGTTCTCGTACTTCCCCTTCGGTGGCGGGCAACGCCAGTGCATCGGCCGCCGGTTCGCGCTCCAGGAGCTCCGCGTCGCGCTCGCCGAACTCCTCGCCGACTTCCGCTTCGAGGCCACCGACGAGACAGATTTCGAGCCGACGCCGGGGCTCACGCTCCGGCCAGACGGTCCTGTGGAAGTACGGGTGGACGAACGATAGGAACAGCGACGAGCATCCGCGGCCTGAGCGGTTCGACAGAACCCGAAGGCCGCGGTTCACTGCGCGAGCGAAGCGAGCGCAGGCCGAGGAACCCCCGAAGGGGGTGACGCTGGCTTTTCCCCCAAGTTTTTGCCCGAGCGGGACCTGCGGTCCCGCTGGCCGTGCGAACGGGCGCTACGCGCCCGTGAGCAGACAGGGCGGGGCGCCAGCGGTGCGCCGCCCACAGCAAAAAGTGGGGTTTAGTTCCCCGTCCACCGGAGCAGCGCGAGCGTCGTCTCGAACAGCGCAATCATGGTGAGCGCGACCAGAATCGGGACGATGCCCGTGGGGTCGATGGCGCCGAAGGTGAACGAGATGCCGGCGAACGCCGCCCAGAAGAGGAGACGGCGGTCTTCGAGCCACGTGCGGGTGGTGACGCCGAGCATGATGGCCAGCATGATGAACAGGGGGATCTGGAAGACGACGGCGAGGTACCCCATGACCATGAGGATGAGGTTGAAGGTGGTGCCGAGCGCGAACGCGACGTCGGCGGTGCCCTCCGTATAGCCCTGGAAGTAGTCCATCGTGTACGGGAGCACCAGGAGGTACGCGAACAGGACGCCGAGCACGGCGAGCACGAGGCTCGTCGGGACGGCGGCGAGGTAGTAGCGGCGTTCGTTCTTGTAGAGGCCGGGCCGCATGAAGGCGTAGGACTGGTAGACGAATACTGGGAGTGCGATGACGAGGCCGGCGAGACTGGCGACCTTCAGCTGGGTGATGATGAGTTCGAGCGGGTGGTAGATGCGGGGGTCGACGGCTTCGCCGCCGGGGAGGACGTAGTTCCAGATGGTGGTGATGAGGCTCTCTGTCACCGGGAACACGGCGACGCTGACGAGGCCCGCGACGGCGATGACGATGGCGAGGCGTTTGATCATCTCCTCCACGTGGACCGCCAGCGGCTGTTCGACGTCCGTCTCCGGCGCGTTCATGCCGATGCCGTCGTCCGCCGCCGACAGGGTTTCGTCGGCGTCCATTACGGTGTTCTCGCGCGGGTCGAGCGCGTCGTCGTCCTCCTGCTGGTCGGGTTCGGCTGGCTCGTCGGCCTGGTGTTCCTCGTCTGGTACCAGCTGGAGGTCGCTGCTGGCCGCGGGTTCGAGGTCGTCGCCGCCGGCCGTGTCGTATATCGACCACTCCCAGTCGTCGCCGCCTTCGTCCTCGACGCGTTCGACTGCGGGCGTCAGGTCGCGCCAGCCGTCTCGGTCCACGCGTTCGAGGCCGTCGTCGCCGGTGTCGTCGCTGCTATCCCCGCCGTCGCTGCTGTCTCCGACCGCGTTGACAGCTTCGCTGTCGCGCCCGCCGGTGACGCGTCGGACCGCGGGCGTCAGTTCGCTGCCGTCTGACTCGTCGGCGGTCGACTCGTCGCCTGCTG
>NZ_WUUU01000279.1 GCF_009831555.1 Halobacterium bonnevillei | reverse complement strand
ACCTCGCGGCCTCGCCGGCCCTGGACGCGCTCGCGGAACTCGCGGGCGACGGCCTGCCCGTGCTCGGCGAGTGCGGCGGCCTGATGGCGCTCTCCGAGTCGCTGACCACAACCGACGGCGACACGCACGAGATGGCGGGCGTGCTCCCCGCGGACGTAACGATGCAGGAGCGCTACCAGGCGCTGGACCACGTAAAGCTCCAGGCGACGGGGGACACACTCACCGCCGCAGCGGGCGACACCTTGCGCGGCCACGAGTTCCACTACTCCTCCGCGACCGTCGGCAGCGACGCGCGGTTCGCGTTCGACGTGATTCGCGGCGACGGCATCACCGACGACCAGGACGGCATCACCGAATACCGGACGCTCGGAACGTACGCGCACGTCCACGCCGACAGCGGCGCGTTCGACGCGTTTCTCGACAACCTATGACCGACGACACGACCGACCAGACCGTCGACGACGAAGCGAGCGACGACCAGCGCGCCCAGACACCCGGGAAGGGACGAACCCCCGAAGAACGGGAGATTACGCCTGGCGCGCCCGAGGAGTTCGGCCTGGTGCAGGTCTGGTGGGGCGACGGCAAGGGCAAGACCACGGCCGCGATGGGGATGGGGTTCCGGGCGGCGGGCCACGGCTACCGCGTCCACATGCTCCAGTTCATGAAGGGCGGCGCGAGCAGCGTCGAGGACGTCCGCGGGGAGTACAACGCCATCGCGGAGATGCCCGGGTTCACGTACGAGAACTCGGGGAACTACGGCTGGCACGGGTTCCTGGACGGCAGCGACGACGAGGAACACCGGGCGCGAGCGAAGGGCGGTCTGGCTCGCGCCCGGGAACTGGTCGACGCCGCGCGCGACGTCGACGGAGCACTCCCGCTGGAGGGCCCCGCCGACGACGGCGTCCACCTCCTCGTGCTGGACGAGATTCTGTACGCGGCCAACCGCGGCCTCGTCGACCCCGCGGACGTGGTGGCGCTCGTCGAGGACAAACCCGACGACCTCGAGCTCGTGCTCACCGGCGGGCACGACGAACCCGCCTACGTCGCGGAGTACGCCGACCTCGTGACCGAGGTCCGCAAGCAGAAACACCCCATCGACGCGGGCCAGCGCGCCCGGAAGGGCACCGAGTACTGATGACCCCCGACCGCGAGACGAGCGCCCGCGCCGACTGCCGGACGATACTCGTCGCGGGGACGGCCTCGCACGTCGGCAAGAGCACGGTCGCGGCCGGCCTCTGTCGACACCTCGCGGACCGCGGCGTCAGCGTCGCGCCGTTCAAGGCCCAGAACATGAGCAACAACGCCCGCGCCGTCCCGGTCGCCGAGGGAGCGCGGAACGCAGGGACCCAGACGGAAGCCGACAGCGGCGCGGAGTGGGGCGAAATCGGCGTCTCACAGTACGTGCAGGCGCGAGCGGCACGAGTTCCGGCGTCGACCGACCACAATCCGGTGCTGTTGAAGCCCCGCGGCGACGCCGAGAGCCAGCTCGTCCTCGACGGGGCGGGCAGTCGGGCACTACGCGGCCGGCGACTACTACGACGAACACTGGGCCGAGGCCCGCGAGACGGCGGTCGCCGCCCACGAGCGCTCGCGGCCGACCACGACGTCGTGGTCGCGGAGGGCGCGGGGAGCATCGCGGAGATCAATCTCGCGGACCGCGACCTGGCGAACATCGAGACGGCGCGGTTCGCGGACCGCGTCGCGTCACGGACGGGACGGGATGGCCGAGCGGGGGAGCCGCGAGGTGTCGACGTCCTGCTCGTGGTGGACATCGAGCGCGGCGGCGCGTTCGCCAGCCTCTACGGCACGCTCGAACTACTGCCCGAGGACGTCCGCGAGCAGGTCGCTGGCGCGGTCGTCACGAAGTTCCGCGGCGACCCCGCCCTCCTCGAACCCGGCATCGCCGAAATCGAGGAGCGGACCGGCGTCCCGGTTCTCGGCGTGCTCCCCTACGACGACCCGGGGCTCCCTGAGGAGGACAGCGTCTCCCTGCCCGACACCGACGAGCGCTCGGTCCGCGGAGCCGAGGACTGCGTCCGTGCCGACCGCGCGGTCACCGTCGCCGTCCCCCGGTTGCCGCGCATCTCGAACTTCACCGACCTGGAACCGCTCGCCCGCGTCCCCGGAGTTCGGGTCGCGTACGTACCGCCAACGGGCTCACTCGACGGCTCGGACGCCGTCGTCATACCCGGGACGAAGAACACCGTCGACGACCTGCGCGACCTGCGGGCGGCGGGCTTCGGCGACGAACTCGCGGGCTTCGACGGCCCCGTGGTCGGCCTCTGCGGCGGCTACCAGATGCTCGGCGAGCGTATCGCGAACGCCGGCGTCGAGTCCACCGACGACCTCGATGCCGTCGACGGGTTCGGGCTGCTCCCGGTCGAGACGGCCTTCCGCGAGGACAAGCGCGTCGAAGCAGTCACCCGGGACCTCG
>NZ_WUUU01000278.1 GCF_009831555.1 Halobacterium bonnevillei | reverse complement strand
GCTCGTGTTACGCGTCGTCCCGACGACCGCTGGCGGCATCGCGGGCGTCCTGACCGCCGCGGACCTGACGATGACGATGCTGCTCGGCGCGCTCGCCCTGTGGGTCGTCGTCCCTGTCGCGGGCGCCGTGCTCGCGCTCAACCGGCGGTCCGTGTAACGCGCAGAACGAACACCTCACGCACCTCCCGTTTCATGACACGACACACTTCGACCCGACGCGCGTTTCTCGCGGCCGGCGCGACGACAGCCGCGGTTTCGCTCGCCGGGTGTCTCGGCGGCGACGACGGCGACGACGAACCGACCGGCCCGAAACCCGACCCCATCGACCTCTCAGGCGGGAAGGTCGACGACCAGGGCGGCATGATCATCGGCGAGCACTTCGGTCCGAACGGCCAGATCTTCTACGTCGACAACAGCCCGGAGGGCCACGACAACCCTGCGTGGTTCCACACGCTCTCGGTCGGTCTCTTCCCGTACTACCTCGCCCACGAACGGGAGGGCTGGACGGCGCGCGCCATCTACGTCACCGACTACTCGACGGTCGACTACGAACTCGCGACCCGCGACGGCCAGACGTACATCAGCACGCACACGGCCGCCGACACGTTCGGGGACGCCGAGTCGATGTCCTACGTCGCCGACAGCGGCGTTCACGGCGGGATGGGGAAGGAGCTGATTCCGTTCTCCGACGAGACCGACGCGGCGTCGTTCGTCGAAACCCAGGGCGGTCGCCGCCTCGCGTTCGACGACGTCGACAGCGAGTTCCTGCAGTCCTACCGGTAACCGTTCGATACCTCACGGTAGCCACCACCTACGTCCCGAGGACCTGCTCGGAGAACTCCGCGAGCGGCCCGGTCACTCCTCCTGTTCGCGCTTCCAGGCTGCCACGCGGAACCGCCGGTAGCCGCCGTGGCTGACCTCCAACGCGCCCATCCACCAGTTCCAGCGCTCCGCCGGCGACCCGTCCGGGGCGTCCGCCAGGTGTTCGAGGATGACCGCCGGGGTCAGTTCGACGCCGAGGTCCGCCTGGAGTTTCTCGGCGTCCGCCAGGTCGCCGGCGGACCGCGCGACGGTGCGGCGTTCCGCGGGCGTCCCGCCGAACCCCTGCCGCAGGTGCAACATCAGGAGTTCCCGGTCCATTCGACTACTTCGTACTTCGGACGCGCTCGGCTTCAACACTCGGGTCGCCGAAGGGACGCGAACGGACCGCGAGCGCGGCGGTGCGACCAGTCCGTTCGACAGGGATACCGCTGACTGACGGGAAGGCCCCCCACAGCGGAGCGACCGCTCCGGCCGCGTTCGGCGGTGTCGTCCCGTCAGGCGGCCTGCCGGCGGCTTCGACGGGTTTTTGAATAGCGCACGACTGGTTGCACGCATGGCTACGTTCCAGGTCGTCGTCTCCGACCCCGAGTCGGGGCGAAGCTTCCAGCGAGAGGTCGACGGACAGGACGCGAACCGCTTCATCAGCCGACAGATCGGCGACGAAGTCGACGGCGGCGCCGTCGGCCTCGACGGCTACGCGGTCGAAATCACGGGCGGCAGCGACGCCGCCGGCCGGCCGATGCGCGACGACGTCGACGGCTCCGCACTCAAGGACATCCTCCTCACCGGCGGCCCGGGCTTCAACCCGAGCACGGACGGCGAGCGCAAGCGCGTCACCGTCCGCGGGAAGGAAGTCTCCGACGACACCGCGCAGCTCAACGTCTCCATCACCGAGCGCGGTGAGGAGTCCGTCGAGTCCCTCTACGGTGAGGGCGACGCAGAGGACGAGGACGCCGACGAAGCAGCAGCCTAAGTAGGCACGTTTTTTCGGGTTCGTCGCGTACTCGACGCCGTGAGCGACTACGACGCGTATCTCGCCGGCGACCGCACTGACCACGTCGCACTCTACCTCTCCGAGTCGTACGTCTCCGACGTCGACACGCTCGCGGACCGCGAGGACGCCGAGCGCGTCGCGGACGGAGTCGTGCTCGTCGTCGACGGCGAGCGCGGCCGCAGCGTCTTCCAGACGATCACGGGGATGTCCGCGATGGACTTCGGGTCCGCGGCGATGGACAACCCCGGGCGCATCGACGCCGACCTCGTGGACGGCGACTGCCCGGAGGCAGCCAACGAGTCCGCGGACGGCGCGGACGACCACCGCCCCGAGTTCGTGTTCTCGTTCGCGGAAGCACAGAACGAGGACGTCGGCGGCCTGTACGCAGACGGCGACGTCATTCACGCCTACGTCTACTGTTCGTGCGGAACGGCGTACTCGGACAAGTGGGTCGCGGGCGAGCGGTAGATGGCTCGCGTCGTCGCCGTCGGGAGCGCGGTGCTGGACCGCGTCTACGCGCTGTCGAACCTCCCGGAACCCGACGGCGGCGCGTTCGTTCGCGAGTACACCGAGCGGGCGGGCGGCGTGCGCGAACGCGCGTGCGCGCTGCCGCGCTCGACCACGACACCG
>NZ_WUUU01000277.1 GCF_009831555.1 Halobacterium bonnevillei | reverse complement strand
CAGCCAGAGACGCGCGCGAGCATCGACGGGGCTTCCATGTCGAGCGCGTCGAAGGCGTGGTTGATGCCAGCGTCCCGGGGCACGGAGCGGGGGCGTCACGCCGGCGTCGACTGTCACTGTCGCACCCAGGTAGTAGGCGAGGGGCGCGGCGACGAACAGCGCCCGCAGCGAGCGCGGCACGACGAGTTCGATGCCGGTGTCGGGGGGTCGCGGCGGCGACCGACGGCGGTACGTCCACGGTTTCGCCGAAGGCGAACGCGGGCGGGTGACGACGGAATCCGGGGTCCGACCGGTCTGGGGTCGTGGTGCGGTGGGCGGCCGCCGCGTGGGTCACGGCGGTCGCGACGCCGTCCAGCGTCTTCGGAATCGTGATGGTGGCCGGCGGCGCACGGGCGTCGCTTCGGAACCCGACTGCGACACGCTCGGGGGCGTCGAAGCTGACGCGCAGGCGGTCGTCCAGAACGACCTGCGCGGGCCCGCTGAACCCGACGACGACGTCGATAGCCCCGTCGGCCTCGAGAACGTAGTCGCCGGCAGCGAGCTGCTGCCGTTCGCCGGCCGCGAGCGTCGTCGAGGCAGTGGTTTCAGGGGACGCCAGCGTCGCGTCGTCCGCCGGCACCGAGAACGCCGACGTCACGCCCGTCGTCTCCGCGTCCGTCAACTGTGGGAGGACGCGGGCGTCGGCGGCCGATTGCCAGTCCGGTGCACGCACGCGGACCTCGTTTTCGGCGGCGTCAGTGGCGAACACGCCAGTACTAGTTTCGTCCCACTGAATCACGCAGTCCCACGGTTGTACCAGCGGGCATATATTTCTGTCGTAGCATCCGTGTGAAATACCGCGAAATAATCCTGCCTCGGTAGACTTATGGCCCGCGCACCGGCCCGTCTAGACATGAGTTACGAGGACGTCCGAGAGGCCGACCCAGCGGTAGCGGATGCGCTCGTCGGCGAGCGCCACCGACAAAGAGAGACGCTGGCGATGATCGCGAGCGAGAACCACGTCAGCGAAGCCGTTCTGGAGGCCCAGAGCAGCGAGCTCACGAACAAGTACGCCGAGGGCTACCCCGGCGAGCGCTACTACGGCGGCTGCGAGTTCGCCGACGAAGTCGAGGAGCTCGCCATCGACCGCGCGAAAGAGCTCTGGGGCGCCGACCACGTCAACGTCCAGCCGCACAGCGGGTCGTCGGCGAACATGGCCGTCTACTTCGCGACGCTCGAACCGGGCGACAAGATCCTCTCGCTGGACCTCACCCACGGCGGCCACCTCAGCCACGGCCACCCCGCGAACTTCGCGGGCCAGCTGTACGACGTCGAGCAGTACGAGGTCGACGCCGACACCGGCCGCCTCGACTACGACTCGCTGCAGGACATCGCCGAGGAGTTCGAGCCCGACATGATCGTCTCCGGGTTCTCCGCGTACCCCCGCGAGGTCGAGTGGGAGCGCGTTCAGGCGGCCGCCGACGCCGTCGACGCGTACCACCTCGCCGACATCGCTCACATCACCGGGCTGGTCGCAGCGGGCGTCCACTCGTCGCCGGTGGGCGTCGCGGACTTCGTAACGGGGTCGACGCACAAGACGATCCGCGCGGGTCGCGGCGGCATCATCATGTGCGACGAGGAGTACGCCGACGACATCGACAACGCGGTGTTCCCGG
Organism: Halobacterium bonnevillei; assembly: GCF_009831555.1. Lineage (GTDB taxonomy): Archaea > Halobacteriota > Halobacteria > Halobacteriales > Halobacteriaceae > Halobacterium > Halobacterium bonnevillei. The sequence continues at coordinate 787 of NZ_WUUU01000277.1, read as the reverse complement.
GTGCGCAGGGCGGCCCCCTCATGCACAACATCGCTGGGAAAGCCGTCGGGTTCAAGGAGGCGCTCCAGCCCGAGTTCGAGGACTACGCCGACCAGGTCGTCCGGAACGCGGAGGTTCTGGGCGAAACGCTGCAGGATCACGGGCTCTCGCTCGTCTCGGAGGGGACGGACACGCACCTCGTGCTCGTTGACCTCCGGGACTCCCATCCCGACGTCTCCGGTGGGGACGCCGAGGACGCCCTCGAGGAGGTCGGTATCGTGCTGAACGGCAACACGGTGCCGGACGAGACGCGGTCCCCGTTCGACCCGTCAGGTATCCGCGCGGGCACGCCGGCACTGACGACCCGCGGGTTCGACGAAGACGCGATGGAGACGGTCGGGGACTGCATCGCGAGGGTGGTCGACAACATCGGCGACGTCGAAGTGTACGCCGACGTCGCGTCGACTGTCGAAGACCTCTGCCGCGAGCACCCGTTGTACGAGTAGCGACTCCCCTCCGGGGGTCTGCCGGGCAGATAACCATACGACTCTTTTCGGTCTGTGCCGTATCTCAGGCATGGGTATTCGTGACGCCGTCGCGGAGGAGGGCGCTCGCGAACTGGCCGTCGCCATCGTAGCGCTCGTCCGCAGCCAGCGGTTGTCCGTCGCCGCGGCGGGCGTGGCGTACTACGCGTTCAACGCGCTGTTGCCGACACTCGTGCTGGTCGTGCTCGCGGCGTCCGCCAGCGGGCACGTCGGCGTCGCCGCCGAGCGCGTCGCGTCCAGTGCGCCGTCCTCGACGCAGGCCG
>NZ_WUUU01000276.1 GCF_009831555.1 Halobacterium bonnevillei | reverse complement strand
CGCGGAGAGCGGCGAACAGGCTGTCACTCGTGCCGTCGGCCGCGCAGGGCGCGACGACGCAGTCGACGCTCGCCACGCGCCGGCGGCCGCGTCCGCCCGCGTCGTCGCAGTCTGCACGTGGATGCCGGGGGCAGCGCGCTGGAGTTCTTCAGCCACCGTCGCGGCCCTGGAGCGGTCGTCGTCGACGTACAGCACAGCGAGTGAGTCCTTCGTAGTCATCGCGTCCTAGAGGTCCTCCGGGACTCGCTCCTATTGAGCGTGCCGGCGTTTGGACACTCCGGGTCGGCGACGCAGCCACCGACGGCCCCCGTCGGGTTTTCAGTGCTGAAACCGGCGACCATACATTTATGTGCGTGGTCGTGCGCGTGCGAGTCGGATGTCGCTTCGCTCGAAGCTGAGTCGGGTCGCGCGTCGCCTCACGCCGGGGTTCGTCCGCCGGAGTTACCTGGCGAAGTTCGGCGCGGCGCTGCTCGTGGTCGTGCTGTGCATCGGGGCCGTCGGGGCGGCGACGTACGTGCAGACGTCTGACCAACTCCAGGAGCAGGCGCGAACCGAGTACTCGACCGCGTCGACGGAGAGCGCGTCCTCGGTCTCCGAGTGGGTGAGCGAGCGCACGAACAACGCGCGAATGCTCGCGCAGTACGAGGTCCTCGTCGGCGGGAACTACACGGAGATCCAGTCGTTCCTCGACGAGGAGATCGCGAACATGCCGGGCGACGTCAGGAACGTCCACTACGTCCAGTTCCAGAACCAGGAGGTCGTCGCCAGCACGGACGACGCGCTGCACCGCCAGCGGATGACCGAGGCGAACACGCCGTGGAGCGCGCAGGAGATCGCCTACGGCGACAACGGCGTCTACGTCTCCGAGCCCTACGTGAAAGACGGGGCGACGCGACTGGCATACGTCGCGCGCATCCCGTCGGAGTACGGCCTGCAGACCGCCGTGGTGATGACGACGAGCCTCGGCGACGTCACCGACGGCTTCCGGAAACCGACCGCCAACAGCGTCAGCCAACTGGTCGACGACGCCGGGCGCGTGCTCGCAGACGACACCGCGGTGTCGACCCTACAGCCGTACGCCGACGGAAACAACTCGACCGTCGCCCAGGCAGCAGCCAGCGACGACGACGGATTCCTCTCCGCGGGCGCCTCCGCGAAGGACTTCGAAGACGACCACGTCGTCGCGTACGCCCCCGTCGAGGGCACGGACTGGGCGGTCGCCCTGCACGTCCCGACCAGCGAAGCGTACGCGCTCCAGACGACAGTGACGACGCGCGTGCTCGTCATGGTCGGCGTGGCGCTCGCCGCCCTCGCGTTCATCGGCCTGACGCTCGGTCGTGGGACGGTGACTGCACTGAACGTGCTCGGGCGGAAGGCCGAAGCCCTGGAGCGCGGCGAGTACGACACGAACCTCGACGTCGACCGCGAGGACGAGATCGGCGGGCTCTTCGCGTCGTTCGCCGGGATGCGCGACGCGCTCGTCGAACGCATCGAGGACGCCGAGCAAGCGCAGTCACAGGCCGAAGCCGCGCAAGCCGACGCCGAGGCGGCCCAGGAGCGCGCCGAGGCCGCCCGCCAGGAGTCAGCCGAACGCGCCGAAGCCCTCGAGGCGACTGCGTCGTCGTTCTCGGCGACGCTCTCGGAGTTCGCCGACGGCGACCTCACGGTCCGCCTCGACGAGCAGACGGACCACGAGGCGATGGCGGACGTCGCCGCGTCGTTCAACGAGATGGCCGCTGACCTCGAGGAGACCGTCGCTGGCGTCGTCACGTTCGCAGACGAGGTCGCGAACGCCAGCGACGACGTATCGGCGCGCGCGGAAGCGGTCGAAACCGCGGGCCGCGAGGTGTCGACGTCCGTCGACACGATCAGCCAGCGGACGACCGAACAGCGCGACGAACTGGAGTCCGTCGCCGTGGAGACAGACGACATGTCCGCGACTATCGAGGAGGTGGCGGCCTCCGCCGACGACGTCGCGGAGACCTCACAGCACGCAGCCTCGATGGGCGCCGACGGCAGGGACGCCGCGACGGACGCAGTCACAGAACTCCAGGACATCGAGGCGGCGACCGAGAACACCGCGACGGCGGTCCGCGAACTCGAGTCGCAGGTCGCGGAAATCGGGTCTATCGTGGACGTCATCACGGACATCGCCGAGCAGACGCACATCCTCGCGCTGAACGCCTCCATCGAGGCGGCGCGCGCCGGCGAGGACGGAGACGGGTTCGCGGTGGTCGCCGAGGAGGTCAAGAGCCTCGCGGAGGAGACCAAGGACTCGGCCGGGGACATCGAGGCGCTCGTGACCGACGTGCGCGAGCAGACCGACGAGAGCGTCGCCGCGATGGCGTCCATCCGAGAGCGCGTCGGCGACGGCGTCGAAACCGTCGAGGACACCCACGACGCGCTCGAGGACGTCGTGGCGGCCATCGAGGAGGCGGACGCGGGCGTCCAGGAGATCAGTCGCGCGATGGACGAGCAGGCGTCCTCGGTGGCCGACGTCGCCGGCGCCGTCGACGACGTCGTCCAGTTGGGCGAGCAGACGGCCGACGAAGCGGAGAACGCGGCGTCGGCGGCCGAGGAGCA
>NZ_WUUU01000275.1 GCF_009831555.1 Halobacterium bonnevillei | reverse complement strand
GAGCGACGGCCGCGACGGCGTCCCAGTCGGCGTCCTCGACGTGGGCGAGCGCTGCTTCGTCCCGCAGTACGTCCAGCGCGCGCAGCGAGAGGTACGCCGACCCGTGCTCGTCGTCGCCGGCGACCGTCTCGATGGTCGGTCGGACGGCGTCGTAGGACTGCCAGAGGTCGGGGACGGTGTCCCGCCGCAGGAGTTCGGTCGGCGGCACCCACTCGTAGCTCGCTGTCTCCCAGTTCGTGTCGACAGCGCGCGAGTCGGCGTCGAACAGGAACGGGTGGACGACCCACGTCCCGTGATCCGGGTCGATCACCTCGAAGGGGTCGCCCCGTCGCACGAACGTGACGGCGTCGCCGAGTCCGGTTTCCTCCTCGATTTCGGCGCTCGCCTGCGCGTCGGGCGCCCCCTCGGCGTGGCCGGCGACCGCACCCCAGTCGCCGGGATAGGAGCCGACGTCCTCGCTGCGCTCCAGCAGCAACACGTCCGTACCGTGTCGCAGGAAGACCGTGACGACGTCGGTGGGCACGTGCGCCGGTCCGCGGTCCAGCGGCTTCAAGGTACGCCCCGCCAACCGGCTCGGCACGTGTGCAGTGCTGTCTCGCGGCAGTCGTGGCTGCTCGAAGCTATTTCCCGGTGGCCCGTGATGTGTTGGGTATGCATCGCGTTGCACTCGTCAGTGACACGCACGTTCCCTCCCGGGCGTCCGAGATTCCGGACTTCGTCGAGGAGGCGGTCGAGGACGCCGACGCGGTCGTTCACGCTGGCGACTTCGACAGCGAGGACGCCTACGACGCGTTCGAGGAACTGGCCGACGGCGAGTTGGTAGCGGTGCGCGGGAACATGGACCCCGTGAACCTGGGGCTGCCCGCCGTGGAGACGCTGTGGGTCGAAGACCGACAGTTCGTCGTCGTCCACGGGAGCGGCCCGCTGGAGGGGTACGAGGACCGCGTCCTGCAGGCCGTCCGCGAGGACCGCGACGGCGAGGACGCCATCGGTGTCTCCGGGCACACCCACGACCTCGCGGACAAGACCGTCGAGGGCGTCCGTCTCCTGAATCCGGGGAGTGCGACCGGCGCCTCGCCGGCCGACGAGGCGACGATGCTGACCGTGGACGTCGACGGCAGCGACGTCGACGTCACCGTCGTGGGGGAGTAGGTCGCTGCCGCATCCGGTACCGCCGGGGCTTTTATCGCCGCCGCCGAAGGCGAGGTATGCACGCGTTCGCGGTGCCGGACTTGCCGGAGGTGCGCCCGGGCGACAGCCTCGCCGACCTCGTCGCCGAGCGGACCGACCTGGCTGACGGCGACGTCGTCTGTGTCGCGAGCACGGTGGTTTCGAAAGCCGAGGGGCGGACGGCGTCGCTGTCGGACTACCCGGCGGGCCCGCGCGCCAGGGAGATCGCGAGTCGGTTGGGCGAGATAACGGGCGATTACAAGGACCCGCGGTTCGCGCAGGCGGTCCTCGAGGAGTCCGTGGAGGTCCTGATGGAGGCGCCGTTCCTGTTGACGGAGACCGTGTTCGGCCACGTCGGCGTGAACGCCGGCATCGACCGGTCGAACACGGGCGACGCCGACTTCTTGTTGTTACCCAGGGACCCGACCGGGAGCGCCGAGCGCATCCGCGAGGGGCTGGACGCGGACGTCGCCGTGGTCGTTACGGACACGTCCGGCAGGCCGTTCCGGCACGGCCAGCGCGGCGTGGCACTGGGGTGGGCGGGCATCCCGGCGTCCCGCGACTGGCGCGGCGAGACGGACCGCGACGGCCACGAACTCGCGGTGACAGTCGAGAGCGTCGTGGACGAACTCGCGGCGACCGCGAACCTGGTCTCCGGGGAGGGCGACGCCGGGACGCCCGTAGTCGTCGTGCGGGACTTCGAGTTCGGCGACCACGACGGCAGCGAGGAATTGTACCGCGAGGTCGCGGACGATTTCGTTCGGCAGGCGCTCCGGGGGTGGGAGTATGCGCGGGATTGAACTCACGCCGGAGAGTCCGGTCCGAGAGGTCGCGTCGCTGGCTGCGTCGGCCGAGGACGCGGGCTTCGACGCGGTGTTCGCGTCGTGTCACTACAACAACCGCGACCCGTTCGTGGCGCTGGACCGCGTGGCGGCGGCGACCGACGACGTCATGCTCGGCCCGGGCGTCGCGAACCCCTACGACACGCATCCGGTGAAGCTGGCGTCCCAGGTCGGCACGGTCGACGAGGTCAGCGATGGGCGCGCCGTGCTGGGTCTGGGTGCGGGCGACGCGTCCACGCTCCGGAACCTCGGCGTGGAGCGCGACCGGCCGCTGCGCCGCGTGCTGGAGACGATGAAAGTCGCCCAAGACCTGTGGGACGGCGAGCGCGTCGAGCACGACGGCACGTTCGTCGCGGCGGACGCGGGCCTGAACTACGACGTCGGCGAGATTCCGGTCTACGTGGGGGCGCAGGGCCCACACATGCTCCGGATGGCGGGCAAGCACGCGGACGGCGTGCTGGTGAACGCGAGCCACGAGCGCGACCTCTCGTGGGCTGCCGACCGGGTCACGGAGGGCGAATCGGACCGCGTCGTCGAGGGGGACGTGGACGTCGCGGCGTTCGCGTCCGTTTCGATTGCCAGGGACGCGTCGG
>NZ_WUUU01000274.1 GCF_009831555.1 Halobacterium bonnevillei | reverse complement strand
CGTCCGCGTCCGCGGTCGAAGGACAGTGCCGGTCACCGGGTTCGTCGCGTCGACACGTGGCGCGGCGCGGTCCACGTGACGCGCCTGGCGGGCGACCCGGACGCTGTCGACGAACTCCTGGACGCGCCCTGCGAGTTCGCCGCCAGCGAGGCGGTCCCCGTTGAAGCAGTGCTAGTAGAGGGCGACGCGCTCGCGGGCGTCCTCGAGGACGCGGGGTTCGAGGACGTCGGCCCTGGGCCCGCGTTCGACGGCGAACAGACGCGACGATACCGGTGTCAGTCACCGGCCGAGTGACCGCGGCTGTCCGGCCCCCCGCGGTCTGTGGCGTGTTCGAATTCGATAACGCGGACGGCCCCGTAGCGTCGCTGGCGTTCCGACGGCTTGGGAGGCCGAGACACGGGAATCGAAGCTAGTCGGAGCGGGCCGGAGACCGACCCCGGTGCGGTCCTCAGAGGTCCGCCCGGGAGAACACGTAGAAGCCGGCGGCGGGCACGACGACCACCCACGCGACGAGGATGACCAGCGACGCCCACCCTGTGAGGTAGAACGGGATGGTGTCGAACGCCGGCAGGAACGTCGCGGTGCTGTCAGTGAACCACTGGGTGGCGGAGCCGAACGCCTCGCTGGGGGAGAGCCGCTGCACGAAGAAGTACCAGCCGGGCGCGTCGAGGTACGGCGTGCCGTCGGCTGCCTGCGCGAACGGCGGCGAGAACGTCCCCTCGACGAGGTAGTACAGCGCGTTCGCGGCGAACCCCCAGACGACCTCGAAGACGACGAAGAAGCCGGCCGCGAGGATGGTCGCGCGCCCCGAGTCCTTGGTCGTCGCGGAGAGTCCGACGCCGATGCCGGTGTAGACGAAGCCGAGCAGCACTGTCATCACCGCGAACGTGAGGAAGACGCCGGCGTCGAAGACGTCGTAGAGCGCGAGCACGACGACGAGCGCGGCGACGAGGCCGACGCCGATTGACGCGGCGAGGACGCTGCCGCGGCCGACGACCTTCCCGACGACGGCGTCGCGGCGGGTGTGCGGCAGCGACAGGAGGAACTTCGCGCTCCCGGACTCGACTTCGCCGGCGAGGGACTTGTGCGTGATGACGAGCGCGGTGATGGGGACGAGTAACGCGACCGGACTCATCAGGAAGGACACGTAGTCGAGACTAGAGAGGACGGCGTCACTCTGCCCCTGGCCCTGTCCCTGGAGGAGCGTGAACAGGTACGCGAACCCGGCCATGAAGAGGACGAACAGCACAGTCAACCCCCAGAGGGCTTTCGACCGGGCGGCGTCCCGGAAGTCCTTGCGCGCGATGGCTGTCCAGCTCATGCTTCCACCGCCTCGTCGTTGGTGTAGGCCGCGAAGACGTCGTCCAGCGAGGCTTCCCGCGTCGCGAAGTCCTCGACCTCGCCGCCCGCGGACTCGACGGCGTCGAGGATGTCCGTCTTCGCCGCGTTCTCCGCGGAGACGGTGAGCGTGTCGCCGTCGGCGGAGACGCCGGAGACGCCCGGTACGTCCTCGACGGCCGCCAGGATGTCGGCGGACAGCTCGTCGACGGTCACCGTCAGCGACGACCCGGTGCCGGCGGCGTCCCGGAGGCCGCGGATGGTGTCCTCAGCGACCAGTTGGCCGTTCTTGAGGATGCCGACGCGGTCACACACCGCTTCGACCTGTTCGAGGATGTGGCTGGAGAAGAACACGGTCGCGCCGCGGTTGGCCTCCTCGGTGATGATCGAGCGCATCTCGCGGGCGCCGTTCGGGTCGAGGCCGGTGGAGGGCTCGTCGAGGATGAGGATCTCCGGGTCGCCGACCAGCGCGATGGCCAGCGCGAGGCGTTGCTGCATCCCCTTTGAGAACCCGCCGGCTTTCCGGTCGGCGGCGTCCGGGATGCCGACGCGTTCGAGGAGGGCGTCCGGGTCGTCGTTCGCGCCCTTGGACTCGATGGCGAACTCGACGTGCTGACGGCCGGTGAGGCGTTCGTAGACGTGGAACCCCTCGGGGAGCACGCCGATTCGCTGGCGGATGGACAGCGAGTCGGCGTGGGAGTCGTGTCCGAGAACGGTCGCCGACCCGGCGGTCGGGCGGACGAAGTCGAGGAGAATGTCGATAGTGGTGGACTTCCCAGCGCCGTTCGGTCCGAGGAAGCCGTATATTTCGCCGTCTCGAACCTCCAGGTCGAGGTCGTGGAGGGCCGTGACGTCTCCGTACCGCTTGGTGACGCCACTGAGTTCGATTGCTGCCATGGAGGTGGGATGACGCCGAGTTCATAAATCGATTGGGGTGGTTCTCAGCGCGAGCGACGGCGTGTGACCGGGTCTCACAGGTCGACGCGGCCGAATCGTGCCGCTGCGAGTGCGAACCCGAGGCCGGTCCACGCGGCGAGCACGACGACGCCGACCCAGGGAGACGACTGCCCGGACGTGCTGACCGTCTGGATACCGACGACGCCCAGCGCGTTCCCGTACGCGAACAGCGGGCTCCCGAGCACGATCGCGTCGACGGTGCTCGATGCGAGGTCGACGCCGAGTTCCGACTCGGCGAGTGCGGCCGCGACGCTCACGACAATCGGCCAGAACAGCGACAGCACGAAGAACGCGTACGTCGACGCGGTCGCCAGCGTCGTCGACGCCGACCCGGCGGTCAGCGCCAGCGTCGCGGCGACGAACGCGG
>NZ_WUUU01000273.1 GCF_009831555.1 Halobacterium bonnevillei | reverse complement strand
GGACGCTGGATGTCCGCCGCGACCGGCGAGGTCCCCGAATAGCTGCCGCCGGTCCGCGTGTCGGCGTCCGCCGCCGTTCACTAGGCGTCGCCAGCCCGCGCCGCGACTGCAGCGCCGTTTCCTAGATGACGCCGGTTCGCGTGGCGGCCTCCCGCGCCGCGTCCTCGCTGATGCCGGACCCGAGAATCGTGTACCGGTCCCGGATCTCGTGGGCGGACGTCAACGCCTCCAGTACTTCCTCGTCGGTGACGCCGAGTTCGTCGGCGGTAGTCGGCGCGTCCAGGGACGCCAGCGCGTCCCGGACTGCCTGCCACTGGCCCTGCGCCCCGGAGTGGAGGTACTCCGCGATGATGGAGCCGACGCCGACCTGGTGGCCGTGCAGCGCCTTCCCGGGCGCGATGCGGTCCAGCTGGTGACTGAACAGGTGCTCGCTGCCGGACGCGGGCCGCGACGACCCCGCGATGGACATCGCGACGCCCGAGGACACGAGCGCCTTCACCACCACCCACGCGGACTCCTCGAGACCAGGCTTGATGGAGTCGGCGTTGTCCACGAGCATCTCGGCGGTCATCTGGCTGAGCGACCCCGCGTACTCGCTGTAGTAGACGTTCTGGAGGCGGTTCGCGAGCCGCCAGTCCTTCACCGCGGTGTAGTTCGAGATGATGTCCGCACACCCCGCGGTCGTCAGCCGCCACGGCGCGTCCGCGATGATGCCCGTGTCGGCGACGACCGCGATGGGCGGCGCGGCCGCCACGGAGTGTCGGGTGTCGCCCTCCGGCACCGGACCCGCGCCCGGAGACGATGCCGTCGTGGCTCGCCGCCGTCGGGACGCTCACGAACCCGACGTTCAGGTGGTCGCTGGCCAGCTTCGCGATGTCGATGGGCTTCCCGCCGCCGACGCCCACCAGGTAGCCGACGTCCATCCCGTCCGCGACCGCCAGGACGTCCTCGACGGCGTCGAACGTCGCCTCCTCGACGACGACGAGTTCCGCGTCCTCGCCGGCCGCCTCGAACTGCGCGACGATGCGGTCCGCGGCCACCTCGCGGGGCGTCGGGCTCGTGACGACCAGCGGCCGCCCCGTCAGGTGGGTGTCGGCGATGACCTCCCGCGTCTGCGAGAGCACGTCGTGGCCGACCACGACGCTGCGCGGGAGGCGAATCCACTTCGACTTCTCGAACATACGCGGACGCTCGCAGGGGACGGGGAAAACGGTTCTGTCTCGGTCGGTGCCGGCTGACCAGCGGACAGCAGTTAGACCGTTCCGAGGACGTCCAGCAGTTTCTGTTCGGCCTCCCTGCTCGGGCCTTCGTCCTCGCCGGTGCGACCGTGTTCGCGGTGGGCGACGGCGGTTCGCCGCATCGCCTCGTCGACGGGCGTGGACTCGTAGCCGAGCGCGGCGATCTTCGCGGTGTCCAGCAGGTGGGGGTAGTCGCGGTACAGCGGGAAGTCAGCGGGCTCAAGGTCCGCGATGGAGAGTTCGCGGGGGCTGGTGTACGCGCGGTCGACGCTGGTGTCGAGGGCGTCCGCGACGAGGTCCAGCATGCGGTCGAGCGTGACGGCGTTCCGGTCCCCGACGTTGTACGCTTCGCCGGGCGTGCCCTCCTCGGCGACGAGGCGCATGCCCTGCGCGACGTCCTCGACGTAGACGCGCTGCCAGAGGTTCGTGCCGTCCCCGGGGACGACGACCTCGTCGTACTCCGCGACGCGGTCCACCCAGTACGCGAGGCGCTCGGTGTAGTCGTGTGGGCCGTAGACGACCGGCGGCCGCACGCTCATCGCGTTCACGCCGCGGTCGGCGGCCTGGAAGACGATGCGGTCGCCGGCGGCCTTCCGCGCGCCGTACGTCTCCATCGTGTCGTCGGTGGCTTCCTCGGCGGTGCAGGATTCCAGGTCCGTCTCGCCCTCGCGCTTCGGGACGTCCTCGGCGGCGTACGCGGCGCCACTGGAGACGTAGACGTAGGCGTCGACGCCGCCGAAGACGTCGGTCGCGGCCTCGACCTCACGGGGCTTGTACGCCACGCAGTCGAAGACGGCGTCGGGTTCGACCTCCCGTTTCGCGGTCAGCAGCGCCTTCCGGTCGGTGCGGTCGCCCTGCACGTGGTGGACGCGGTCGTCGTCCGAGAAGGGGTCGTCGTGCTTCCCGCGGTTGAACGTCGTCACCGAGTAGTCGTTGGCGAGCAGTTCCTCGACGAGGTGGCGGCCGATGAACCGCGTGCCGCCGACGACGAGCGCGGAGTCCATGCGCGCAGCAACGGCCCGCGCCGGAAAAACGGTGCCCATTCCGGCACTCGCTCCCCCACGCGACTGCCACTTGCCGAATGGTTTTCCCCCGGTGTCTCCGAGTGCGGGCATGGACCTCTCTGTCGTCGACCTCTCGCCGGTGCCGAGGGACGGCACCGCGGCGGACGCCTACGCCAACACGGTCGAAACCGCCCGGCGCGCGGAGGAACTGGGCTACGAGCGCGTCTGGGTCGCTGAACACCACGGCACGGCCGAGCGCATCGCGGGGACGACGCCGGAGGTGTTGCTCGGCCACCTGGCCGCCGAGACCGACGACATCCGCATCGGGTCCGGTGCCGTACTGCTGAACCACTACAGCCCGTTCAAGGTCGCCGAGGAGTTCGGCGCGCTGGACGCGCTCGCCGACGAATGCGCGGTTCTGTTCGATGAACGTGT
>NZ_WUUU01000272.1 GCF_009831555.1 Halobacterium bonnevillei | reverse complement strand
CGACCGCTGCGTCGATGCTGTCCCCGACGCGCTCAGCGGGGACGACGGCGCCGCCCTGGTCGGCGAGATAGTCCGCGTAGCGCGTCGACGTCTCGAAGTGCCGCGCGCCCACGACGGCCAGCGAGTCGAGACCCGCGTCGAACAGCTGGCGGTAGGGCGTGCCGCTCGTCGGTTCGTCGCGTACTTCCCGACAGTCGAGGTGTGCGTCGAAGCTCAGGACGCCCAGCGACCCCGATTCCAGGAGCGGTGCGGCGTTTGGGTACGACAGCGAGTTGTCCCCACCGACGAACACCGGCATCGCGTCCGTGTCGTGGACCGCGCTCGCGGCGTCGAACAACTCCTCCTGGACGATGCCGACGTCGTCGTCCACGAGTACCACGTCGCCGAGGTCCGCGACCGAGGACACGGGGCCCTCGGCGAAGTGGTGGGTCTTGACGCCCGCGAGCGCGTCCTTGACCTGGGCTGGCCCCTCGTTGGCGCCGCGTCGACCGATGACCGCGCCGTCGTAGGGTTCGCCGACGAGCACCGCGTCGTAGTCGCCGGCGCTCTCGAGCGTCGCGGGTTCGACGACGTCGCCGAACTGTTCGTCGTTCGGGTCCGCCGACGGGCCGGTCCAGTCCTCCGGGTTCCGGAACATCAGTCGTCCTCCATAGGAATTGTGACGCCAGACGCCGTTGCTTCCTCGATTGCTTCCTGGTAGCCGGCGTCGGCGTGGCGGATGACGCCCATGCCGGGGTCGGTGGTGAACACGCGGCGGGCCTTTTCGGCGGCGAGGTCGGTGCCGTCGAGGACGACGTGGTTGTTGGCGTGGATGGCGTTGCCGATGCCGACGCCGCCGCCGTCGTGGACGCTGACGATGTCCGCGCCCGCCGCAGTGTTCAGGAGCGCGTTCAGAATCGGCCAGTCGGCGACCGCGTCCGAGCCGTCTTTCATCGCCTCGGTCTCCCGGTTCGGACTCGCCACACTACCCGCGTCGAGGTGGTCCCGCGTCACGACGACCGGCGCCTCGATTTCCCCGTCTGCGACGAGGTCGTTGATGCGGAGCGCGAACCGCGCGCGCTCCGTCAAGCCGTCTTCGTCGTCCTCGCTCTGATAGCCCAGCCAGCAGACGCGGCTAGGGAGGCCCTGGAACTGGACCTGGTCCCGTGCGAGGTCGATCCAGCGGTGCAGCGCGTCCTTCCCGGGGAACAACTCCTTGACCGCCTGATCGGTGCGATGGATGTCCTCGGGGTTCCCGGAGAGCGCCACCCACCGGAACGGGCCTTTGCCGCGGCAGAACAGCGGCCGAATGTAGGCTGGCACGAAGCCCGGGTAGTCGAAGGCGTGGTCCATGTCGCGGTGGTCCCGGACCTGCCCGCGGATGTTGTTCCCGTACTCGAAGGCCACCGAACCCGCGTCCTGGAGGTCGAGGATGGCCCGGACGTGGCGCTCCATCGTGGCCAGCGCCTCCTCGCGGTACTCCGCGGGGTCTGTTTCGCGGAGGTCGTCGGCCTCCGCGACCGTATAGCCGCTGGGGTAGTAGCCCTCGAGTTCGTCGTGGGCGCTCGTCTGGTCGGTGACGACGTCTGGGACGAACTCCCGCTCGAGCATGCCCTCGAGCATGTCCGCCGCGTTCACGTGCACGCCAACCGAGTAGCGCTCGCCGGCGGCGGCGGCCTCCTCGGCGCGCCGGATTGCTTCGTCGAGGTCGTCGGTCTTCTCCATGCAGTAGCCGGTCTCGATGCGGCGGTCGATGCGCTCCTCGTCGACCTCCGCGGCGATGCAGACGCCGCCGTTCATCGTGACCGCCAGCGGCTGCGCGCCGCCCATCCCACCCAGTCCGCCCGTCGCGACGATTTTGCCTTCGAGGCCGTCGGTGTCGGGGTAGTGCTGGCGTGCGAGTTCCGCCAGCGTCTCGAAGGTCCCCTGGATGATGCCCTGGGTGCCGATGTACGCCCAGGACCCGGCCGTCATCTGTCCGTACATGATGAGGCCCCTGGATTCGAGTTCGTGGAAGTGCTCCCAGTTGTCCCACTTCCCGACCAGATTCGAGTTCGCGATGAGGACTCTGGGCGCCGTCTCGTGGGTCTCGAAGACGCCGACGGGTTTGCCGGACTGCACCAGCAGCGTCTCGTCGTCGCCCAGCTCGCGGAGTTCCTCGAGGATGCCGTCGTAGGCGTCCCACGAGCGCGCTGCCCGACCGGTCCCGCCGTACACCACGAGGTCCTCGGGTTTCTCTGCGACCTCGGGGTCGAGGTTGTTGTTCAGCATGCGGAGGGCGGCTTCCTGGCGCCACCCCTCGCACTCGATGTCCGTGCCGGTCGGCGAACCCTGGTACTCGCGCCACTGCTCGGAGGGGGCACCGACAGAGAAGTCGGCGTCTGGAGCGTCGGTCATACGCAGACGTTCGGCGAGCAACGGCAAAGGTCTGGGGCCCGCCTTGCGACGGGTTCTTTATGAAGGGTGTCGTGTGTCGGCGCGTGCAACAGGCCACATTCCGACTCGCCGGCGGCGGCGCGTACGCCGCGGCGACGGCTGACACGGACGTCCGCATGGAACTGTGGTGCAACGACCACTGTGACCTCCTGCGGTTGCGCGGCGCTGGAGCCGACAGCGTGCTCGCTGCCGTCGACGAGCGTGTCGGCATCCGCGAGCGCGCGACCGAGGGCGACAGCACGCTGGCCGTCACCGGCGCCGTGTCTCCGG
>NZ_WUUU01000271.1 GCF_009831555.1 Halobacterium bonnevillei | reverse complement strand
ATGCGAACGCGCGCCACGCCACGTGGTCGCCCGGCTGCACGATCGCCTGCCCGCCTGCGTTTGCAGCGAGGTCGGGCCCCGCCGCGTGCGCGGCCTGCCGGAGCACGCCCTCGGTCTCGTCCGCCAGGTAGACCTTCGCGGCCGCCGGCTCGATGACGGCTCGCACCGTCTCGACGACGCGTTCGGCGACCACTGCAGGCGTCTCGGCGGTGAACAGGTCGACGGTCGCCTCGTTGAGTTCGGTCAACGCGCGTTCGTACTCGAGCTGGTCGCTGACGTCCCGGAACACGCCGAAGACGACGGTCCGGTCGCCGAGTTCCACGGTCTCCGCGCTGATCTCGACGGGAACCCGCGTGCCGTCGGCCGTCACCGCGTGTATCTGGCTGCCGTCCGGGAGACGGCGTCGCGACCCGCCCGCCGTGACGCGGCGCTCGAAGAGTGCCCGGTAGGTGTCGCGCTCCGCGGCCGGATGCAGCTCCGTCTGGTGGCGGCCCGACGATGTCCTCGCGGGGTTCCCCGCGGAACGCCTCGGCGGCCTCGTTCACCTCGACGACGTCACCGGTGTCGGCGTCAGCGACGAACACGGGGTCTGGCGCCGCCTGCAGGAGCGTCCGATAGCGGCCGCGCGCGGCCTCGAGTTCGCGTTCGCGTTCCGCGCGTTCGGTGACGTCCTGGGACATCGTCATTCCGGCGACGACGGTTCCGTCGTCGTCGCGTACCGGCACGACGTGGACGCAGAAGACGCGGTCTTCGAGCCCCACCTCGACCGTACTGGATTCGCCATCGAACGCCCGGTCGTACAGGGGTTCCAGCGTCTCGACGTTCTCCGGCGGGAACACGTCCGCCAGCCGCTCTCCCTCGAGGTCCGCGGGCGAGACGCCGAGGTGCTCGAACCCGGTCCCGCCGACTACCTGGTAGCGGTGGTCCTCGTCGAACAGCGTCACGAGTCCGTTCGGGAACTGGTCGACGAGCGCCTCGTAGCGGTGCTCGCTCGCCTCGAGGTCGGCCTCCCGACGCCGCCGTTCGGTGACGTCTCGGCCGGTGCTCAGCGTCCCGGCGACGTCGCCGTCCGCGTCCCGGTAGCGGACCGTCTGCCAGTCGACGACTCGCCGCTCGCCGTCGCGAGCGACCACCGCGTGTTCGTGTCGCAGGGGCGGCTCGGCGTCCCCGGCCAGCAACCGGTCTGAGCGCTCCACTCGCTCGCCCCGGACCGCGTCCGGGAGACACTCCTCGAACCAGTGCCGCCCGACCAGGTCGGTGTGCTCGTACCTCAGCACTTCGCGAGCGTACCGGTTCGCGAACGTGACGCGACCCGCGTGGTCGCGGGCGACGACGAGCACGTCGGCACCGTCCAGGAGGGCTTCGGCGACTGCCGTCACCAGTCCCGACTCCGCTTCAACCACGGGTTTCCTCCTCGAGAATCGACTCAAGGAGTTGACCTCTCATCTTGCTTGACAATCAAAGCGTAGCAGGACATAAAGATGGTGGATGACTCGGATCCTCCTCACATCACGTTCTTGAACACCCTCAAAAGGCACAGCGCAATCGTCGCCCCGCGGCCGGAACACCCGATTCTCGACTGCACCGCGGACACTCCCTGTCAGGCACGGGTCCACTGGTAGTGCCCCTCGGGGTCAAAGGTTTACCCCACCGCGTCCCTTCGTTCACGTATGGTCTCACGCGTGCTCGTCGGGATGGACGACTCCGAGATGGCCGCCGAAGCACTCCGGTACGCGCTGGACGTTCACGCCGGGAGTGACATCACCGTCTTGACCGTCGTCGGCGTACCGTCCCCGATGATGGGAGAGGCGACCGCGATTGCGATGGCCGAGGACCCACAGGCGAAAGCCGAAGAAGCCGCCGAACCCGTCCTGGACCGCGCACGGGAACTCGCCGCCGAACGCGACGTCGACATCGACACAATCGTCGGCGCGGGCCACCCGGCCCGCACGATCGTCAATCGAGCCGACGAGTTCGACGTCGTCGTACTGGGCAGCCACGGCGGATCGGTCAGCGACCGACTCGTCATCGGCAACGTCGCCGACACGGTCTTCAAGCGCTCGCCCGTCCCAGTGACCGTCGTTCGGTGACTGCCCAGTCCTGGAGACTGCCCAGTCCCGGTGACTGTCGTCCGGGGGCGGGCGGCACGCACGCCTAAGTGTATCACGACTAAATGGGAGAGGATGAGCAACGCCCAAGAGCTCCACGACCTCCTCGCCGACGGCGGCGAACTCAACATCATCTGCCACAACAACCCGGACCCGGACTGCCTGGCGAGCGCGCTCGCACTCGGTCGAATCGCGGCCGCTGCCGGCATCGACGAGCGGCACATCCTCTACAGCGGCGACATCTCCCACCAGGAGAACCGGGCGTTCGTCAACCTCCTCGAAATCGACCTCGAACAGTTCGACCCGACGACCCTCCAGGACCGGCCGCCGGATTCGCTGGTCGCGTTCGTCGACCACTCGGTGCCGGGCGCGAACAACAACGTTCCCGAAGGCACCGCCGTGGATATCGTCATCGACCACCACCCCGCGGAGAATATCGAGGCGCGGTTCGTCGACCACCGCGAGGAAATCGGGGCGGTCGCGACGATCCTCACCGAGTACGTTCGAACCCTCGACATCGCGGTCGACGCCGTGCTCGCGACAGCGCTCCTGTTCGCCATCCGTCGCGAAACCCTCGACTTC
>NZ_WUUU01000270.1 GCF_009831555.1 Halobacterium bonnevillei | reverse complement strand
CGTCGCCGACCTGGAGGGCGGCGCGCTACGGTCGCGGACGCGGCGGGCCTGCGCGATGCCTACGTGACCGACGGAATGGACGCCTACGTGGACGACGTCGCGACGGCGGCGTCGCGACTGGCGGACGTCGTAGCAGCGACGCTGCGGAACATCGGCCCCGACATCGACCGGGAGTCGGACGTCGGCGACTTCCAGCGGAACCTCGAGGGAACGCCCGCGGCGGAGCTGTTCCGGGTTGTGCAACGAACCGTCGTCGGGGCACCGAACTGGGTCGAGGACACTATCGCGCGCGGGGACTACGCCACCGCCGTGGCGTCCGCTGGTCACACGCTCGTCGACGTGGTCGCGGCCGGGTCGGCCGTCTCGGCCATCAGGGATGGTGAGCACGGAAAGCCCGCGTCCACGGACGAAGTCGTCTCGATCCGCGAGCGGGCGTTCGCGGCTGTCGACGACGCGCTGCCCGCCGAACCCGGGCCCGTCGAGGCGCTCGTTGCCTGGCCAGCCCGCCGCACGCTCCGGGACGCGGAGACGGAGCTCGCGGGACACGAGTACGAACCCGACGACTGGACTCCGGGCCAGCGGGACGTCATGCGGGCTGTCGGTCGATACGCGTACGCCGTGTACGCCGCGGCTGCCGTCCCGGCGGTCGTCGACCGCGTGCAGTCGGAGCTCGGGGCTGACGAGTGATATATAGTAGGGGGATAGACATGTATCTGCAGTGCGAATGTGCGTGGGTGAGGTTGTCCGTCGCCCTCGCGCGGTCCCGCCTTCGTGGATTCGGCAGACGGCTGTCAGACGATGGCCAGACGGGCCGCTAACCTTTTTGCGCGTGGGGTGAGTTCCTCCGGTAAATGGTCAGGCCCCCGGAACTCCTCGAGGACGTTCTCGACGGCATCGACGCGCTGCTCGTGTTCTCGCCGAGCGGAGCGTACTACGACCGTGCGAAGGACGTCGAGGGCGCCGACGTCGTCGTGGTCGCCCCCGAGAACGCCGTGGGGGCCGACGAGTTCGTCGAGTTGCCGCTGGCGTTCGACGACGTGAAAGAACGCATCCGGTTCGGCATCGAGGGCGCGCTCACGGAGGGCGTCGTCGACGACGGCGACGAACTCGGGTGTGCGGCGCCGCTGTTCGGCGACGACATCGACATGGTCGCCCGCACGAAAGTCGACGAGTCCCGTCACTCCGGCATCTACGACCTGTTCGCGAACTCGCGAGCGGAGCCCGGCGTCATCCGGGACGTCTTCGAGGTGGCCATCGAACTCGGGAAGAAGGGCCAGAAGGGCGAACCGATCGGCGCGCTGTTCGTGGTGGGGGACGCCGGGAAGGTGATGAACAAGTCCCGGCCGCTGTCGTACAATCCCTTCGAGAAGAGCCACGTCCACGTCGGCGACCCGATCGTGAACGTGATGCTGAAGGAGTTCTCGCGCCTCGACGGCGCGTTCGTCATCTCCGACTCCGGGAAGATCGTGTCCGCGTACCGCTACCTCGAGCCGGGCGCGGAGGGAACTGACATTCCGAAAGGACTGGGTGCGCGTCACATGGCGGCGGGCGCCATCACCCGCGACACCAGCGCTGTCACCATCGCGCTCTCGGAATCCGACGGCCTCGTGCGGGCGTTCAAGAACGGCGAGCTCGTCCTCGAACTCGACCCAGAGGAGTACTGAGATGCCGGTCGACTACACGCAAGTGGCGGACGCTGACTTCCGGTATCTGATCGCTGCCGTCGTGTTCTTCACCGGCATCGTGTTCGGCTACCTCGTGGGCCGCGTGAACGAGCGGCTGCTGCGCGCGATGGACGTCGACGACGCCGTGGAGGGGACGACCGTGGACCAGATGGCCCGCGACGTCGGGTCGTCGACGGTGTCGCTGGTGGCGCGACTGACCTCCTGGATCATCTACGCGTTCTCCGCGCTGGTGGCTCTGGAGGTCGCGCAGTTGACCGTCCAGGACGCCGTCTGGTACCCGATCGTCGGGTTCTTCCCGTCGCTGGTCGTCGCAGTCGTCGTGCTGTTCGCCGGCGTGCTACTCGGGGACAAAGCCGAACTCCTCGTCGGCGAGCGACTGCGGAGCGTGAAGGTCCCCGAGTTGACGCTCATTCCGCTGGTGGTGAAGTACAGCGTCCTGTACGTCGCCGTACTGATCGCGCTCTCGCAGGTCGGCGTCGCCGTCGACGCGTTGCTCATTCTGCTGTTGGCGTACGTCGCGGCGCTCATCCTGTTCACGGCCGTCGCAACGAGGCACCTGTTGACGTCCGCGGCGGCCGGCGTCTACCTGCTGTTGCGCCAGCCGTACGGCATCGGGGACCGCGTCGCCATCGGTGATCACGAGGGCATCGTGCAGGAGGTGGACGTGTTCGTGACGCACGTCGAGGAGAACGGCCGCGAGTACGTGGTCCCGAACCACCTGGTGTTCCGTCGCGGCGTCGTCGTCGTGAGAGAATGAGCGGTGTCGACTGGGTGCTGACGGTCGGGGGGTGGCTGGCGTTCGTGGGACTCGGGTACGTCGTCGTCGCCGACGAGTCCCGTCTGGCGTGGGCGCGGACGTCGGCCGGTCGGTCCTGGGTGCGTCGCCTGAGCGTTCTCGGTGCAGTCCTCGTGGCTGTCGCCGCCGGGTCGTTCTCCGTGTGGCCGCCGGGCGGCGTCTACGTGCTCGCAATCGCAGGCGTGTTCGCGTACCTCGCGGGGGTGCTCGCCACGGCTG
>NZ_WUUU01000269.1 GCF_009831555.1 Halobacterium bonnevillei | reverse complement strand
TTCTGGCTGGACTGTCTCGTTCGCGGCGCCGCGTCCCACAGTTCTCCGCCGGGGTGCACCACCAACGACGCCAGGCGGCCCGCCGTCGCGGGCGACGACGTACTGCCAACGCTGGGCGTCGACCCGGACGCCGCCTACGACGCGACGCCGGCGCAGCGACTCGCGACGTACCTCGGCGCGCCGTTCGAGCGCGTGGCCGACGACCTCCCGGAGTGGCACCTCTCGATGCACGTCGCCCCGAACCTCGACCACGTCGGGACGCTCCCGTTCCTGCTGGACCGACTCGCGTTCGTGCACCCGCCGGAGACCGCGACACTGGAGAGCCAGGAACTGATGGAGCGGTCGCTGGACGACTTCTATCGCGGGCCGCCCGGCCCGGTCGCGACGGTGGAGATGCTGAAGCCGAAACTCCGTGAGGGCCGCTGGCAGGGCTGGCTCGCGGAGGGAACACCCATCGACGTGTTCAAGACACAGCCGGCGGCGTACCGCAACCACCTCGACTACCTCCAGACCGCTGGCGACGCGCTGTCGGTCGCGGTCGTCCTGAACGACCGCAGCATGAGCGGCGAACACGAGGCCGTCGCGGACGTCTACGACGCCCACGCCGACTCCCTGCCGATGGACGTCACGTTCTTCGAGGGTCTGACTCGCCAGGAACTCGCGGACGTGCTGGAAGACCACTACGAGTTCCTCCACTACATCGGCCACTGCGAGGTGGAGGGACTCCGGTGCGCGGACGGCAACCTCGCGGTAAGCGACCTCTCGGAGACGAACGTGGAGACGTTCTTCCTGAACGCGTGTGGCTCCTACTACGAGGGCCTGGACCTCGTGGAGCAGGGCAGCGTCGCGGGCGCTGTGACGCTCCGGAAGGTGCTCGACGAGCAGGCGGCGAAGGTCGGTACGGCGTTCGCTCGCCTGCTCGTCCACGGGTTCCCCATCGAGACGGCGCTCCGCCTGGCGCGGCGCCGCATCCGGATGGGGAAAGACTACGCCGTCGTCGGCGACGGGATGCAGACGCTGTCCCGGACTGACGGTGGCGACGCGCGTGTGGCTCGCGTGGAACGCGGCGTCGACGGCGAGTGCCGCGTAGAGTACGAGCAACTCGCCGTCGACGCCCACGGCTGCTGGTACGACCTGGACGTGGCGGCGGCTGACGGCCCGAAGCTCTGCGGGAATCCGACGACGTTCAGAATGCCGTCGGCGGACCTCGCAGACCTGTTCGCGGACGCCGAGCATCCGGTCATCGTGGACGGGGAGTTCTTCTGGTCCGACGAGGCTGCGTCACTACTCCGCGGGTCGGTTTCGACTGCGAAATAAACCGGAATGGAAGTCTGAGAACCGCTGTACTGTCGTTTTACTGTCTCCGCCATCGGTAAAATTAAATACGTCGTTACACTATACCCACACAGAGATGTCACAGAATCTACTGGGGACGCGCGTCGAAGATGTCGTCCGTTCGGTTCTCGAGACGGAGCCGGGCGAGCTCTTCGTCGTGAATCCTGCCGGCGAAACCGTCGAAGAACTCGTTGACGTCGCGAACGCCTACGACGGTGACCTGCCGTCGATCCGCCTGCTCGGCGACGAACGCATGCTCAAGGACGTGATGGACGACTTCATTGTCGCGTCCAGCGCGGCGAACCTGGTCGAAGCCGAGTCCCTGGAACTGCGCGTACTCGACGACGACACGCGGAGTTCGATGCTCGTGACCGACGATCGGACAGTCGCGCTCGTGGAAGCCGGCGGGCTCGTCGGCGGCCTGACGACCGACGACGAACAGTTCACTGAGACGGCGTACGACGCCGTCACGGACGACTGGGCCGACGCGGACTCGTTCAACCTCCGGACGCCCGCTATCGACCGCGTCCGGCAGAGCCTCGACGAGGACATCAGTCCGGACGTCGAGGCCGACTTCGAGAACGTGCTGGAATCACTCGAGACCGCACGCGGCGACGGCGACGGCCTCGACGAGGTCACCATCAGCCTGCTCGTCGCAGCGAAGAACCGCGTGCTCCTCTACGACATCAGCAAGTGGGGCGAGGACGTCGGCATCGCGTCGAAGGCGACGTTCTCACGCACGAAGACGAAGCTCGAGGACCTCGGCCTCATCGACACCGAGAAGGTCCCGATCGACGTCGGCCGGCCGCGCCTCCGCCTGAAACTCGCCGACGACCGCCTCGAGGACGCCCCGCCCGCGGAGCTAGCGAACGTCGCTCAGTCCGTCCTCACGTAACGCCGCTGGTCGCGCACCGCGCCCCGTGCGTCCCCTCCCCGAATCCCGTACTGTTTTCCCGTTCTCGCACCACCCAGTAGCCATGTTACTGGAGGAGTCGCGGTGACCGTCGCCGTCGTCGGCGACGGCGCCGCCGTAGACGCCGTTCGCGCCGCGCTCGCAGACGTCGACGTCGACGTGGAAGCCACGGCCGTCGGGGGCGTAGCAGACGCCGAGTTCGCCGTCGTCGTCGGTGTGGCAGGCACTGGGGGGTTCAGGACCGCGGGTGAGCACGCTCGTGCAGGAGCGACACCACTGGTCACCGTCGAGGTCGGCGGCCTCGGCGGTCGGGCGCTGGAGGGAGTCCACGCAGGCGTCTCCTACCTCGCGCCGAGGGGGCCATGTTTCGAGTGTTTAGCGGGTCGCGTGGCCGCGACGGGCCAGGAACCCGCGGAATCACCGAGTGCTGACCGCGCGGCCGTCAGGCTGGCCG
>NZ_WUUU01000268.1 GCF_009831555.1 Halobacterium bonnevillei | reverse complement strand
GCCACCAGCCAGGGGAGCGCGACCCGGGGGAGCGCCGCGGCGACGGGGACGAGGAGGGCGCCAGCAGCCACGACGACAACAGTGACGGCGGGGCCGCCGCGGTAGCGTGCTTCCCGGTCGTCTTTCTTCGGGTTCGCCTCGTCGACCTCTCGGTCGAAGGCGTCGTTGACGCCGTACAGGAAGACGTTCGCGGGCACGAGGAAGTACGCGAACAGGCCGACCGCGGGCAGCGAGAACAACTCCGGCACGCTTGCCGCGCCGTACGCGACACCGACGAGGACTGGCCCGGCGAGGTACAGCCAGAAGCGCGGCCGCGACAGCACGAGGAGGTATCGGAGCAGGGGCCCAGTCACGGCTGTGGCTTACCCGGCGTCCTCGATGACGTAGTCGGCGGTCAGTTCGCCGCTGATGAGGCACATCGGCACGCCGATGCCCGGCGTGGTGTACGCGCCCGTGAAGTAGAGGCCGTCCAGTGCGTTCGAGCGGTGCGGCGGCCGGAACAGCGACGTCTGTCGGAGCGTGTGCGCCAGCCCCAGTGCCGTTCCGCGGTAGCTGTTGTACCGCTCGGCGAACTCGGAGACGGAGAACCGCTCCTCGACGACGATGCGGTCGCGGAGGTCGACGCCCGTGTTCTCGGCGACGTCGTCGAGTACGAGGTCGCGGTACTCCTCGCGCACCTCGGGCGTGTCGTCGAGCCCCGGTGCGACTGGGACGAGCGCAAACAGATTGCTGTGGCCCTCGGGCGCGACCGAGTCGTCCGTCTCGGAGGCGACACAGAGGTAGTACGCGGGGTCGTCGGGCCACGTCGGAGTCTCGAAGATCTGGTCGAAGTGCGTGGTCCAGTCGCTCGGGAGCACGAGCGTGTGGTGGGCCAGCGGGTCGACGTCGCCCTCCACGCCGAGGTAGAGGAGGAACGCCGACGGCGCGTACGTCCGGGACTCCCAGTAGTCGGCGTCGTACTGGCGCTTCGCGGGCGGTAGGAGTTCCTGTTCGGTGTGGGCGTAGTCGGCGTCCGAGACCACTTCGTCGGCGTACACGTTCGTCTCGCCGTCGGTCTCGACCTCGAACCCGCCGCGGAAGCCGTGGATCCGCGTGACGGGATGGTCTGTGCGGAACTCCACGCCCAGTTCCTCCGCCAGCTCCGCCATCCCCTGGGCGACCCCGGACATTCCGCCCTCGGGGTAGTAGACGCCGAGGTTGAAGTCGACGTGACTCATCAGGTTGTAGAGCGCCGGGGTCGTGTTCGGCGCCCCGCCGAGGAATACGAGCGTGTACTGCATCACCTGCTGGAGTTTCGGGTGGTCGAAGTAGTGCTCGACGTGGTCCTGCATCGACCCCAGCAGTGTGAGCCCGCGGGCGTACTGGGCGAGGTCCGGGTCGAGCCAGTCGCGAATGCGGGGCCGGTCCTCGTAGACGAAGTGCTCCATGCCGACCTCGTAGTTCTCCCTGGCCTGCGCGAGGTACTCGTCGAGTTGCTCGCCCGCGCCGGGTTCGTACGCGTCGAAGATTCGTTTGACCTGCTCGCGGTCCGGCGTCACGTCGATGACGTCGCCGTCCGTGTTCACGTCCAGCCCCGGCGGGTCTCGGCCCGGGCGGCGCCCGGCGTTGTCCTTGAAGAAGATGCGGTAGTGGGGGTCGAGCTGTTCGAGTTCGTAGTAGTCCGTGGGCGTCCGGTCGAAGTCCGCGAAAAAGCGCTCGAAGACGTCCGGCATCAGATACCACGACGGTCCCATGTCGAACGTGAAGCCGTCGCGCTCGAGTGCGCTGGCGCGGCCGCCGACCTGTTCGTTCTTCTCCACGACGGTGACGTCTGCGCCGGCGTCCGCGAGGTAACACGCGGTCGAGAGGCCGCCGAACCCCGCGCCGACGACGGCGACCGACCGCCCGGAGAGCGCGTTCATGGACGCTCCGTTGGTCGCGCAGAAGATAAAACGCCGCCTTCCGGCGACCACGCCCGCCCGGCAGCGTCCCTCGGTGTCGCTCGGTTACGCGACGCCGAAGCCCTCGGCGAGCAGGTCCTCGTGGACGTCGCCGAGCGCGTACGTCGGACCGCCCGTGACGTCGATGGTGACCTGTGCGGGCCCGAAGACGCCCTCGTCGACGGCGCTGGCGTCCCAGTCCGCGTTCGCGAAGATGTCTGCGAACGGCTCGCCGTAGCGGTCCGCAGCCGACGACGGCACGGCCGCGAACTCGTCGAAGTCCTCCGCGACGGTGAGGTGGACGCGGCCGCCGTACGCGAGCGCGTCGTTGGTCCGGCCGAGTGGCCGCCTCCTCGTCGCCCGCGACCGGCGGGACGGGCGCACTCCCCGACGCCGTGATGACGTCCATCGGGTCGTAGCCGAGTTCGAACAACCGGAACATCGCGAGTTCGGCGGTCCGGGCGCCGCCGTGACGCTGCCCGCGACGCTGGCCGTGCGGTACGTCGGCAGGAACACGCTCTCCGTGTTCACGTCCGCGAGGTCCGCGACCTGTTCGGCCGCCGACTCGGTCGGGAGGCCGTCGCTCTCCAGCGCGAGCACCGCGAACTCGAAGGCGTCCACGTAGTCGATGGCGCCGTACTCGCCCTCGCGGGCGACGAGCGCTCGCGCCGGCCCGTCGCCGAGCCCCTCGTAGTCCTCGGTGGTGAGCTCCCAGCCGGCTTTCTGTGCGCCGAGCAGCGCGACGCCCGGCCGGTCGCAGGCGAGTTCCACGTGCGGGAACGTCGCGCCGGCGACGTCGTCCA
>NZ_WUUU01000267.1 GCF_009831555.1 Halobacterium bonnevillei | reverse complement strand
GTCGACGGGGCCCGCGACCCCCAGCGGGAGCTGTGTGCCGCCGAAGAGGTTCTCGATGGCGGACTCGGCGTCCTGGGCGTCGAACGCGAAGTCACCGGACGCGTCGAGGCCGGCGTCGGTCTCGCGTTCGAGGAGTTCGCGTCGCGCGTCGGCCGCGGTGTCGGCGTCGGCGTGGGCTTCGAGTTCGTACAGCCGGAGGTCACCGGTCTGCACGCGGTCCGCGAGGTCGGAAGCGTCGGTCATACCGGGCCGTGGTCCCCGAGGCGCCCTGAAGGTTGCCCTTTCTACTCTCGGCGAACATGGACCTCGACAGAGACCAATAGCGAGCGCCCGGCACGTAGCTCCTTACCGGCGCAGCGTCTCCGATAGGGTCGAGAGCGCGGTTCGCAGGCGGTCAGCGGACGCGGACGTCGCCAGGTCGACGAGCCGTTCGGACTGGGCGTACACGCGCTGGAGGTCCCGTATCCGTTCGAGGTCCGTCCGGGCGCGCTCGGTGTCCGCGGTTTCGAGCGCGGCTTCGGCGTCGTCGAGCGCGCGCGTCATCGTGTCAATCTCCCGGCGCACCTCCCGGTCCAGGAGTTCCTGGACGATGCGCCAGAAGTCGCGCTCGGCCTCGAAGAACGCACGCTTGCCCTCCCCGGGGAGCGAGCGCCGGTGGACCATGTGGAAGCGCTCCAGTTCCGACATCGCGGTGCTGACCGTTGACTTCGCGAAGCCGCTGTCCGCGGCCAGGTCGTCCAGCGACATGGGGTCGTGTGCGAAGAACAGGATGCCGTAGAGCCGGCCGTAGCTCCGGCTGAGGCCGTATATCTCCGCCGAGCGCTCGAACCCCTCGATGACGCGCTCCCGCGCGGCGTCGACGTCAGTCTCTGACATGCGCGTCGATACGAACCCCGAACGTATAAATCAGTTCGTTCAGAATATTCGGTATATGCCGAATATATCGAAACAGGGTCGTGAGGTCGACGCGGACGCCGACGTCGTCCTCGCCGCGGACCGCGTCGAGAAGACGTACCGGTCCAGACTCCCGTGGGAGCGCGACGTCGACGTGCTGGCCGGCGCGAGCCTCGAACTCCGCGCCGGCGAAGTCGTCGGCATCGTCGGCGAGAACGGCTCCGGGAAGTCCACGCTCATGCAGTGCCTGGTCGGCGCGCTCGCCCCCGACGCCGGCACCGTCTCGCGGCCCGGCGCCGTCGGCTGGTGCCCGCAGGACGACCGGCTCTACGAGCGCCTCACCGTCGACGAGACGTTCCGACTGTTCGGGGAAGCCCACGACATGGCCGAGCGCGAAATCGAGGCCGCCGCCGACCGTCTGACCGAGCGACTGGACTTCCAGCGCTTCCGCGACCGGCGCGTCGACCGGCTCTCCGGCGGCAACCGGCGGAAACTCACGCTCTCGGTGTCGCTGATGCACGACCCCGACGTCCTCCTGCTGGACGAACCGTACACGGGCTTCGACTGGGAGACCTACCTCGCGTTCTGGGACCTCGCCGAGGACCTCTCCGAGCGCGGGACCGCGATTGCGGTCATCTCACACCTCGTCAGCGAACAGGACCGCTTCGACCGCATCCTCGAACTCCGGGACGGGCGTCTGGAGGCGACCGACGATGCCTGACGTCCGAGTCGGAGCGGCGGCCCACGCCAAGGGCATCGTCCGCCAGCCCACGACGCTCGCGATGTTCGCGGTCCTGCCGCCGTTCGTCGTATTCGTCTACGGCGCGGCGATGGCGTCGTTTCCAGACGTCGCCTTCCTCGACGGCTCCGCGTCCGCGTACGGCCGCATCGGCGGCGCGCTCTTCGCCACCGCGTTCCTCTCCGGGCTGGTGGGCCTGTTCGGCACCGTCAGCGCGGCGCGAGCCGACCGCTACCTCTCCTTCGCGGGGTTCTCGCCGGTCGTCCTGTTCGCCAGTCGGGTCCTCGTCGGGGTGGGCGTCGCCGCCGTCGCCGCTGCCGTCTCCCTGGGCGCCGTCGCCGCCGCGGGCACCGACGTCGCCTCGTTCCCCCGGTCGTACGCCGTTCTCGTGCTCGCGGGCGTCCTCTACGGGTTGGTCGGTGTGGTCGTGGGGGCGCTCGTCCCGCGAGAACTGGAGGGGTCGCTCGTCCTCGTGTTCCTCGCGGACATGGACTCGTTCCTCTCCGGGGACGTCCTCCAGGTGAACAGCGACCTCGTGACGCTGCTGCCGCTGCACTACCCCCACGCGCTGTTCACGGCCGCAGTCCGCGAGGGCACGCTGACCGGCGAACCCGTCGGCCCGGCGATGGCGTACTTCGGCATCGCAGGCGTCGCCGCCGGCGTCGCGTACGCCGCTGCGACCGGACGGGGGTGGTCGCTGTGAGCGGCACACGGACGGCGCTCGCCGCGACCGTCAAACAGTTCGCGCGCACCCCCGTCCTGGTGGCACTGCTGGTGGTGCTGCCGGCGTACTTCGTCGGCCTCCTCGGCGTCGTCCTCCCGGACGCGACAGTCGCCGTCTCCATCCCCGGCTGGTCCGGGCAATCGGCGCTCAGCGAGGGCGTGCTCCCGATGCTCGGAACGCTCGCGGCGGTCATGGTCGCTGGCATCGCGGGCCTGTTCCTCACCGTCGACACGCTCCACGCCGACGGCTGGCTGGCGCTCTCCGGGCTCCCGTCCCGCACGCTGTTCGTGGCGCGAGCGGCCGCGCTGACCGGGGCGGCGGCGCTCGCGTCAGTGGCAGCCACAGCCGTGCTGGGCCTCCACGTCGTCCCGGAGCAGCCGGTC
>NZ_WUUU01000266.1 GCF_009831555.1 Halobacterium bonnevillei | reverse complement strand
CGTCGAACGTCCGGACCGCGTCGCCCGCCACCAGCCGCGGCCGCTCGCCAGCCTCGACGGACGCGCCGAGGTAGAACGCCAGCGGCGCCACCGTGAAAATCGGCCCGTACGCCGGCGGCACCTCGATTCGGACGTCCGTCTCCGGCGGCGCCACCTCGTCCGGTACGTCCAGTTCCCGTCCGACCTCGAGCCCCGGCGGATGCCCGCGGAGCGACGGCCACGACCGGTCCGGCGACAGCGTCTTCAGCGCCGACCCGAACGTCGACACCCCCGCCATCAGGTCGCGCGGATCGTCGGTCACCGTCACCGTCCCCGCCGGCGTCTCGTGGTACGACCGCACCCCGACGAGGACGCGCGCCGGGTCACCGAGGTCGAGGTACGTGTGGTCCTCGGCGTACCCGCACCGCGGCGACGCGTCCTCGACGCGCACGTAGATTTTGACCGACGGCGGCGAGAAGTCGATCTCGTAGGTTCCCTCGGGCAGGCGCGGGTTCACCTCGCCGGGCGACCCCCGGTAGACGACCGCACCGTCGCGTCTGAACGCGGGGTCGAAGAATACCGGGAGGTGGAACTCGGTCGCGTCCACCTCGACGGCCGTGTCGATAGGCACGTCAAACGCGCCAGCCGCGGCTTCCGAGATGGTCACGGGGCCGTCCGTCGAGAGCGTCGCCGTCTCGCCCTCGGCCGTGTCGCGGACGCGGATGCCGGGCGCCGCGTCGAGCACGTCGACGTCCAGCGTCACGGGGAACGACACCCGCGAACCGCCGTCCAGTCCATATCGGATGGTAGCCGCTGCGGAGTAAAAGTATTCTGGCAATCCGGTGGATTCGGGGGAATCCGGCCAGGGCGCGGCGCCGTCGCGCCCGGCGACGTCCACGGGGTTTTTGCTCCCCGGCGGCGTGCGACCACGCATGGACGAGGATGTTCCGGACGCCGACGTGGTGCTCTCGCGCGCCGGATTCGACGCCGACGGCGGCGTGCTGACGCGGCGGCAAGCGGAAGTCCTCGCGCTGCGGGAACGCGGCGCGTCTCAGGCCGCCATCGCGGACCGGCTCGGGACGTCGCGGGCGAACATCTCGAAAGTCGAGTCCAGCGCCCGCGAGAACGTCCGGAAGGCCCGCGAGACGGTGGCGTTCGCGGAGGCGCTGCAGGCACCCGTGCGCGTCGAAATCGACCCGGGAACGGACCTCTACGACGTCCCGGACATGGTCTACGCGGCCTGCGACGAGGCGAACGTGAAGGTGACGCTGTCCGCGCCGGAAGTCATGAAGCAGGTCAGTGACGCGGGCGCGAGTGCCGTGACCGGCCGGGAGGTGCACGCGCCGCTGCTGGTGACGGTGACCAGTACCGGCGACCTCCGGGTGCGGGAAGGCGACCCGACCGCCGAAAGACAGTAGGGCGGACGCCCCACCGGCCGTTCAAACACGCGCATTCAGAACTGTCCGTTCTCGCGGAGTTCGGCGACGACCTCCCGGACGCGCTGGGCCTCGTCGACCGGGACGACGAGGACGCGGTCGTCGAACGCCGCGACGACGAGGTCGTCGGCGCCGACGACGGAGACGTGTTTGTCGTCGCTGGCGACGACGTTCCCGGCCGCGTCGATGGTGAGGGCCTCCCCGAGCGTCGCGTTGTCGCCGTCGGCGCGCCGCGCGAGCGCGTCCCACGCGCCGACGTCGTCCCAGTCGAAACCAGCGGGGACGAGGCGAACGCCGCTCGCGCGCTCGAGTACCGCGTAGTCGACGCTCACCGGGTCGACAGCGTCGAACGCAGAATCGGCGCTCTCTCCATCCTCCGTTTCGAGTGCAGTCACGAGCGGCGCGAGCGGGCCGTCGCCGGCGGCGTCGAGGAACGCGTCCGGCGTCCACGCGAACATGCCCGCGTTCCACAGACAGCCCGCGTCGACCAGTTCGCGGGCCGTCGCCGCGTCGGGTTTCTCGCGGAACTGCCGGACAGCGTAGTGGTCGCCGTGATCGGCGCCCGGCTGGATGTAGCCGTAGCCAGTCGCAGGCCGGTCGGGTTCGACACCGAGCGTGACCAGGTCTCCGGTGCGCTCGGCGACCGAGACGGCGGTTTCGGCGGTGTCGCGGAAGCCCTCGCCGACCACGTGGTCACTGGGCAGACACAGCATCACGGCGTCGTCGAGGCGGTCGCTGACCTCGCTTGCGGCGTACGCAAGCGCCGGCCCAGTGTCCCGGCCCGCGGGTTCGACCAGAACCGTCGCCTCCGGGACCGCCTCACGGACGCGGTCGGCGTACGAGTCGCGAGTGACCACGAACAGGTCGTCCGCGAACGCCGCGCGGTCTGCGGTCCGCCGGAGGAGGCTCCGGTCGTCGTCGCCGAGCGCGAGGAACTGCTTCGGGCGGTGGCTCCTGCTCGCCGGGTACAGGCGGGTTCCCGTTCCGCCCGCGAGCAGGACGGCGGCCGTCGTCACCACGCGAGACCCCCACAGAGGCGCAGTGGCGTCGCTGTCGACGTGGCCGTTCGCGAGTCGAGCGGGGCGTGTCTCATCGCGCGTAGCTTGCACGGCACACAGTATATGCGTGGGTGTCACGCCCGCCGCGAAGTTCGGGCGCCCGCGAAGGTTGCTGTGGCCGCGGGACTTACCAGGCGCTCCTGCGTCGGGACGGACGTGTTCGACGCAGGATTCGCGGCGTTCGTCACCGCCGCGGCCGCGCTCGTCCTCGCGCCCGGCCCCGACACCGTGTTCGTGCTGTCCGCGGGGGCGGCGGGCGGTCAGCGAGCG
>NZ_WUUU01000265.1 GCF_009831555.1 Halobacterium bonnevillei | reverse complement strand
CACGCACCACGAGCACGTCGTCAGCGTCGGGGTGCTCGCGGACGGCGGCGGTGACGGCGGCGCGCACGCTGGCGTCGGGTTCCGCGGCCTGCTCGCCGAGCCGGTTCCGCGTCCAGTCGCTATCGACCTCCGGGAGGTCACCGCTACGCATCGTCTGCGGGAGGTCGACGAGCGCGTCGACGCGGTCGAGTTCGTGCGGGAGGCTCCCGATGGAGCGCACGTCCGTCTTCGTGATGAACCCGAGCATCTTGTTCGTCGGCTCGACGCCGTCGCCGACTTCCTCCAGCATCCCGAGGTCCAGCAGCGCGTCGATTGTCGTGTGCGCAGCGCGCTCCGTGACGCCCGTCTCCCGCGCGACGTCGTCGGCCGTGTGCGCGTTCGAGACGAGCGCGTCCAGCACCCCCGTCTCGCGGGTCGCCCGCAACAAAAGCAGCTCGCGGTAGTCCATACGCGACTGTCGACTGCCGCGCGCATAAAATCAGTTGCCGGCCCAGCTGCGGGTGGGACCGAGCGAGCTTTGCACAGTCGCGGCGGTCGGACGGCGAACGGAGTGAGCCCGGTCGAGACGGGTCTCCTCTGTCGGTCCCGGTCGATGGCGTTTCCTGCTAGTCGCCGCCCTGCATCGGCACGAATCGGACGGCGCCTTCGTCGGATTTCTCGAGCGTACCGTCTTCGCGTTTCTCCGCGCGCACGAGCCGCTGGCGGGTGTCGCCGATGGGCGCCACGATGACGCCGCCGGGCCGGACCTGGTCGACGACTGCCTCGGGGAACTCCGGGGCGGCGCAGGTCAGGTAGGCGGCGTCGTAGGGCGCGTGCTCGGGCCAGCCGTCGTAGCCGTCCCCCTGGCGAACGGAGACGCCGCCGTATCCCGCGCGTTCGAGCGTTTCGCGGGCTTCCTGGGCGAGGTCTTCGAGGTACTCGACGGAGTAGACGTGGTCGTCGCCGACGAGTTCGGCGGTGACGGCGGCGTGGTACCCGCAGCCGGTGCCGATTTCGAGGACGTCGTCGCCGGCCTGGAGGTCGAGTTCGCTCGCCATGATGGCGACCATGTGGGGCGCGCTGATGGTCTGGCCGCCGCCGATGGGGAGCGGGCGGTCGTCGTAGGCGTTCCGGCGGCGGCCCGCTGGCACGAACTCGTGTCGCGGCACCGCGCGGATGGCGTCGGCGGCACGCTCGGTGACGTTCGGGCGTTTCACGAGCGCGTCCGCGAGGCGGTCGCGTTCGGTCGCGAACTCGTCGTCTGGGTCGTTCCGCTCGGTCATTGGTCTGGGTCGCTCAGGTTCTGTCTGGTCCGGTAGTCCCTGTCAGTCGCTGTCGAGGTCGCGTGGTCACCAGGCCGACCACGCGGTGCTGGACTCGTCGTCGCCGTACACGCGCTTGACGTCCTTCGCGAACACGAGGTCGCCGTCGTCGCCGAGTTTCGGGAACTTGTAGTCCTCGATTGCGCTCTCGCGGACGTGGATGCCCCCGACGGAGAACTCCTCGTCGCCGAACTCGTAGGTCTCGCCGACCACGAACTCGTAGTCCCCCGGGACGTGGACGGTGAGACTGTGGCTGCCGTCCTCGTCGCCGTCCTTCGGGTGGATGGTGACGTCCACGGAGACGTTCCCGACCTCGCGCGTCCACACCGTGTCGACGTCGCTGGCGTCGGCGCGCGTCGTGCGCTCCTCCGGCCCGGTCTCGATGCTCGTCGCGCGCACCTGCGCGATGGTCTCCTCGGTCTCAACGATGAACTCGTCGCCCTCGTAGATGGTCTCCTCGGGGTCGAACTCCGCGCTCCCCGTGAAGGAGTCGCCGTCCTGCGAGACGACGACGTCGACCTCGACG
Organism: Halobacterium bonnevillei; assembly: GCF_009831555.1. Taxonomy (GTDB): domain Archaea; phylum Halobacteriota; class Halobacteria; order Halobacteriales; family Halobacteriaceae; genus Halobacterium; species Halobacterium bonnevillei. The sequence goes on along the minus strand of NZ_WUUU01000265.1, from coordinate 960 downwards.
CTCGCGTCGTCCTCGAGTGGCTCCTTGTGGACGTGGCCGCACTCGGTGCACTTCACTGTCGCATTTCCGCCCCCGGTAGTCAGTACCTCGTGGACGGTTTCGAGGTCCGGCGAACACGACGGACACTCGAAGGGGACGTGCTCCCCGACGTTTTCGCTCATGGACACGAGTAGCGTCCCCGGACGTAAAAACGCGCGGAGTCCCGTTTTCCGACGTCAGCCCCCTACGCTCGCGGCAGTTCGACGTCCTCGCCGTCAGCGAGGACTGTCGGCTCCCGGATGATGCCGTCGAGGTGGAGTGGGGCGTCGGTGTCGCCGCCGATGCCGGCGTCGTCGCCGATGGCGATGTGGACGGTGCCGGCGGCCTTCTCGTCGAGGAGGACGCTGCCGACGAGTTCGCTGACGGCGACGTTCGTGCCGATGCCGAGTTCCGCGAGGTTGTACGCGTCCCGGCCGACCTGCTTGCTCGCGGCCTCGACCTGGTCCCGGATGGCCGGGTCGGAGATGTCCGTGACGAAGCCGTCCTCGACCTCGAAGCTGAGCTGTTCGTCGTCGTCGAGTTTCCCGTGCGGCCGCATCGTGCCGTCCACGACGTACGTGCCGTTGGCGTCCTCGGGGGAGACGAACACTTCGCCCGCGGGGAGGTTCGAGAACTCGCCGGGTTCGTGGACGATGCCGGTGTCGTCGCGCCACTCGCGGGCGCCGACCTCGAACGTGATGTCGGTCCCGGCGGCCGTCGTGACGCGGATCTCCTCGGCGTCCGCGACCTGCGCGAGGACGTCCTCGCAGTGCTGGCGGATGGTCTCGTAGTCGGCGTCCAGCCCCGTCGTGAACACGTCCTCCGTGATGCCGGGGAGGGTGGCGCCGCGGGCGCCGGCGTCGTTGGCGCTGCCGCGAGCGCGCGTGTGACTCAGGCTCTTCGTCGTCGGCGCGAGGAACACGTCCGCGTCCCGCATCGCGG
>NZ_WUUU01000264.1 GCF_009831555.1 Halobacterium bonnevillei | reverse complement strand
GCTGGTCGCCGGCCTGCTCCCCCTCGTCGACCGCCGGGCCGCATCGCGCTCGTCGCGCTCGTCGGGTACGCGTACGGCATCGAACTGGTCGGCGTCGCGACCGGGTGGCCCTACGGGGAGTTCGCGTACCTCGTCGACCTCGGGCCGATGCTCGCGGGCAGCGTCCCGCTCGGCCTGCCCGTGTTCTTCCTGCCGCTGGTCGTGAACAGCTACCTGCTGGTCCTCCTGCTGTTCGGCCGCCACACCCGCCGCGCCGTCGTCCGCCTGCCATTGGTCGCCGCCGTCGTCCTCTGGATGGACGTCGTCCTCGATCCCGGCGCGGTCGCGCTCGGCTTCTGGGCGTACGACGCCGGCGGCGTCTACTACGGCGTCCCCGTCTCGAACTACCTCGGGTGGGTGCTGTCCGCGGCCGTCTCCGTCGCCGTCCTCGACTGGGGGTTCGACCGCGTCGCGCTCCACCAGCGGCTCACCCAGTGCCCGTTCCTCCTCGACGACCTGGTGAGCTTCGTCATCCTCTGGGGCGCGGTGAACCTCGCGTTCCTCCAGTTCGTCCCCGCCGCTGCGGCGGCGGTGCTCGGCGTCGCGCTCCTCGAAACCGACCGCTTCGACTTCAGCGTCCTCGGCTGGAACCCCGCGCGGCGGTGACTTCGTCCGCGGACCGCGGGTGGCAGTGGCCTACGGCGCCGGATGTGGGTCGCCGTGGCCGTGGTGGTGGTCGGCCGGCGACGAGACGCAACTCACCCGGTAGAAGACGGTTTCGGGGTCGCCGTAATACGCCCACAGCGCGCGGGTCTTCGCGAGCAACCAGAGTTTCCGGGTCGTCGACAGGCTCGGAGTCTCCGAGAGCACGTCGCACTCCCGGGCGCGGATCTCGCGGTGGTGGTCGGCGTACAGCATCGCGGACAGCAGGACGGCGAACTGGCAGTCCGACGGCAGGTACTTGATGCCCGCGACGCCCTCCCGGTAGCGCGCCTCCGTGCGCGCCAGTTCCGCGCGAATCGCCTCCCGGAACCCGTGGGTCACCTCGTGGCGCCGCAACTGGTCGACCGTGACCCCGTGCTCGCGGCGGGTCTCCCCGGGCAGGTAGATTCGGTCGTAGTCGTCGACGTCCTCGCGGACGTCCCGCAGGAAGTTCGACAGCTGGAACGCCTCCGCGAGCGCGGCCGCGTGGGGTGCTGCGGTCTCGCAGTCCTCGACGTCCATCACGGCCATCATCATGTTCGCGACGGCGACTGCGGACCCGCGCATGTACGCCGCCAGCTCCTCGTAGGTGTCGTACTCCGCCGTCTCGAGGTCCGCGAGCATCGCGTCCACGAACGTGTTCACGTCCTCGTCGGCGATGTCGTAGCGGTCCGAGAGCTCGCGGAACGCCGCCAGCACGTCGCGTTCTTCCGCTCCGAGCGCCGCTCCTGTGACCGCTGCTGCGTCCGCGTCCCCGAGCGCGGCCGCCCGCACGGCTTCTAGTTCGCGGCGCTGTACGTCGGGGTCTCGGTCGGCAGTCGTGTCGACGACGTCGTCGGCGACGCGGAAGAACGCGTACAGGACGTACGTCGAGTGACGCACGCGTTCGGGAAGCAATCGCGTAGCTAGGTGGAACGTTTTCCCGGTCCGTTGCTGTATCGCTTTGCTTGTCGATATCTGGGTACTGTCGACCATTGTATGGCGCGCCAGACGCACCACTCCCGGGTGTGCAGTCCAGCCAGTGCTACATACCTGTTGGGCGCGAAAGAAGAAAAAGACCGGTGCCCACCGCGGGTTCCGCCGGTTCCGGGAAGTATCGGCACGTAGCACGCCTGCCGAGGTCGCTTTGTCGCCGTCCGTGTCACTGAAGGCCGTTGGGCGCCCAGCGACGGTATGAAGCGAAAGCCGGTCCCACCGGCGCCCCCGTCCCTGGACCGCATCTGGACCGTCCGGGACGCCGCGCCGCTCGTCCCGGAACCGGAGGACGACTGCTGTCGGCGACTCGTCGAGCGCGCGGCCGTCCCGGACCGCGGCACTGCGTCGGCGTGGCTGGTGTTCCTGGCCGCGCTCGGCGTGGTCGACGACGCGGACTCCGGGTACGCTCGCGTCCGCTCTGACCCGGGCAGGGCTGCCCTGGCCGACGCCTTCCGCGAGAACGTCTTTCTCGTGACTGAGGTCCTGGCTGCACTCGAGGACACCGAGAGCCGGACGCCAGCGGACGTCTTCGAGGCCGTCCGCGAGCGCGTCCCACGCTGGGAGCGCTCGAAGCGCGACAACTGGGCGGCGTTCTGGACCGACCGCGTCCAGCGCCGCCTCGACTGGGCGGTCCTCCTGGGGCTCGCCGAACGCGACGACGACGGCTACCGCAAGAGCGAATGACCCCCGGTCCCGACCACCGACACGATGGTTGACGCGGTCTGTTTCGACCTCGACGACACGCTCGTCACATACGAGCGCTCGGTCGCGGACGTGCTCGCGGCCGCATTCGACCGCGCGGGCGTCGACCAGTGTTTCTCCGCCGCGGACTACCGCGGCGCGTTCGAGGAGTACGCCGAGCGGACCGACACTGTCGCCGAACTCCGCCGCGCGTGTTTCGCCGACCTCGCCGAAGCGGCCGGCCGCGACCCGGCGTCTGGCGTCGCGGTAGCGAACGCCTACGAGGCGGAACGCGACCAGACGCGCGTCCGAACGCTGCCCGGTGCCAGAGACCTACTCGACGCCGTCGACCGACCGACGGCGCTGGTCACGAACGGGCGCCCGAGATGCAGCGCCAGAAACTCGCGGGCGCGGGACTCGACGACGCCTTCGACGCGGTGGTGTTCGCGGGCTACGACGCGCCGGCG
>NZ_WUUU01000263.1 GCF_009831555.1 Halobacterium bonnevillei | reverse complement strand
TCCGGCCCCCGACACCGTCGTCGGCCGCGTCGCCGTGTCGGCGTTCTACCTCGTCGCGCTCCTCGTCGGGTTCGGCGTCTTCCTGGGCATCTACCGCGTCGCCGCCGAGCGCTCCCGGAAGCGCGTGCAGAGCTTCCTCGCGCCGTCCGTCATCGAGCGGTGGTTCGCCCCAGCGCTGCTCCCCATCGCGGCCGGCTACCACGTCGCGCACTTCCTCGGGTACTTCCTCACGCTCTCCCCCGCCCTGGCCGCCGTGCTCGCACACCCCCTGGGTGGGGTCGGCGCCGTCCAGGTCGCGGTGCTGCCGTCGTGGTTCGGCACGCTCCAGTTGGCGTTCGTCGTTGGCGGCCACCTTCTCGCGGTCTGGATCGCCCACGCGCTCGCCATGGACGTCTTCCCCGGGGTCCTGCGCCCGATTCGGAGCCAGTACCCGTTCGTCGTCGTGATGATGGTGTACACGATGACCAGCGCGTGGGTCGTCGGCCAACCCACGGTCACCCCCGCTTTCTTGTGAGCGCACCCCCGAGTACCACGCGGATGCAGTCCACCGCGGGCCCCGGCCGCCACGATGCGCGCGACGCGGACCCGACCACCGCCCTGGAGACGTTGGTCCGCGACGACGAGACGGCGGCGGTGGTCTGCCCGCACTGCGGCCGACCGTTCGCCGAGGCCGCGGCCCGCGACCTCCACGTCGGCGAAACCCACGCCGACGACTGTTCGGTCGCGGAGCGCGAGGCATACGAGGCAGCCCACGAGGCCGAACGCGACGACCTCTTCTACTTCCACATCAAGGTGGTCGCGGCGCTCGGCGTGCTCTACGCGGTCACCGTGTTACTGTACATGCTCGCGCTCGGCAGCAACCTCATCTAGGCGGCGCTTCGGCGTGCAGCCGACGATTTCGACCGCCTGCCGCCGCGCAGTGGATTCGGCGACTCGTCTCGGCTCACCGTCGCCGCCTCAGTGCTCGCTGGCGGCATCGGCCGGCGGCTCGGCCCGGGCGATGGCGGCGGTGATGCCGCCGACCGCGAGCAGCGCGACGGCGCCGCCGACGGGGAGGAGGAACTCGACGCCGTGGAAGTACTCCGCGGAGAGCATCCCGGCGACGCCCGCGACCAGCGCCACGAGGAGGCCGACGTAGACGGCTCCCGATTGGGTCATGGTACCACGCTACTCGGCCCCCCGGCTTAAAAGTATGCGGCGCTCACCCCCGGTCGCCTGCCGGTCGTCTGTTGGGACTCTGGCCCTACTCGAGGTCCGGCGCGCCGTCCTCTGGCTGGTTCACGCTCGTCACGCCGAACAGCAGGCCCGCGACCGCTGCGGCGAACCCGACCGCCGCGCCGACCACCAGCGGGTCCGCGAGACCGGCGCCGCTCATTCGCGCCGTCGCGAGGCCGACGCCGGCGCCCACCGGGAGGCCGAACACCAGCGCCCAAACCACGCGCTCTCGCGTGGACGTCACTGGCGCTCCCTCCGGGGTGGCAGTCGCTTCGCGCAGTTCCCGCAGTAGTCGTACTCGGCAGTGACGTGCGTCCCGCAGTTCGGGCACGCCGACCCGTGGCTCCAGCCCTCGGGCCGAGCGGACTCCGTGCCGTAGGTCACGTAGCCGCGTCCCGGGGGCGGCAGGTCTTCGTCCGGGTCGAGTTCGACGTACCTGGAGAGGTACGCCACTAGGGGCACCTGTGCGAGCGGGATGCCGACCAGCGCCGCGAACGCGAAGACGTCGAGCATGAGTCCTGGGTTCGGGCCGTCTGTCGAGGCTGGGCTCGGTCCGTGGGATGGTTCCGGGTCTGGGCTGTCGAGTGGTCGTGTATCCGGCGGGTCACGTGATGGAGTACGTCGAGGCGACTGTCAGTGCGACGACGGCGAGCAAGCCGATGCCCATGAGGTACGTCAGCGAGCGCGGCTCCCACCGCAGGTGCTGGTAGTAGCCCGCGACGATGGCGGCTTTCACGAACGACAGCACCATGATGATCGCCAGCGCCGCGGTGTACTCGAGGCCGGCCTGCTCGACGAGCACCTGGACTGTCGCCGAGACGAACAGCACCACGTAGATCGCCGTGTAGAGTTTGAGTCGTGTCATTGTCCTAGAGGATGTAGAACAGCGGGAACAGGAACAGCCACACGATGTCGACGAAGTGCCAGTAGAGCCCGAACAGCTCCACCGACGAGTTGTCGTCGAGGTACGCCCCGTTCCACGCCCGCGGAATCATGTACGCGACCATGATGAGGCCGATGATCACGTGGGCGGCGTGCAGTCCCGTGGTCAGGAAGAACGTCGACGCGCGGACGTTCGTCGACAGCCACAGGCCCTCGTGGAACAGGTGCTGCCACTCGATTGCCTTGTTCCCGAGGAACCCGAGACCGAGGACGAGCGTCGTCGCGAGACTGGCGATGACCCCCCAGCGGCTCTTCCGCTCGGCGGCCTCCAGGGCCAGCACCACGGCGAAACTGCTGGTCAACAGCAGGTACGTGTTGATGAGCCCGGGCATGATGTTCTCCGGAATCGGCTCCCAGCCGGTCCAGCCGACCGAGTACCGCATGAACACGTACGCGCCGATGAACGCGCCGAACAGCACCACGTCGGAGGCGAGGAAGATCCACACCCCCGTCTTGGTGTTGTCCACGCCGTCGAACGGCCAGCTCTCCCCGAACGGCCCGCGCGGCCCCGTGAAGCGCTCGCTGGCCATTCCGACGAACGCGCCGAGCGTCCCGACCAGGCCGACGACGGTCGACGCCGCGTACACCGTGCCCATGGTCCCGTCCGCGAACTCGCCGCTCTGGAACCCCGACAGCCCGAAGAACACGAGCAGCACGGCCCCGCTCACGATGACCGGCCACCAGCTGGCGTG
>NZ_WUUU01000262.1 GCF_009831555.1 Halobacterium bonnevillei | reverse complement strand
GTGACCACCAGCGCCGCAGCCGACAGCAGGTAGAACGGCGCGCGCCACGTGTAGAACTCCAGCAGCACGCGGCCGACGAGAACCGGCGCGACGGCGGCGGCGACCTGGCTGGCGGTGCCGTGGACGCCGATGACGCGGCCGACGCGGTCCGGGAACAGTTCGCTCACCAGCGGGTTCGCGGCGATGAAGTACGAGCCGGACGCGATGCCGACGAGAAACGCCCCCAGCATCACGAACTCGATGGTGGGCGCCAGCGTCATTCCCGCCGAGGACACCGCCAGCAGGCCGCCCGACCCGAGCACGACGTGGTGGCGGTCGACCCGCGTCAGGAGGTAGCCGGTCGGGGAGTCGCGGGAGCGCGCTCCCCAGCCACGCCAGCGTCGCCACCAGCCCGACGGCCGCGTCGCTGGTGACGAAGTCGGCCTGGAGCGGCGCGACCAGCGGCGCGAACACGACGCGCCCGAAGTTCACGAGGAACACGAGCGCGCACAGCGACCCGAACAGGCGCACGCGCCGCGCGTCGCTCCCGGTGGCATTGGACACGCCTCGGCTTCGCGGTCCGCGGGGTCAATTCTTGCGGTTCCGGCCGTCGGTGCATCGAACGCAAATCCGCCCGACGTAAGACTGTCCTAAAATCCCGCAGCCGTCCCCCCTGCAATAATAGGTGGTTCTTACTGAAGGGGAGTAGCTCGGTAGACGTTCGCATGAACTCGGTGGAACGGGCCATCCGAGCGGGGGTTGTGGGCACGGACACTGAGGAACGACTGGTCTGTCAGGACTGCGGGATGCCACTGGAGACGCACGACCACGACCGCGTGGGCTGGCGGCGCAGTTGTCCGAACTGCGGCAGGATGTGGAAGCAGGTGCACGAAACGGAGACCGCAACTAGGACCGCCACCGGGGACGCCGAGTAGGTGGGTATTACTCGGTGCGAGTGGCGGCGCCGCTAGTTCGAGCGACGAGTAGGGGAAGCTTACTCGAAGACGGCGTCGAACGCGTCCGCGCCCATCGGCTCGTAGGTCCCTGCGGCGACGTTCTCGCGGACGTGCTCGGGGCTCGTGGACCCGACGAGCGCGCTGGTGACGCCGGGCGCACTCCGCGCGAAGTTCACGCCGCGCTGCGCGGGCGTGTCGCCGCGGAGCTTCTCGTCGACTGCGTCGGGAATCCCGTCCAGCACCTGCCCCTGCGCGAGGCTCGCGGACGTGAACACGTTCAATCCGGCTTCGTGCGCGTACCAGAGGACGCTCTGGTCGCCCTCGGGGCCGTCCTGGGACGCCATCGTGAACGCGTCCGCCATCAGGACGTTGAACGGCACCTGGATGCCGCGGAAGTGCGTCGCGGTGTTCCCGACCTCGCTGGCTGCGGCCCGCGCCCGCGAAATGAGTTCCCCCAGGTCCAGGAAGTGCTCGTGGGACTGCGGCACGCGGAACGCGTCCCAGGTCGCCACGCCGTAGTGCTGGATGTCGCCCGCGGCGACGCGACGCTCGAGGCGCTCGAACGTCGCTTCGAGCTGGTCGTAGACCGCCTCCCGCGGCCGTTCGTCCAGTTGCGTCTCAGGGTTGTGGACGTAGTAGAGGTCGATGGTGTCGACGTCGAGGTTCCGCAGCGACCGGTCCAGCTGGTCCTCGACGTACCCGGGCGCGATGGCGTGGCTGCCGTGTGCGAGGTCCGCGCTGTCGACGATGCCGCTGTCCACGTACTCGTCGCCGACGAACCGCCCGGGGTCCGCAGGCCGGGACTCGTCGAACGGCACGAACCCGCCCTTCGTCGACAGGAAAACCTCCTCGCGGTCCGCGTCGGCGTCTGCGAGCGCCCGGCCGACCACTCGCTCGCTGCGCTGGTTGCGGTAGTTGATGGCCGTGTCCACGACGTTACACCCTGACTCCAGCGCGGTCGTGATCGTCTCGTAGTACGCGTCGTCGACCGCATCAGTGGGGTCGCCGAGGTACGTCCCGAGGCCGACGCTGGACACCGCGCGGTCCCGCACCCGGCGGAAGTACGTCCGCGCCATGTCGTCCCCGAACCGTTCCTTGTACCGGAACGTCCCGTCAGCAGTAGCCATACCAGTGGCTTTGCCGTCGGATCACTTGTACTCCCCGCGACGGTACGCGTCGACCGCGTCCCCGTACCCCTCGCGGAACGTCGGGTACGCGAATTCGTAGCCGAGTTCGTGCAGGCGGTCGTTCGAACACCGCTTGCTCGTCCGGAGGCGACGCTCCACGGTCGTCGACAGGGCCTCCGACTGCAGGCGCTCCTCGACGGTCCGTTTCTCGGGCGCCTCGACGCCGCACTCGTCGGCCAGCCAGTCCGCGAACGCCCACTTCGAGACGGGTTCGTCGTCGACCGCCAGCAGCACGTCCTCGTCGAGGTCGTTCTCGAGCGCGAACCGCACCACGCCGGCCGCGTCGTCGCGATGAATCATGTTCAGGTAACCCTCCGTCACCGGTCCGTCGACGTACCGCGTCAGCCGGTAGCGGTGCGGGCCGTAGAGGCCCGCGAACCGAACGACTATCGCGTCCATCCCGCGCTCTGGCGCAAGCTCCTTGCAGACGCGTTCGGCCTCGGCGAGCACCTGCGTCTTCTCGGTCGTCGGGTCCAGCGGCGTCGTCTCGTCCACCCAGTCGCCGCCGTGGTCGCCGTAGACGCCAGTGCTGGACGTGTAGACGAATTTCTCGGGCGGGTCGTCGCGGCCGCCGAAGTGCTCGACGGCGGTTCGCAGGCCGTCGACGTACACCTCGCGAGCGGCAGCTGCGCCGCGGCCGCCGGAGCTCGCTGCGAACACCCACGGCGTCGACGTCCGGCACGTCGGCGAGGGCGTCGGCGTCCGTCACGTCCGCGCGGACGGCGTCGAATCCCGCGTTC
>NZ_WUUU01000261.1 GCF_009831555.1 Halobacterium bonnevillei | reverse complement strand
GGTTCGACCGCACGCTCAAGGCGGCGGCGCGCCTGTCGCCGCACCTCGGCCGGCCGTTCGTGTGGGCGATGCGGCGCGTGATCCGGAACGCGGACTCGTTCTCGGACGTGGTCGGTGACCCGAAGGACGGCGACCTGGCGGACCCGCGACTCGGCGAGACGGGACGCATCATGCTCTCGGACTTCCGGGAGGGAGTCCGCCAGGGGTCGCGAGCGGTGGCGACTGACTACGCCGTGCTGGGCAGCGAGTGGGACTTCGACCTCGCGGACGTCTCAGTGCCGACCCGCGTGTTCCACGGGAGCGACGACGACCACGTGCCGCTGACCGCCGGCAAACACCTCGCGAGCAAGGTGCCGGATGCCAGGCTCACGGTCATCGACGGCGCTGACCACTTCCGCCCGGTCATCGAGCACGTCCAGGACATCTACGGCTGGGTGGTCGGCGACGAGACCGGTGCCTGGCCGAGACGGAGACGCCGGTCGCGGAACGACCGAATCACCGAGGACGACGCGTCCACTGAGGGCGCACGCGACCAGGGGACCGGGAAAGTGACGACCGTCGACGACTGAGGCAACGACCGCCAGTTGCCGAACAGGCCTGATTACGGGGAGACGGCGCAGCCCTCGGCGTATTCGACCTCCTGCACTGAGTCGATGTCGGGGTCCTCGCTGCAGACCGGGCAGTCGGGGTTCGTCTCGACCGGGACCGTCTCGAAGGTCATGTCGGCGGCGTCGTAGAACAGCAGCCGCCCAGTGAGCAGGTCGCCGTAGTCCAGCAGCCCCTTCACGCACTCGGTGGCCTGGATGCAGCCCATCGTTCCGGGGAGGATGCCGAGCACGCCCGCCGTCGCGCAGTCCGGAATCGTGCCCTCCGGCGGCGCTTCCGGGAACAGGCACCGATAGCAGGCGCTGCCAGGTTCGTAGGTGATGGCCTGGCCCTCGAAGCGATAGATCGCGGCGTGACTGAACGGAATCCCCCGGAGCACGCAGGCGTCGTTGACGAGGTACCGCGTCGGGAAGTTGTCCGAGCAGTCGACGACGAAGTCGACGCCGTCGAGGAGGTCGTCGACGTTCGACTGGTCGAGGCGTTCGACGTGCGCGTGGACGTCTACGTCGGGATTGAGCGCCTCGACGTACTCGCGAGCGCTCTCGGCCTTCGGGCGGCCGACGTCGGCGTCCGCGTGGATGATCTGGCGCTGGAGGTTCGACCGTTCGACCTCGTCGTCGTCGACGACGCGCAGCGTGCCGACGCCCGCAGCGGCGAGATACTGGATGACCGGCGCGCCCAATCCGCCCGCACCTACCACGAGCACGTCGGCGTCGAGGAGGCGTCGTTGCCCCTCGGGACCGACGTCCTCCATGATGATGTGGCGCGAGTAGCGGTCGAGCTGCACCGGGTCGAGATTCAGCCCGGACATAGTCGGAGCGAGGACGCGACGGCGGGTAAGGGTTTTCCCAGCGGCGACTGCGGGGGAACGCTGCGGCGTCGGCTGGCTCCCGGTGCCCGTCGGCGGGAGTGGTGCCACTGTCGGCTCGCGGCGCCGAAAGAACAAACGGGTACCCCTACCCGGCGGTGGGGTCTTTCAACTCCCACGGTAAATGTCTTGTCAGGAAGCGGGGCGACTCCTCGAAGCCCCGAATCCGCCCGAATCTGTCGGTAAGCCCGTCGTACTCGCCGAGTTTGTAGTCGTCCGAGCGTGTCGCCGGCGGAGACGGTACGGACCGGTCGCCGGTCTCTCAAACCGGCCGGACAGGCGCCCGCTAACAAGGAGTGCGGCGCCCGTCGCCGTGCCCGTGAGCAACCGATGACACACAGGTACGCCTGCAACGCGTGTTCGTTCGAAATCCAGTCGCCGAACGACGACGAACTCATCGACGTCGTCCGTGAGCACGCCAACGACGAACACGGCATGAACGTCTCGCGTGCGGAAGTGAAGGAGGGGTGGGACCACGTCGAATCAGAGAGCGGTAACTGACGACTTGGCGACGGCTGTACGGCAGTTCTCGCCGCAGCAGCAGCGAGCCGGGCGATGTTCGCGTCCACTTTTATCCGGTTTCGGGCCGAACGGACTCGTGATGCTCTCGATTGGTGATTCCGCACCCGTGTTCACGGCAACGGTAGGGACGAGCGACCACGAGGACTTCGACCTCGGCGACCACCTCGGCGACGGCCCGGTAGTGCTGGCGTTCTTCCCGGGCGCGTTCACGCCGCCGTGCACAAACGAGATGGTGGCGTTCCAGGAGCGCCTCGACGACTTCGAGGACGCCGGCGCGACAGTCCTCGGCGTGAGCGCGGACTCGCCGTTCTCGCAGGGCGCGTTCCGCGACGAGCACGGCATCGAGTTCGACCTCGTCAGCGACATGGGCGGCGACGCAATCCCCGAGTACGACCTCGAGATCGACATCCCCGAACTCGGACTGTTCGGCGTCGCGAACCGCGCGGTGTTCGTCATCGACGACGACGGCACGGTCGCGTACTCGTGGGTCGCCGACGACCCGACGAACGAACCGGCGTACGACGACGTCCTCACCGCCGTGCAGGAAGCGTAGCTCGCGCTGCAGGAAGCGAGTGGGCCGCCTGGGCCGGCGGGGGCTACGTTCCCGGCCGCGGCTTCGCGACGTCGCCCGCGTCCGGTGGCGTGTCGCGACCCCGAAGCCACAGGAAGACGCCGAACGCCAGCGGCGACAGCAGCCCCATCCCGACTGCGCCGAGGAGCGTGAGTTGCCTGGTGGTCACGTCGTGGACGCTCCCGAAGACGTCGCCGACGACGACCACCCCCCGCATCGCGTCCGGGGCCGCGGCGGACGCGTACTTGCTGATGCCGGTGCCGTCGAAGACGAGTCCCCAGGACCCACTGGACCGGTCGGG
>NZ_WUUU01000260.1 GCF_009831555.1 Halobacterium bonnevillei | reverse complement strand
AGTCGTCGTCGTCCAACTTCGCGCCGTCTTCGGGGAAGTACACCCAGTCGTCGGGGTCGTCGCTGTCCGTGTCGGAGTATTCGGCCCAGTACTCGTTGACGAACCGCTCGTCGTTCTCGTAGAGCGTACGCAACATCCCCGGCCACGGGTTGTTCACCGTCAAGTAGCCGGCGTCTCCGGCCGATACCTCGTCGCCGCTTGTGTCCACGACGCGCGCGTCGATACCCGGAAGCGACGGTCCTGCAGACCCGGGCTTCATGTCGTCGATGGCCGGCAGCGTGGTGACCATCATGCCACCCGTCTCCGTCTGCCACCAGGTGTCGACGACGGGGCAGCTCTCGTCGCCGATGTGCTTGTAGTACCACTTCCACGCCCGCGGATTGATCGGCTCGCCGACAGTGCCAAGCAAGCGCAGCGACGACAAATCGTGCGCGTCCGGGTGCGATTCGCCCCACTTCATGAACGCGCGGATCGCCGTCGGCGCGGTGTACAACTGAGTGACGTCGTAGTCTTCGACGATCTCCCAGAGGCGGTCCTTGTCGGGGTAGTCCGGCGTCCCCTCGTACATCATCGTCGTGGTGCCCAGCGCGAGCGGCCCGTAGACGATGTACGAGTGGCCGGTGATCCAGCCGATGTCCGCCGAGCAGAAGTACGTGTCCTCGGGCTTGACGTCGAGGACGGCGTGGCTCGTCCACGACACCCACGAGAGGTAGCCGCCGGTCGTGTGTTTCACGCCTTTGGGCTTCCCGGTAGTGCCTGAGGTGTACATGAGGAACAGCATGTCCTCGGCGTCGCGTGACACCGGCTCGACGGTCGCGCCCTCGTGGTCGGCGACCAACTCGTCGTAGTCGTGCTGGTTTTCGGCGAGGTCGTGGCCGAAGCCGTCCTCACCGAGGCGGTCGACTACCACGACGTCGCTGACCTCGTGGTCCACCTCATCCAGGCCCTCGGTTGCCTTGTCGAGGTGGTCGAGCGGGTCGCCGCGCCGATAGTAGCCGTCGCAGGTGACCAGGAGCTCCGAGTCCGCTGAGTTCATCCGCGTGGCGAGGGCGTCGGCGGAGAACCCCGCGAACACCACGGAGTGGGGTGCGCCGATGCGCGCACACGCTAGCATCGCCACCGGCAACTCCGGGATCATCGGCATGTACATCGTGACGACGTCGCCCTCCTCGACGCCCAGCTCGCGCAGCGCCGCCGCGAACTCGTTGACCTCGCGGTGGAGCTCCTCGTACGTGTACGTCCGGTTGTCCTCGTCCGTCGGCTCACCCACCCACTCGATGGCGGCCTCGTCGCCGCGGCCGTCCTCGATGTGGCGGTCGACGCAGTTGTACGACGCGTTCAATTCGCCGCCCGTGAACCACTCGTAGAACGGCGGATTGCTGTCCTCGAGTACCGTGTCGTAGTCAGTGTCCCAGTCAAGTAGGTCGGCCGCGCGCTCCCAGCACTCCGGCCAGTTCTGTTCGAACTCGTCGTAGATGTCGGGATCTGTGACGTTCGCCTGCTCGACGAACGACGCCGGCGGCTCGAACTCCTCGCCGTCCGGCAGCCGGGCTTCGAGCTCCGCCTCGGATTCCTGCTCTGGCATAGTCCACCACTACCGTTTTCCACGTTCATGTTAAGCGGTGGCGCTAATTATGCCAACCACCCACGCGAAACGAACCTCGCCGACCGGATGGACCCACGGTTCCGCCTTCGGCGACTTTTGCGGTCTCGAGCCCGCTGCGGTCGGCTCCCGTCGCCGGCGAAGGGGACCGGAACGTCGACAGGTGCCGGGCAGCGACACTAATTACTTAGCGGGCGCGCCGTCAGTCGTCGGGCCACTCCGTCCCGCCCAGTGCGGCGTCCTCGTCGACGAGGAACGCCGAGAGCAGTTTCTGCTGGGCGCGCCGCAGGTGGTTGTGCAACGTCGGGGACGTGACGCCGATTGCGTCCGCGAGTTCTTCGGCAGTGGTGCCTCGGGGCCACTCGAAGTAGCCGGCGTGGTAGGCCGCGCGGAGCACCGCCGCCTGCTTGGCCGTCAGCGACTCGTTGAGGGACGCGCGGAACCCCGCCGGCGACTCGGAGGTCTGGCTGCGTTCGCGCTTCGAGACCAGTTCCACGTCCGAGAAGTCGTCGGCGAGTTCGGCGACGAGCGAGCGCACGTCCGCGTTCGCGGAGATGTCGCCGACGACGCGCTGGCCGGACGGCGTCGCGGTCATCTCGCGGACGGACGCGCCGTACTCGGTGACGGCTTTCGCGACGTCCAGGCCGGTCACGACGACCTCGAGGAGGACTTCGTCGCCGTAATCCTGCACGAGACGGCCGTCAGCGACGTCCTCGTGGTCTGTCAGCCACGATAACGCCGCCTCTGCTGGCGCGCCGGACAGCCGCAGGAAGTAGATGAGAGAGTTGTCGACGCCGGGGACGAGGCCGTCGAGTTCGAGCTCGCAGTCGTGGGCGGCCGCCACCGCCGCGAACAGCGACGCCTCGCTCGTCGTCTCCACAGCGACCTCGAGGACGGTGTCCGAGAGCAGCAGGCGGCGCTGCTGGGCGATCGTGATTGCGCGCCCGACGCACCGGCCGGCCCCCGCGAGCAGCTGTTGCTCGTGTTCGGAGACGTCGTCCGCGTCGATGCCGACGCAGAGCGCGCCGTACGTCGTTTCGCCGTCCTCGACCGGAACCACGACCCCAGCGCGGAAGCCGGCTTCCTCCGCGACGGGGCGCCAGGCCGCGAATGCCGGGTCCGCGGACACGTCGTCGGTCGCGTGGACGTCGCCGGACCGGAGGACGGCGTCGACGCCCGCCTCAGTGCCGGGGTCGAAGACGTCCCCTCTGGCGCCGGCGAGCGAGACCAGGTCGATTGTGTCCGCCGGTCTGCCTCGCGATTCCCGCAGCCTC
>NZ_WUUU01000259.1 GCF_009831555.1 Halobacterium bonnevillei | reverse complement strand
GTCGGTGATCGCGCGCGCCGCGCTCCGCGCAGCCTCGAAACGGGCGGGACGCCACTCGACATCCCTCCACCGGGAACAGGCCCCAGCGAGGTGCGGTGCTGTCTCCTCGTGGACGTCAGCGGTCCGTCCTCGATACGGTCGACCGGGGGGCGCTGCTGGCGCTCGTGGACCGGGTCGCGTCGGCGGCGCTGAACGCGCGCGTGTTCCTCTTCGATACGGACGTCGTCGAGGCCACCGAGATGGTCACCCGGGCCGAGGGGTCGACCGCCGCCGCACTCCGAGCCGCGGCGGTCGAGTGGGGGTGGCGGGACGCAGATCGGCGCGGCGCTGGACACGATCCGGCGGACGGCCCCGCACGCCGTCGACCGCCGGACCGTGGTCGTGGTCGTGAGCGACGGCCTGGACGTCGGCGAACCGGAACTGCTGGCGGACGGCATCACGTGGCTCGCCGACCGCGCTGACAGCGTGGTCTGGCTGAACCCGCTGGCCGTCTCGCCGTCGTTCGAACCGGCGTCCAGGGGGATGTCGACCGTGGAGCCGTACCTCGACGCGCTGTTCGGGTTCGCGGACGCCGCTGACCTCGCGGCCGCCGCGAACCAACTCGAACGGCGCGGCCTCGACGGGCCGGTCGGCTACGAGTTCGAGTCGCGGGCCGACCGGACCGTCCGCGACGGGGGTGCGCCGGAGTGACTGACGGCATTCTCGCCGCGGTACTCGCTTCGCTCCAGCGCGTGCGCAGCGACGACGCCTCGACGTTCGCTTCGACCGGGTGACCGTTGGCGACGCGGCCGTCCTCGTCGAACTGGCCGACGAATCCGCCGGCGGAGCGTCCGGTAGCGACGCGCGGCTGTCGGGACTGGCGCATCGACCGCTGGAGGCCGTTCCAGACCCCGCTCCGTGGACGGAGACGACGCCCGGCGCGTTCGCCGCAGCAGTCGTCGACGCGGCGGCAGAACCGGAGCGAGCGAACCGCGATGGCGCGGACAGCCCCGGCGCCGGACGCCGACTGGACGGCAGTCGCGTGACGCGCGCGGTCGGGATTGCGACGCTGAACGCGCTGTCGAGCCCCCACGTCTCGTGGCGGACGGGCGACCCGATGGCGCTCCTCGACGAGGGCGTCGAGACGATCGTGACGGTCGGCCTGTTCCGGCCCGCGTTCAGGAAGTTCGGCGACGTCGCGGTCCGCGTCATCGAGCGCGGCCCGGTCGCGGACGTTCCGGCGACGGACGGCGTCGACGTCCGGGTCTTCACACCGGCTGAGACCGGGGCCGCGATGGACGGCGCGGACGTCGTCTTCGTCACGGGGTCACGCTGATCTACGGCGGCATCGAGCGGTACCTCGCGGCGGCGCCGGACGCGGCGACGGTGGTCTGCATCGGTGCGACAGCGTCGCTGCTCCCCGACCCCCTGTTCGACGCTGGCGTCGACGTGGTCGCGGGTGCCGACGTGACAGACCCGGCGGAAACCCGCGTCGCCGTCGCGGACGGCGCGTGCGGCACGGACCTCCACGACCGCGGCGTGCGGAAAGTGTACGCGGCGCGGGAGCCACCCGCGGACATCCACATCTAATCACGCATGACTGAGACAAACTGGAGCGTTCCGGAGACCGAAGTCGTACAGCGCGTTCACGAACGGCTCGACGCCGCGGGCACCGACGTGCTCGCGACCGTCGTCGACGTCGAGGGCAACGCCTACCGGCGGCCCGGAGCGAAGATGCTCCTCGACGACGACGGCCCCGGCGTCGGTTCGATTACGGCCGGGTGTCTCGAGGACGAACTGCGCGCCGCGGCGACGGGCGTCCGCGAGCGCGGCGAACCGGAGACAATCACGTACGACCTGATGGAGGACGAAGCGGACGTCTGGGGGATGGGCGTCGGCTGTAACGGCGTCATCGACGTGCTGCTGGAGCCCCTGGACGAGACCTACCGGCCCGCAGTCGAGGCGTTCGCCGACGGGCGGGACGTCGCGGTGCTCACCGTCCTGTCGGGGGGCGTAGACGGGTTCGAGTACGGCGACCGAGTGTACTACGACCCCGACGACGGAGGGTTGGTCCGGCCGGACGGCTCGCCGGCCGAGGAGTGGCCGCACGCGACGCTGACTTCGATGGCAGACGACCTCGCGCGGCGCGGCCGAGCGGACACGGTGACCGTCGACGCGGGCGACGGCGCGACGCTCGAGGTGTTCGTCGACGGCATCGCCGCGCCCGCGGAACTGGTCGTCTTCGGCACCGGCCACGACGTCGGCCCGGTCACGGAACTCGCGGCGAAAAACGACTTCCGCGTGACGGTCGCGGGCTTCCGGGGCGGACTCGACCTCGCCGACCGGTTCCCGGACGCGACCCGGACGGTGACCACGTCGCCCGGCAGCCTCGAGGACGACCTCCAACTCGACGAGCGCACGCACGCCGTCGTGATGACGCACAACTTCGTCGACGACCGACTGGCCCTCGAGACGCTGCTGGAGTCGCCCGCGCCGTACGTCGGCCTCATGGGGCCCAGGGAGCGCTTCGAGGAGATGCTGGACGCGTTCGCCGACGAGGGCCGCGTCTTCGCCGAGGACGCGCTGGAGAGCCTCTACACGCCCATCGGACTGGACCTGGGCGGCGGCTCGCCGTACCAGATCGCGCACAGCATCGTCGCGGAAGTGCTCGCTGTGGAGAACGACCGGACGCCGCGGCACCTGCGGGAGCGCGAGGGACACATCCACGACCGGGTCGACGCGGCGGCGGACGTCGGGGCCGGACCGACGCCCGAGTAGGCCGGGTCGACGCCCGACCAGTCCGGGTCACCGGGAGCTGTCGGCAGTTGGATGCCGTCGGCATTCGGGGTACTCGCTACGTGTTCTAGCCGAGGCTCCGGTCACTCCCCCGGCGCGAACACGTCCGTCTGGACGTCCGTGCTGACGCCGTGGCGCG
>NZ_WUUU01000258.1 GCF_009831555.1 Halobacterium bonnevillei | reverse complement strand
GACAGTCGACGAGCGTCTCGCCGGCGACGAGCACGCGTGCCGCGTCCATGCCCGGACGGTCGCCGGCGACGTACGTAAACGACCCGGGACGGGGCGAGGTGACCGTGCGCAGGAATCCGAACCGCTAGCGTCGGTCGCCGAGCGCGAACAGTTCGGCGCCGGTGAAGTTCGCGGCACCGGCGACGGCGATGGCAGCGAGGTTCGCGGGGAACCCGGGGAGTGCCAGCAGTTCCACGCCCGCGACGACGGCGGCCGAGTAGACCAGGAACCCGAGCGCGTAGACGGACGCGTACCGACGGAGGGCGCGGGGAAGCGAGTGGCTCGGTCGGTCGAGGTCACCGTCCAGTTCAGACTGAACGTCCACGCGGTTGCTGCCGCGAACGCCAGCACACCCGCGAAGAAGTAGGCGACGGGCGCGACCAGGAACACGAACGTGTTGACGGCTGCGCCAGTGGCGCCGCCCGCATCTGCGAGGTGACGCTGACGGCCCGCGAGGACTCCACGGGCCGGTACCCGATGGCGGGCGTGCCCGTGGACAACGCGGAGTCGTACATCGACGACCTGCTGGACGCCGGCTACCGGGTCGCCGTCGCCGACCAGATCGAGGACCCCGACGAGGTCACGGGTGTCGTCGAGCGGGCGGTCACGCGGGTCGTGACGCCGGGGACGCTGACGGAGGCCGAACTGCTCGGGGGCGACGACAACAACTTCGTCGCCGCGCTCGCCGCGGAGCGAGCGGAGCCCCGCGGTTCGTGCGACGACAGCAGGGCAGGTCCCGGGGAGCCCAGCGAGTACGGGCTCGCGCTCCTCGACGTCTCCACGGGCGACTTCTACGCGACGAGTCTCGGGAACGCTGTACGCGTGCGCGACGAACTCGGCCGGTTCGCGCCCGCGGAGCTCGTCACGGGCCCCGGAATCCCGGACGACCGATTCGACGGCGAGGCGTTCGTCGCGGAATACGACGACGACGTCTTCGACCTCGAGGCCGCCCGAGAGACCGTCGGGTCGTACTTCGGGCAGGCTGACGCGCTCGGCGGCCAGGCAGAAATGAGGGCGTGTGGCGCGCTCCTGGACTACGCGGAGTACACCCGGGGCGGCGTCGCCGCGCGCCGCGACGACCCGGTGGACGGCGATGCGGACGCGGACCGCCGCCTGGACTACCTGAACCACCTGACGCGATACGACCCCAGGGACTACCTCCAGCTGGACGCCGTCGCGATGCGGAGCCTCGAACTGTTCGAGCAGCGCAGCGTCCACGGCGCGGCCGGCACCGCGCTCGTGGACGTCCTCGACGAGACGGCGTGCGCGCTCGGCCGCCGGACGCTGACGGACTGGCTGCGCCGCCCGACCGACGCCGACGAGATGACCGCGCGCCACGACGCCGTCGGCGAACTGCTCGCCGACCCGCTGACGCGGGAGAACCTGCACGACCGCCTCCGGGCGGTCTACGACGTCGAGCGCCTGATTTCGCGAGTCTCGCGAGGCCGCGCGAACGCACGCGACCTGCGCGCGCTGAAGGACACGCTGGACGTCGTGCCCGAGGTCAGGGGCCTGCTGGCGGCCGCCGACTGCGCGAAACTCCGCGAATTGCGCGCGGCCCTCGACGATCTCCCCGAAGTCCGGGACCTCCTGGACCGCGCCATCGTCCCCGACCCGCCCCAGGAACTCACGGAGGGCGGCGTCATCCGCGACGGCTACGACGACGCGCTCGACGACCTGCGGGAGACCGAGCGCACCGGGAAGGCCTGGATCGACGACCTGGAGGCCGCCGAGCGCGAGCGCACCGGCATCGACTCGCTGAAGGTCGGCCACACCGCCGTCCACGGCTACTACATCGAGGTGACCGACCCGAACCTGGACGCGGTCCCCGAGGACTACCAGCGCCGCCAGACGCTGAAGAACGCCGAGCGGTACGTCACGCCGGAACTGAAGGAGCGCGAGGACGACATCGTGCGCGCCGAGCAGCGCGCCCAGGACCTCGAGTACGAGCTGTTCTGCGAGGTGCGTGACCGCGTCGCCGCGAACGCCGAGCGCGTGCAGGCGACGGCCGCAGCGCTCGCGGCGCTGGACGCGCTCGCGTCGTTCGCCACCGTCGCGGCGAACCACGACTACGCCCGCCCCGAAATCGGCGGCGACGGCATCCACGTCGAGGGCGGCCGCCACCCCGTCGTCGAGCGCACGGAGTCCGGGTTCGTCCCCAACGACACCCACCTCACGCCAGCGGAGCGCGTCGCGGTGGTCACGGGCCCGAACATGAGCGGGAAGTCGACGTACATGCGCCAGGTCGCGCTCGTTGTCCTGCTCGCGCAGGCGGGGAGTTTCGTCCCGGCGGCGGCCGCGAGACTCCGCGTCGTGGACCGCATCTTCACGCGGGTCGGCGCCAGCGACGACATCGCGGGCGGCCGGTCGACGTTCATGGTCGAGATGACCGAACTCGCTGAGATTCTGCGCGCGGCCACCGAGGACTCCCTGGTGTTGCTCGACGAAGTGGGACGCGGGACCTCGACGACCGACGGCCTCGCGATTGCGCGCGCAGTCACCGAGTACGTCCACGACGAGGTCGGCGCGACGACGCTGTTCGCGACCCACCACCACGAACTCACCGCGGACGCCGACCGCCTCCCGCAGGCCGTGAACCTCCACTTCGGGGCGACACAGGCCGAGGACGGCGTGACCTTCGAGCACCAAGTCCGCGAGGGAGCGGCGACCGCGTCCTACGGCGTGGAAGTCGCGCAGGCGGCCGGCGTGCCCGACCCCGTCGTCGAGCGCGCGCACGAATTCCTGGACGCACACGACGACAGTGAGCCAGCGGGCGGGAGCAGCGAGGAGGACACCGGTGGGGCGGCGAACGGCGACCACGCCGACGTCGTTGCGGCACTGCGAGACGTGAACGTCGCGGAACTCACGCCGCTGGACGCGTTGAACGTTCTCAACGACCTCAAAC
>NZ_WUUU01000257.1 GCF_009831555.1 Halobacterium bonnevillei | reverse complement strand
ACAGCGCTCCCGGATCACGTCGGCCCCCGCACGCTCCAGGAGGGCGTCAGTGACGCCGCGGCCGCTGCCGTGCATCGCGTCGTAGACCACCGTCAACCCCGAGAGGTCGGCGTCGACGAGGTCCAGGCAGTGCTCGGCGTGGGACTCGACGAGGTCGACCTCCCGGACCTCGCCGGTCCGGTCGCCCTCGACGGGTTCGCGGAGGTTCGCCTCGATGGCTTCCGTGACCGCGGGGAGCGCGGGCGCGCCGTCCGACGGGATGAACTTCACGCCGTTGTACTCGGGGGGATTGTGCGAGGCCGTGACCACGAGCGCGCCCGCCAGGTCGCGCTCCACGATGGCGTGTGCGACCAGCGGCGTCGGGCAGTCGCGCCCCGGGAGCACCACGTCGAAGCCGTTCGTCGCGAGCACGTCCGCGATGTCGTCGGCGAATCCGCGCGACGTCTCGCGGGCGTCGTACCCGACGGCGACCGTCTCCCCCGCGTGGCCGTCTGCCTCGAGGTGGTCGGCGGTGGCCTGCGCGACGGCGCGGACGCGGTCGCTCGTGAACAGGTCCAGCGTCGCCCGCCAGCCGTCAGTACCGAACGAAATACCGTCCATACTCGCGTGGTCGCCGCGTCGCGTCAAAATCTCTGCGGTCCACCGGACGCCTCGACGCCTCCCGAACCGCAACCGCTCTCCCGCCGTCACCGAGTTCCGAACCACTCGGAGAACTGACTGAAATCGAGTGCCGGTGAATCCGTCGCCGACCGGGGCGGATTTATCCGTTCGAGCCCGACTAGCCTCCAATGACGTCCCCGCCACTCGTCGTCGGCGTCACCGGCAGTCGCCGCGACGGCAGTTACACGAGACGAACCGTCGAGCACGCGCTGGCGGCCGCCGAGCGCGCCGGCGCCGACACGGACCACGTCGACCTCGGGACCGCTGACCTCCCGCTGTACGACCCGGACCGCGACGCCGAGGACGCCGGCGACGCAGTCGACCTGCTGGCTCGCGTCAGGGCCGCCGACGGCGTCATCGTCGGGTCGCCGGTCTACCACGACAGCTACTCGTCGACGTTCCGGAACTTCCACGACTACTGTGGCTGGGACGAGTACGAGGACACCGTGGTCGGACTCGTGGTGGTCGCCGGCGGCGGCACGTTCTCGTCGACCCTCGACCACCTTCGCATCACGATGCGCGGCGTCCACGCCGACGTCGTCCCCCAGCAGGCCGGCATCAGGAACGCCTCGGACAAGTTCGACGGCGACGACCTCCTCGACGAGGACCTCGCCGACCGCGTGGACGACGTCGCCGAAGCCGTCGTCGCCGCTGCGCACCGCCGGGCCGCAGTCGACGACGCGGTCGGCGCCCGCGCGGACGACTGACCGTCTCCAATCGCTCTCGTCGTTCGGGGGGATTCGTCAGCCGTTCCCGTCGTTCGAACGTTCTCGTCGTCCGGCCGATCAACCTTCCTGCCAGGGGTCGTCCTGTGACTCGACGAGTCGTCGTTTCTCCGCACGCGAGAGCTGCTTTATGCCGTGCTCGCGGCTCATCGCGGCGGACTGCGACTCGAACGCCTCGACGTACTGGAGGGTGACCGGGGTGCGGCCGCGGGTGTACTTGGCGCCGTCGCCGGCGTCGTGTTCGGCGACGCGGCGCTCGACGTCCGTCGTGTAGCCCGTGTAGTAGGTGTCGTCGCTGCACGCGACCACGTACACGTAGTGCACGCCTGGCCGAACGGCGCGGAGAAGGGACTACGTTTCGGTCAAGCCCTGCGGGCGCGGTCCTTCGAGACTTCCGCGATGCCGACGTTCGCCGCGCAGTTCGGGCACGCGTGGAGTCGACCGTCCTCGTCGGCGAACACGCGCGCGAAGTTCTCGGAGACGTGTGCATCGCAGTGGTCACAGCGGGGCATGGGGTTGTCTGGCGCGGCGCGCCAGTGTGCAAGACTACACCACACACGAATAAATGAGTTTTCCCAATTTCGAACAAAATTTCGCCGAACTCGAACATGAGTTCGCACTCTTCCCGTGGCGGTCGTTCCTTCCACGCACGCGAATCAGTATTCTCCGGCGTACCCGCCTCAGCACCCCGTGACCGGCCGCTACGGCCGCACAGTATGGGAAGCCTTATAAGGGGCCGCGGAAAAAACCCGTTCGTATGGCAGACCTCATCGTCAAGGCCGCTGTGAAGGAAGAACTCGACGACAAGAACGTTGCCTCCGACTTCTACGAGGCGCTGGACGACGAAGTGTCCGAGCTCCTCGAAGACGCCGCGGCACGTGCGGAATCCAACGGTCGCAAGACCGTCCAGCCGCGCGACCTGTAATTCGGCTCCAGCCCCTCAATTTTTATCGGCGCGACGCTGCGCAGCGACGCGTCCGCGGACCGAATCTCGTCGCAGGCCGCTGTCTCGTGGACAGCGGCTCGGCCGAGCAGTGATTCCCAGCGTTCGACTGCGTTCGTCTGCGAGACAGCGGTTCCCGGCTACGCCTCGGTGGTGCGGACGCCGTCCTCGGTGCCGACGTAGACGGCGTCGACCAGGTCCACGAACAGGCCGTGCTCGACCACGCCGGGGATGCCCGACAGCGACGCTGCCACGTCCGCCGGGTCGTCGATGCGCCCGAACTCGCAGTCCAGCACGAGGTTGCCGTTGTCCGTCACCACCGGTCCGTCCTTGCGCTCGGCCGCCCGCAGCGTGGGGTCGCCGCCCAGGTCCCGGACGGCGGCGGCGACGACCGGGCGCGCGTCCGGCAGCACCTCCACGGGTATCGGGTGGTCCAGCGCGTCCGCTTCCTTGCTGGGGTCGGCGACCACCACGAACCGGTCGGCGTTCGCGTCCACGTACTTCTCGCGGGCGTGGGCCGCGCCGCCGCCCTTCACGAGGGCCGTGCCGGAGACCTGGTCCGCGCCGTCGATCGCGATGTCGACCGACGCCTCCTCCAGCGTGGTCAGCGGAATCCCGGCGTCGATGGCCAGCTGGCGGGACTGGAACGACGTCGGCACGCCCTCGACGTCCACGTCGCGCTCGCCGAGTGCGCGGATGGCGTGAGCGGCCGTGCTGCCCCGTCCCGACGCC
>NZ_WUUU01000256.1 GCF_009831555.1 Halobacterium bonnevillei | reverse complement strand
GGAACTCCAGGAGCATCGCCGCCGACAGCACGCTGGCCGTCGGGTTCGCGACGCCCTCGCCCGCGATGTCCGGCGCGGTGCCGTGGACCGGCTCGAACAGTCCGTTCTCTGGGCCGAGGTTCGCCGACGGCAGCAGGCCGAGGCGCCGACGAGGCCGGCCGCGAGGTCCGACAGCACGTCGCCGGCGAGGTTCGGGCAGACGACGACGTCGTAGTCCTCGGGGGTCTGCACGAGGTGCATCGCGAGCGCGTCCATCAGCGCTTCGTCGGTCGGGACGCCCTCGTCGGCGGCGACCGACTCGACGGTGTCCTTGAACACGCCGTCGGTGACGCGCATCACGTTCGACTTGTGCGCGACGGTGAAGCCCTCGGGCGCGTAGTCGCAGGCGAACTCGGCGAGGCGCCGGCTGGCGTCCTCGGTGATGACGCGCGTGCACGTCGTCACGCCGTCCGCGATCTCGTCCTCGATGCCCGAGTACACGCCCTGGGTGTTCTCGCGGAGGAACACCAGATCCGTCTCCGGCTGGACGGCGTCCACGCCGGGATACGTGCGCGCCGGCCGGACGTTAACGAAGGAGTCAACCGCCGAGCGCAGCGGCAGGATGACGTCCGCGGCCGTCTCGCCCGCCGCCCCGACCAGCGTCGCGCGATTCGACGCCCGCTCGCGTCTCCGCGGGCAGCGCCGTTCCCTGCGCTTCGAGCACTTCGTCGCCCGCGTCGAGGTGGACGAACTCGAAGTCGCCGACCGCGTCGAGTACGTCCACCGCGACTGGCGTCACTTCCCGGCCGATGCCGTCCCCGGGGACGACTGCAATCTCCTCAGACATTCGTGTAGGGGAGGCTGGCGGCCGTCTCCTTCACAGTGTCGGCATTGGCGCCCATCAGCGCCGTCGTGTCCCAGACGCCCTCGACGAGCGCGCGCTTCTGGGCGTCGTCGACGGTCGCGTCCACGACTGTGTCGCCGTACCGTACTTCCTCCTCGACGACGTCGACCTCGACCTCGGCATCGGGGTTCTGGTCGATGAAGTCCTGCAGGGCTTCGACGTCCTCCTGTGACGCCGTGACCGTCGGGATGCCGAGCGCGAGGCAGTTCCCCGCGAAGATCTCGGCGAACGACTCGCCGACGATGGCGTCGATGCCCCACCGCATCAGCGCCTGTGGCGCGTGCTCCCTGCTGGAGCCACACCCGAAGTTCGCGTTCACGGCGAGCACGCTCGCGCCTTGGAACTGCTCCTCGTTGAACGGGTGCTCTTTGGGGTTGTCCTCGTCGTCGAACCTGACGTCGAAGAACGCGAACTGCCCGAGGCCGTCGAACGTCACGACCTTCAGGAAGCGCGCGGGAATGATCTGGTCCGTGTCGATGTCGTTGCCGCGCACGGGCACGCCCGTGCCGGTGACCTCGGTCACGATGTCCGCGGGTCCGGCGTCGCCGTCGTCGGCGCTCATGCGCGCACCTCCTCGAAGCGCTCCAGGTCGCGGACGTCCGTGACCTCGCCGGTGACCGCCGCGGCGGCGACCATCGGCGGGCTCATCAGGACGGTGCGGCCGTCCTTCGAGCCCTGTCGGCCGACGAAGTTCCGGTTCGACGACGACGCGCAGCGCTCGTCGCCGACCAGCTGGTCCTCGTTCATGCCGAGGCACATCGAACAGCCGGCGCCCCGCCACTCGAAGCCCGCGTCCTTGAAGACCTCGTCGAGTCCTTCCGCTTCCGCGGCGGCCTTCACGCGCTGGCTGCCCGGCACGACCAGGCCGCGCACGTCCTCGTGGACTTCGCGCCCCTTCACGACCTCGGCTGCCTCCCGGAGGTCCGGCAGGCGCGCGTTCGTGCAGCTACCCAGGAACGCCACGTCGACCTCGTAGCCGTCCATCGTGTCGCCGGGTTCGACATCCATGTGTTCCTGTGCGGCCCTGGCGCTGTCCGCCTTGTCGGCGGGCAGGTCCTCGGGCGCGGGAATCTCCTCGGAGATGCCGATTCCCTGGCCCGGGGTCGTCCCCCACGTCACGACGGGTTCGAGTTCGCTGCCGTCGATGGTCACGACGTCGTCGTACTCGGCGTCCGCGTCGGACGCGACGGACTCCCAGTACGCTTTGAGCTCCTCGAACGCCTCGCCCTCGGGAACTCTGTCGCGGCCCTCCAGGTACTCGTAGGTGGTCTCGTCGGGGTTGACGTACCCCGCGCGAGCGCCGCCCTCGATGGACATGTTGCAGATGCTCATCCGGCCCGCCATGTCCATGTCCTGGATGGCTTCGCCGCCGTACTCGTAGACGTAGCCGACGCCGCCGTCGGTGCCCAGCCGCCGGATGACGGTGAGGATGACGTCCTTCGGCGTGACGCCCTCGTCGAGTTCGCCGGTGACCTCGATGCGGCGGACCTTCTGCTTCTCCATGGCGATGCAGCCCGTGGCCAGCACGTCCCGGATCTGCGAGGTGCCGATGCCGAACGCCAGCGCGCCGAACGCGCCGTGGGTCGCCGTGTGGGAGTCCCCGCAGACGATTGTCATCCCGGGCTGGGTGAGTCCCTGCTCCGGGCCGACGACGTGCACGATGCCCTGGCGGCCCGTCGTCGGGTCGTCGAACTCGATGCCCGCGTCGCGGACGTTCCGCTCCAGTTCGGACATCATCTCCTCGGCGGCGTCGTCGCTGTACGGCCGCGACTGGTCCGCCGTCGGCACGATGTGGTCGACGGTCGCGTGCGTGCGCTCGGGGTACGCGACGTCCAGGCCGCGCTCCTCGAGCATCCCGAACGCCTGCGGACTCGTCACCTCGTGGACGAGGTGCAGGCCGACGAACAGCTGCGTCTGGCCCGTCGGCAGTTCCGTGACCTCGTGTCGGTCCCAGACCTTGTCGTAGAGTGTCCCCTCACTCATCGCTGCCTACGTCGTCTACGTCGTCTTCGTCGGGCGTCGGCTCGCCGCCGCGCTCCCAGACGCGATTCGCGCTCGCGTCTTCGTCCGGCGGCGTCTGGTCGACGTCCTTCATCCGTTGTTCGGCCACGGGCGGCGTCTCGTCGACGTCCGCCGCGCCCTCGTCGTTCTCGGCGTCGCGCTCGGCGGTGGCGCCGTGTTCGCCG
>NZ_WUUU01000255.1 GCF_009831555.1 Halobacterium bonnevillei | reverse complement strand
CGCCGCCGCTGCCGCCGCGCACGCGCTCCGTGAGGTCGCCGGCCGCGGCCTCGAGTTCGACGACGCGGCGCTGGAGGTGGGGGTACGACCGGCCGAGCGCGTCGGCCGCGGCCTGCATCGACCCGTGGTCGTCGATGGCGCGAAGCATCTCGACGTCCCGGCGGTCGACGGTGACGTCGCCGATGGCGACGTGGGGTTCGAAGGCGTTCTCCGGCGTGGAGGCGTCCTGTTGAGCCATCGGGTGGTCAGTACACTAACTCCCCGTCGATAAATTTCTTTGCGCGCTCGTCGTGGGGCGCCTCGAACACGCGGTCGGCCGGGCCCATTTCGATGACGCTGTCGTCCAGCAGGACGGCGACGCGGTCGGCGACCCGCTGGGCTTGATGCATGTCGTGCGTGGCGACCACCACTCCGATGCCGCGGTCGGCGGCGGCCGTCACTGCATCCTCGATGACAGCGGTGTTGCGGGGGTCGAGGTCGGACGTAGGTTCGTCCAGCAGGAGGTAGTCGGGGTCGTAGGCGAGCGCGCGGGCGAACGCGACCCGCTGGGCTTCGCCGCCCGAGAGGTCGTCGGCGTGTTTGTGCACGTCGTCGGCCATCCCGACGACGTCGAGCGCGTCGGTCACCGCGTCCGTGAGGGGTGACCGATTCGTCAGCGTCCGGAGTTCGTCGCGAACGCGCTCGCGCCACGAACGCCTGACGCGGAGGCCGTACTCGACGTTGCGCGCGACCGATCCGTCGAAGAGACTGGCTTCCTGGAAGACGACGCCGATCCCCCGCCGGAGCGCGAGGCGCTCGTCCTCCCCGAGGGTCCACGCGTCTGTGCCGTCCACAGTGACCTCGCCCTCCGTCGGCGGTTCGAACAGCGCGAGCAGGCGCAGTAACGTCGTCTTACCCACACCGGAGGGCCCGATAATCGCGACGACTTCGCCCGACCCCGCGGTCAGCGATACGTCCTCGAAGACCGGGCCGTCGTCGTACCCGTGCGTGACGGCCCGTGCGCCCAGGGTCACCGCAGCGTCCCCCCGTCACCGAGCCGAACGACGACTGCGTTGACCACGAGCACGAGAGCGACGAGCAACGCACCGAGTACCATCGCAGTGCCGTAGCGGCCTTGCCTGGCCTCCAGTTGAATTGCGGTGGTGAGCGTGCGCGTCTTCGAGACGCCGCCCGCGCCCGCAATGTTCCCCCCGACGATGAGCACGGACCCGACCTCGCTGATAGCGCGCCCGAACCCCGCCAGCACGGCGGTCGCGATGCCGTAACGAGCTTCCTTCACGACTGTGAGTGCGACGTCGGTGCGCGTGCCGCCAAGCGCGAACGCCGCGTCCCGGACGTCAGCGCGGACGCTGGTCACGGCGGCGAGACTGATGCCCGTGATCGGCGGCGTCGCGAGCACGAACTGCGACATGATCATCGCCTCCTTCGTGAACACGAGGTTCAGTTCGCCGAGCGGACCCTGGTTCGACACCGCGAACAGCACGAGCAATCCGACGACGACGCTCGGGAACCCCATTCCGGTGTTGATGACTGCGGTGACGAGGCGCTTGCCCGGGAAGTCGGAGAACCCCACCACGAGGGCGATGGGGATGGACACCAGCGTGCTGATCGTCACCGCGAGCACGCTCACGTACAGCGAGACGTAGACAATGCTCGTGACGTACTGCGTCTCGAACGGGAAGTCGACGAACAGCGGTCCCGCGACGTCCGGAAAGACCGTGAGCAGTGGCCGTAGCGGGAGCGCCCAGAGCGCGTCTGCGAGCACCACGAGTACGGCGTGTGACCCGACCCCCTTCACTCCTCGGACTCGGCACTCCAGCCCTCGGGGACGTACTGCTGGAAGTTCGGGTCCTCGGACAGCGCTCTCGGGAAGAACAGTTGCTCGCCGTTCGCGGTGTAGTCCTCGATGACCTGCTGGCCCTGCGGACTGGTGACGTAGCCGATGTACGCCATCGCGAGGTCGTAGTTGACGTTGTCGTGGACGGCCGGGTTCACGGCGAGGATGCCGTAGGGATTGGCGAGCAGTTCGGGGCCGCCCTCGATCGGGCCCTGGACGAGGATTGTGAGTTCGATGTCGGACCGCTGGGAAAGGTACGTCCCGCGGTCGGAGAGCGTGTAGCCGCCCTGTTCGTTCGCGATGTTGAGCACTTCACCCATCCCCTGGCCGGTCTCCTGGTACCAGTTGCCGCCGGGTTCGACGCCCGCTTCCTCCCAGACAATCAGTTCCTTCGTGTGCGTCCCGGAGTTGTCCCCGCGTGAGACGAACTGCGCTTCGGCGTCGGCGATGGCCGCGAACGCGTCTGCCGCCGATCCCATCCCCTCGATGCCGGCGGGGTCGCTCTCGGGGCCGACGATGACGAAGTCGTTGAACATCAGGTCCCGGCGGTTGACGCCGTACCCGTTCTGCATGAACTCATCCTCGAGCGACCGCGCGTGGACCATCACGACGTCCGAGTCACCGTTGCTCGCGGTCTCCAGGGCCTGCCCCGTCCCCTGCGCGACCGAGTCGACGGTCACGCCGTACATCTCCTGGAAGGGTTCGTTGAGGGCGTCCAGCAGGCCGGTGTCGTACGTGCTCGTCGTCGTCGTGAGCGTGAGCGTCTCGCCGGCCACTCCCGGGTCCCCGTCCTCGCTCCCGAGAACGCCCGAGCAGCCTGCGAGTGCAGCGGTCGCTCCCGTTCCGAGCGCCGCGAGGAGCTCGCGTCGTTGTATCGGCATAGATACTTCGGTGTGCGCCACCCACAAAAGTATTTCGCGAGCGACGTAACTGAATTCGGTTAGTCGAGTTCGAGCCGGCGTCG
The DNA here is from genome assembly GCF_009831555.1 of Halobacterium bonnevillei. Taxonomy (GTDB): domain Archaea; phylum Halobacteriota; class Halobacteria; order Halobacteriales; family Halobacteriaceae; genus Halobacterium; species Halobacterium bonnevillei. The sequence continues at coordinate 274 of NZ_WUUU01000255.1, read as the reverse complement.
TTTCGACCAGCAGCGGCCGCATCTCCGCTCGACGCCGAACTGATTTCGGTTACATCGACGGCGAAACGTCGCTGCGCAGGAGTCGCGAACCCGCCACGTCCCGTCGCGCGGGGACCACCCCGCCACCCCGCCGGCGCGCTCGAACCGCCAGTCAGAGAATCTGAGCGCCGTCGCCGACGCTCGACCGGTACGCCGTCGCGTCCACGCCGTCGGCCTCGAAGCCCCTCAACGAGCGCGCCTCGCGACGTCTCGCTGGTCGCGCTCCCGGCAGACG
>NZ_WUUU01000254.1 GCF_009831555.1 Halobacterium bonnevillei | reverse complement strand
AGCGACCGCTCGGTGCGCCCCTCGACGGTCACTGCACAGTCCCCGACCAGTGTGACGGCGAGCGCGTCGTCGCGGGCGTCGGCGACGAACGCGGCGGCCCGCTGGACGGTCGGGTCGGCGAGCGTGCGAGTCGTCACGGCCGACTGTTCAGCGTCGACGGCCAAAAACGCCCGGATGCGAGTAGTCAGGGTGGAAAACCGAAAGACAGGAGATGGGGGAGTGGTGGCCAGCGACGCACGGGGCGGGTCGGCGGTAGACGAAACGTATGGCCACGTCATCGAGCAACCGCACTGGACCCCGTGCGTCCGCCACGGAGACGCCGCAGCGACCGGGGAGCACCGGCCACGCACGTGAATCGTGACGGTACGGGATAGAAACGGTTGGGCCGAACATCTTCCCGCCGCCGACCGGGCAGCAGCGAATCAGTGCGTGTGGGGACTCCAGGAAGCCCCCGGTCAGGCGCCGTCGACGAGGCGGTCGAACTGCTCCGGGGGAATCGCGCCGCGGGCGGCGTGGCCGTCGTAGACGAACGTCGGAATGCCGGTGATGCCGAGTTCCGTTGCGTCCTCGAAGCGCGCTTCGAGTTCGTCGTCGAGGTGATCGTCGGCGACGGCGTCCCGGACCTCGTCCTCGGGGACGCCGGCGTCGCTCGCGATGTCGACGAGCACGTCCACGTCGCCGATGTCGCGGCCCTCCTGCCACAGCGCTTCGAACGCGCGCTCGTGGAACGCGAGGAACGTCGCCTCGTCGTACGACTGCTGGAGGAACAGCGCCACCTTCTGGGCGTTCCAGGAGTCGACGTCCAGCGAGAAGTCCAGGGTCATGTCCACGCCGTACTCGTCTTTGAGGCGCTCGACGTTGTCCCGGACCTCCGCGAAGTAGTCGTCGTCCTTGCCGTCCTCGACGTCGTTGTCGATCGTGCCGTCCTCGTTGCGTTTGTACCCGCGCAGGTCGAAGACGTGCCACTCGACGTCCGGCGGGTCGTCGGCCCGCTCGCGGTACTGCTGCATTGCCGCGCGGCCGAGGTAGCAGAACGGACAGACGTAGTCCGAGAACACCGTCAGCTTGTCCGGAGAGACCTGACTCATGGCCCGCTGTAGCAGCGCCACCCGCAAAAGGCCGTCACCCGCGGCCAGGCGCGCTGGTTCGAGCAGGCCCGCAGCTGCTCGCCCCCGGCTTTCTTTAAGTGCTTCTGGCGACAAGGGGTAGATACGAAGGGCTTCTACGAGGGGTTTTTGCCACCAAGCGCCTGCTGTGCCGCTCGTTCGCGACGCGCCAGAACAGAAACTGTGGCGGCTGGCTCACGCCGTAGCCGCGGCTCCGTTGGGGAGAGTCACTGTACTGCTGGGCAGGCTCGTGCGTCGGCCGCCGTCCGAGCGCCGACTGTTCGATCAACCAACGTTTCCTTAAGTAGTTCTGGCGACAAGGAGTAGATACGAAGGACTTCTTGGGAACTCGCGCCCCCCAGCGTCGACTGTACCTTCCGTTCAGCCGAGTCATTACGCGGCGGCCCGCAGTCGCGACTTGCTGCGAGGGACGACGGACTGCGCATCTATCAATCCCCCGACCCGTCTTTAAGTGGCTCTGGCGACAAGGGATAGATACGAAGGATTTCTCAGGGAGCTACCACCGCGCAGCCGTCGGCTCGTCGGGCGAGAGTTTAAAACCCGGGAGGCCGCACGGACTAGCGATGAGTGCAGACGGGAGCGACCACGTGCGCTGGGAACCCCGCGACGAGGACCGACGCGTCGAACACAGGCCCGGGTCCGGCGCGCTCTCCCGCGCACAGGCGCAGCGCGACACGACAGTCCGGCGCTGGGGCGTCGTGTCCCCGAGCGCGACAGTCATCGGGCGCGCGGAGTCCCCGGACGCGGACCTCTCCGAGAGCGTGCGTCGCCTCCACGACGAACGCCACACCGCGACCGAGGGACACAGCCGTCGCGCCCACCACCTCGACCGCCTCCGCACCACGCAAGCGCTCTGCAACGCCGTCGACGTGACGCCGTGGCAACGCGACGTCGCACTCGGCGTGATGAGCGACATCGACCTCACCGAATTCGGCAGCCAGCGCGCCATCGAGAAGGTCGCGCTCGTCGTCATCCGGCACGTCGTCGACGTCGACCGGCGCCAGTACTTCGGCCTCGACGACCTCGACGCCGCCGACGTCTCCCCCGAGCGCATGAACGACCTCTACGAGCAGTACAAGCGCCACGACGTCACCGACGAACCCGCATTCGACGCACTGGCGGACCGCTACGACCTCGACAAAACCAGTCTGAACCGCCTCCGCCGCGTCCTGACCGACCAACTCGACGACGGCCTGCCGGCGTTCGGCCGGAATCCCCACCGCGACCCCCACCTCCCGGACGTCACCGAACGCGACGTCCCGGGCGCCGCCGACGCCTGACCGGCGCTCCCGGCTGCGCGTCGCCGATCAGTCGAGGTGTTCGTCGAGGAACGCCTCGATGGCGTCCCCGCCCTGGAACCCCTCGGCTAGCCGCGCAACTTCCTCGCCGTCCTCGACGAGCACGAGCGTCGGCGCGCTCGAGATCGACCACTCCTCGATGAGACTGGCGTCGTCCCCCGGGTTGGCCATCGCCACGGTGATGCCGGTCGCGCGTGCGACGTTGCCGACCACCGGCTCGATGGCCGCGCACTTCGCACACCCCTTCGTCCAGAAGTCCACGAGCACGCGGTCGTGGACCTCGAGGACCGCCTGGAGTTCGTCGCCGTCAGCGACGCGTATCGGCTTCTGGGCGTCAGTCTGTGACTGCGTCGTCATGCCAGCCAGTACGATGCGAGCGCTGAAAAGGGCTGCTGCGGCGGGGGGCCGTGCCGACACCCAATCTGTAGCGTGACCGCCGACTCACGCACGCCGGCTGTCTACGAGCCCCCTGAGCAGGCGCGATTCGGCTTTCCGGAGGTGTTCGGCGGCCGTCGACGGCGCACACCCGAGGGCGGCGGCGACTTCGGCAACGCCCCCGGTCCGGGGCGTATCGTAGTAGCCGGCGTCCACCGCCGCGAGTACGGCGTCCAGTTGCCGGGTCCGTGAGCGCGTCCAGCGGGTCCGGCCGCCTCG
>NZ_WUUU01000253.1 GCF_009831555.1 Halobacterium bonnevillei | reverse complement strand
CGCTGGCGATGGCGGCGCCGTCGTCGACGAGGGCCTCGAGTTTCGCCCACGCGATCTCGGGGTGGACCATCGCGAGACCGGCCTGCGTGTCGAACCGCAGTCGGGCGCCGCGACGACGCGCGTCGGGTCGCCGACGGCGTTCGCGACGCGTTCGAGGCGGTCGGCGACGACCTCGGGGTGTTCGACGACGTTCGTCTTCACGTCGACGACGCCCGGGAGCAGCGTCCAGTCCTCGGGGAGCGGGTGCTCGCGGAAGACGCGGTACTCGTGCTGGTGGCGGGGGTTGGCTTCCTCGATGGAGAGCGCGCCGACGTCGAGTTCGTACAGTTCCGGAAGGACCTCCTCGAGGGGCGTGTCGCGGTGGTGCGGGCCCTCGTAGCTCCCCCAGCAGGTGTGGACGCGGAGCTGGTCGTCGGGGATGTTCGCGGTGGCGTCGTTGAGCGCGTCCACGTGCATGCGGACGATCCGGCGGAGTTTCTCGACGGGGCGGTCGCCGAACCCGCGGTGGCCGGTGGTCAGGAGGTCGGGGGCGTCCAGCTGGAGCGTCGCACCGGTCTCGGCGACGAGTTCGTACTCCGTCTGGAGCGCGTCGCCGACGGCCTGCAGGAACTCCTCGTGGGAGTCGTAGTAGTCGTTGACGAGGGTGGCGGCGGCGATGCCCGGCGACGCGGCCGTGAGGAACGTGTCCTCGAAGTCGGCGTCGGTCGCGTCGATCAGTTCGGTGAACGTCTCGATCTCCTCGCGTGCGGCGGCCTCGCCGTCGTACTCGACCGGGCCGACGACCGACGGCTGTTTCGTGAGGTCGATGGTCTCCGCGTCGAAGGCGTCGCTGGCGTACTCGGGGTAGTCCGCGAGGTCGTCCCAGAGGGGCGCCTCGCGGTCGTCGCCGATGCCGGTGAGGCGGTTGGCGACGTACCAGTTGAAGGAGACGCGGGGCTGTTCGCCGTTGTTCACGACGTCGAGGCCGACGTCCGCCTGGCGCTGGATGACTGTCTCGGTGGCGTCTCGGACGGTCTGGTGCCACTCGTCGTCGTCGACCGGGTCGCCGGCCTGGCGTCGCTTCAGGAGGTCGAGGAGTGCCGGCGTCCGCGGCAGGCTCCCGATGTGCGTCGTGTGGATGCGGTCGGTGTCGGCGGTCATCTAGTGTCGACCTAGAACACCAGCACCGTGATATGACTTGGGATAGTATTAGATTTTAGAATATGTTCTTCAGTTATATCGGGGCGTGTCTCGACCCACCGAACCCCGGGGGAAGTAGTCAGAGATACAATGAGTGAGCCGGCGACACCCCAAGCGGTATGGCCCGTGGGCCCATTCGAGGAGTACTCAGAATGCGACTCCCAGCCACCCACAATCGACGACGGCACGGCGGCGTCCCGGCCCGCTCCCGCACGCCCGGGGAGGAAATCCGTGGCTGAGGACGACCCGCAGTCGGTCACTCGACGGTCCGTCCTGGCGGGGGTCGGTACCGCCGCCGCCGCGTCGATGGCGGGCTGTTCGCTGTTCGACCGAGCGGACGACGGCGACACGTCGGCCGTCGACGACGACCGCGCGGCAGCGCTTGCAGAAGAATACGCGCCGACGCTGTACTTCGACGAGAACGAACAGTGGTTCCCGACGGACCCGCGGCCGTTCGAGAGCGAACTCGACGGCGACACCGTCGTCGATGGGTTCGACGCCCTCGACGGCTACGTCGAACAGGGCGGCGCCGACGACCCGCCCGCGCCGACCGGCTTCTACAACGTTGTGGAGTACGCGGAGTCGCCGCTCGTCGTCGTCCAGTACTGGTTCTATTCGGCGTTCGACCAGTTCACCACGAACTTCCACTGGCACGACTGGGAACTCCTGCAGGTGTTCGTGGACACCGACACCGAGGAACCGCAGCTCCACGTCGCGAGCTCCCACTCCCGGAAAGTCCCGAACAACGAGTTCCTCGACCCCGACCGCACCCGCCCGCGGATTCTCTCCGAACTCGGCTCGCACTCCAGTGGCCTCTCCGTCAACGAGGACGCCGAACACTTCCAGCGGCTGCCCCTCGACGGCAGCGTCGCGGACATCACCAACAGCGTCATCGACGGCATCGAGTCCGTCGCGGCCATCCCGCTGGCGTACGGCCTCCCCCGGGACGAAGGCCTGGCGCTGCCGTACGCCGTCCCCGAACTCGACGGAGAACCGTTCTACGAGCACGACCGCCTGCCGTCCGTCGACGCCGCGGACCTGGTGCCCGACGACCTGACGATTCACTCGTTCAGCGCGCTCGGGTCGCCGCCGGACCTCCCGGAGCGAGAGTCCGGCCGGCGCTTCGACTACGTCGGCCGCGAGGCCGAAGCCGCCGACGTGACCTACGACCTGGAGCCGTCCGCGGACCTCGAACACATCGCGGACTTCACGGGCCCGCAGTTGAGCTTCGAGTTCGAGATTCCGGGGTTCGTCGAAGACCAGTTCGCCGGCCACATCACGACCACGGGCGTGCCGTGGACGGACCCCCGCTACGAGAACCCCGCCTCGGACATCAGCGAACCGAAGCACCGCCAGGCGCTGGCGGACCGCTACGACGCGATCGGCGACCCGTCGCCGGTCAATCAGGTCGTCGCCGGCGTGAGCAACGCCATCTCCGACGACGACGCGCCAGAGGACGAGGGCCTGACGACGGTCTCGTCGCCCCTGGAGCTGTTCGCGCTGTTCCAGAGCGAGCCCGAGGCCGTCCCGACGTTCAACGGCGTCGCAGTCGTCCAGGACGTCCCGCCCGGCGACCACGAATTGACGATCAACGGCGCGGGCGTCGCCCCCCACTCCGAGACGGTGACCGTCAGCGACGACGGCGGCGCGACGGCGGCCGGCGTCGAGGGCGAGATTCCCGTCGTCGCGCGCGAGAACGCCGTGAAGCTGGAGGTCGACCCGACAGAGGCGGACAGCGAGCTGACCGACCTCGCCGTCGAGGACGACTTCGCGGGCCGGCTGTACGACGCGCCGCTCTCGGAGCCGGACGCCGTCTACGTCCACAGCGGCGGCGCGTACACGACGGAAGTCCGGGACAGCGACGACGAGGTCGGCGCGTTCCGCGTCAACCCCGGCGAGGAGGAGCGCGTGCGCG
>NZ_WUUU01000252.1 GCF_009831555.1 Halobacterium bonnevillei | reverse complement strand
CGACCCGGTCGACGTCCCGCCCGAGGTAGTCGACGGCGTCGTCGGTGGTGACCGTCGCGCCGTCACCGCTCGCCGACGGCGCGGGCTCCGAGGCGTTCGCGCGCGTCTCCTGCTTCGGGTCCTCGACCCCGCCGAAGACGCCGACGCCACCGAAACTCCCGGACGCCAGCTTCTCGCGCGCGCTCTCCACGTCGTCTGCTGGCACCTCGACCGTGTGCGTTTCGCCGTCCTTCGTGACGGTGAGCGTGACGGTGCCGCCGGGGTCGTTGCGGGTTTTGAACGTCGCGACCGCCGTGAACAGACACCAGAACGTCGTGATGATGCCCGCGGTGTACACGAGAATGAACGCCAGCGTCCCCGTGGACGGTACCCCAGTTCCGGGCGTGTACCAGTTGTACGGGTACGACGCCCGGAACAACATGACGCCGAGCACGGCGAGGCCGGCGCCGACCGCTGCTGCGGCGCGCTGGAGTCGGTTCGCGGGGAGCACGGTGAAGATACCCACGAACACCGCCGGGATGCCGAGTCCAGCCAGGATGCCGGCAATTTCGCGGCTCTCGTAGGGGCCGTAGCCGTTGTTGATGAGTACGCCGGTGCCGCCCGCGAGAATCCCGCCGACGACGAGGAGGGCGCCCGCGGCGAACAGGCCGGTACCGAGGTAGACGCGCCGCTGGCTGGCATCGCCGGCGCGCCGGTCGTAGGTCTCCCCCAGGCTAGTCATGAGGGACCGTTACGGGCCCAGGGTAAAAACAGTACGTCAGACAAGAGACCGTTCGACCCGCGGTTTACCGTACTGTGGGAGCGCCACGTTCGGGCGCGCTGCTCGCGGCTCCCGCCGGTCGCCGCTCGCCACAACGTGCCCTCACTTCGATCGGCCACGCTCCTCGCGGCTCCCGCCGGTCGCCGCTCGCCACAACGTGCCCTCCCTCCGGTCGGGCACGCATGCTTCGAAAGGTTGAATCCACGCCCCCCCGAACCCCCGTGCATGGCTGACGACAACGACGACGAGGACGAACCCGCCGTCGAACTGGGCGACGGCGAATCCGTCGAGGGCGCGCCGCTCCCGCGCGTAGCGTCCCGACTGACGTGGGCTCAGCAGAAGAGCGAGGTCGTCCGCAAGGAGGGGGACTCGGTCATCCGGACGCCGGACGGCCCCCGGCGGCTCGACGAACTCCTCGAGGACGTCGACATCCCCTACTTCGAGACGCGCCGCGAGTTCGAGGACGCGATCCGAGACGTCATCGGGTCGGGTCCCGTCCCAACGGAGTGACCGGCGACGCGCCACAGGCGACGCCCGGCTCGCGGCGTCCGAGTCCCTTCCGAGTCGATTGTTTGCCGAAACCGCAATATTTCTGCCCTTGCGCCCTTCGAACCCGGCGACGGGTTCTCCAACGTTCTGGGAATCACCGTCCACCCCTTTTAGGTGAGTCCGTTAATCGCCGTGCATGACGATTCGCAGGACCTACGAACACTTCCTCTGGCGGTCGATGGCGCTGATTGGCGCTGACGGGTCGATCGAACGGAAGATGCTCACGGCGGTCGGCCTGCAGTTCCTCGGCGCGGTTGCGATGGCGATACTGGCCGTGTTCACCGACGGGGCCGTCCAGGTCGCCGGAGTCGGGGCGACGCTCGCACTGTCCGCGGTCGCGTTCGCGAACACGTACCTCGTCGCCGAGCGCGACCTCGTGGAGCCCATCGTGGCGCTGGACGCCGCGGCCACGGACGTCGCCGCGGGCGAGTTCGAGGACGTCGAGATTCCCGACAGCGACCGTCACGACGAGGTCGCGGGTCTCGTCGCGTCCTTCGAGGACATGCAGTCGAACCTCGGGACGGCCGCGCGGCAGGCGGACGCGCTCGCGCGCCAGGACTTCGACGACCCGGCCCTGGACAACGAGGTGCCGGGCGCGTTCGGGAACAGCATCGCGGAGATGGCCGCGAGCCTCGAGGCGTACACCCGAGAGCTCGAGACGAAGACCGACGAACTGGAAGCGCAGTCGGGACAGCTCCAGCGTCTCGTCGACGCACTGTCCGATGCCATCGAGGACGCCCAGCACGGCGACCTGACGGCGACCGTCGACGCCGCGGAACTGGACGTCGGCGAGGAGCACCGCGCGGTCGCGGCCGACGTCGAGGACCTCGTCGCGACGCTGGCGGACACCATCGCCGACATCCAGTCGTTCGCGGACGAGGTGCTGTCGGCGGCCCGGGCGACCGACCAGCGGGTCGGGGGACGTCGCCGACAACAGCGCGGAAGTGAGCGGGTCTGTCAACGAGATCGCGGCGGGCGCCGCCCAGCAGACCGAGCAACTGAACGACATCGCCGCGGAGATGGACACGCTGTCGGCGTCCGTCGAGGAGATCGCGGCGAGCGCCGACGACGTCGCGGACACCGCGCAGTCGGCCGCCGACCGGGGCGAGGCGGGCCGCGAAGCCGTCGAGGAGACCATCTCGGAGCTACGGGACCTGCGCGAGCAGAGCCAGGCCGTCGCCGAGACAGTCGCGTCGCTGGCCGAGGCTGTCGACCGCATCGACGGCATCACCGCGGTCATCGAGGACATCGCCGAGGAGACCAACATGCTGGCGCTGAACGCGTCCATCGAGGCCGCACGGACGGACGGCGACGGAGACGGGTTCGCGGTGGTCGCCGACGAGGTCAAGAGCCTCGCCGGAGAGACCAGCGAGCAGGCGAGTGACATCTCCGAACTCGTCGCGGAGGTCACCGACCAGGCGGACGAGGCGACCGCCGCCATCGACGACGTGAACACGGAGGTCGACCGGAAGATCGAGAACGCCGAGGACGTGCTCCGGGACTTCGAGGCAATCGTCGACGAGGTGGCGAACGTGAACGCCGCGGTCCAGGAGATTTCGACGGCGACCGAGCAGGGCGCCCAGTCAACGACGGAGGTCGCGCGGATGGTGGACGAGGTCGGCAGCGTCAGTCAGGAGACGGCCGCGGAGGCCGAGACGGTCGCGACGGCCGCCGACGAGCAGACCGAGGCGACCGACGACGTCGCGGGCCGGATGACCGGCCTCGCGCAGCGCACGGAGGCGCTCGCGGAGCTGCTCGACGACTTCGACGTCCCGGCCGACGCGGGGACG
>NZ_WUUU01000251.1 GCF_009831555.1 Halobacterium bonnevillei | reverse complement strand
CTCCATCCCGGAGGCCGCCGAACGCGCCGCCGCGACCGGCGCCGACGGCGTCGGCCTGCTCCGCACGGAGCACATGATCCTGTCCACGAACAAGACGCCCGAACGCTACATCGACGACCACGGCGAACGCGCCTACATCGACGAACTCGTGCAGGGCGTCCGCACCGTCGCCGAGGAGTTCTACCCGCGGCCCGTCCGCGTGCGCACGCTGGACGCGCCGACCGACGAGTTCCGCCAGCTCGAGGGCGGCAGCGACGAACCCCACGAACACAACCCGATGCTGGGCTACCGCGGCATCCGCCGCAGCCTCGACCGCCCGGACGTCTTCAAGCACGAACTGCAGGCGTTCGCCGAACTCTACGAGATGGGGTACGACAACGTCGAAATCATGCTCCCGCTCGTGAACGACGCCGACGACGTCCGGCAAGCCCGCGACCTCATGCAGGACGCCGGCATCGACACGGACAAACGCACCTGGGGAGTCATGATCGAGACGCCAGCCGCCGCCCTCTCCATCGAGGAACTCGCGACTGAAGGCATCGACTTCGCCTCGTTCGGCACCAACGACCTCACCCAGTACACGCTCGCCGTCGACCGCAACAACGGCAACGTCGCCGACCGCTTCGACGAACTCCACCCCGCCGTCCTGAACCTCATCGAGACCACCATCGACGCCTGCCGCGAGCACGACGTCGACACCAGCATCTGCGGTCAGGCCGGGTCCAAACCAGACATGGTGGACTTCCTCGTCGAGACGGGCATCTCCTCGATCTCCGCGAACATCGACGCCGTCCGCGACGTCCAACACGAGGTCAAGCGCGTCGAACAGCGCATGATTCTCAACTCCGTACGATAGACGCACTGTTTGCTCTGTCACGGACAGAGCGCCTCGGGCTCTTTCCAGATGACGAGAGGCGCCTTTGGCGCCTCTCGAACCTGGGGGCGCGCTCCGTGCGCCCCACTCGCCAAAAACTTGCGGAAAAAGCACTCCTCACTCCCTGCGGTCGCTCGTCGGCCCGCGCTCGTTCACGTTCACTTCGTTCACTCGCGCAGTGAACCGCGGCCTTCGGGGTCTGTCGAACCGCTCAGGCCGCGGATGCTTGCTACTTGATCACGCAAATTGCGACAGGAGACCGTTCCAGTCTGTCGAGTCCCAAACACGGCGTCGACGCCGCCAGCTAACGGACCGCAAGCCGTTTCAGCGAACTGTCCATACTGGCAGGTATGCTCGCCTACCACGCCGCGTTCCTGCTGTTGGTCGCGGGGTCGACGCTGTTCTTCGCCGGACTGGCGGCGCTGAACGTCCGGCACGCCGACGAGACAGTCCGGGAGCGAACGGACTGGCTCGCGGAGACCGTCGGCGTCGAGGACCCCGACCGACTGCTCGACTACCACCGACTCACGACCGCAGCGTCCCAGCTAGAGAGCGTCGTCCTCCTCGGGTTCGTGTTGCTGGTCCTCTACACCGGGCTGTTCGGGGACGCCGTGAGCGTCGTCTACGACGCGACCGGGAACGACCTGCTCGCCGGCGTCGCCGTGTTCGTCGGCGCGACGGTCGTCGTCCAAGCACTCGGAGTGCCCTTCGACGCCTTCGACACGTTCGCCGTCGAGGACGCGTTCGGGTTCAACGAGCAGTCCCCGAAACTGTTCGCGCGCGACAAACTCGTCTCCACCGCGTTCTCCACCGTCCTCGTCGCGGTGCTCGCCGCGGCCGTGCTGTTCACCGTCCAGCAGTTCCCCCAGTGGTGGTGGGTCGCCGCCACCGGCGTGGTCGCGGTGTTCCTCCTCGCCACCCAGGTCATCGTGCCGCGCGTGTTCCTGCCGCTGTTCTACGACTTCGAGCCCGTGGAGAACAGCGACCTCCGGGACGCCGTCGACGACGTCTTCGAGCGCGCGGGGTTCACCTGCGACGACGTCTACGTCATGAACGCGAGTTCCCGGTCCGGGCACTCGAACGCGTTCTTCACGGGCTTCGGCCGCACGAAGCGCGTCGTCCTCTTCGACACGCTCGTCGAGCAACTCGACGAGGCCGAACTCCAGAGCGTGCTCGCCCACGAACTCGCTCACTGGAAGAAACGCCACATCTGGCAGGGGATGGCCTCGAACGTCGTGCAGGTCGCCGTCCTCCTGTTCGTCGCGTCCGTCCTCCTGGACACAACGTGGCTGTACGCGATGTTCGGCGCGCCCGAGACGCCCGCTGCCGGCCTGCTGCTGGCGTCGCTGTGGGTGCAGCCGATCAGTCAGTTCACGCAGCCGCTGACGAACAAGCTCTGGCTGGCGAACGAACGCGAGGCCGACGCGTTCGCCGTCGACGTGATGGGCGACGGCGACCCGCTCGCTGGAGCGCTCGCGAACCTCACCAGCGAGAACCTCGGCAACCCCTTCCCGCACCCGCTGTACGAGGCGTTCCACTACCAGCACCCGCCCGTCCCCGAACGCATCCGGTACCTCACCGAGGGCTGAGCGACCGCGGCCACCGAGCGGACGCGGGCGTTCACAGCTGTCACACCCGCAATCGGTCGTATGTCACACCCGCAATCGGTCGTCCACGGAGAGCGCAACCGCTAACTTCCCCTTGCTACTCGCGTGACCTATGCCCCGCGCGGAGCACTCCCCCGCCCCACAGGACTTTGACCGCGTACTCTCCTCGATGTGCACGGAACCCCATCCCGCGGCCCGGAACGCCGCGGAGCGGTTCCTCGCTGACAACCCCGGTGACCCCGCGACGTACCCGGCGGTCGCCGACCTCGAAGCCGAGGCCGTTGCCATGCTCGGCGACGTCGTCGGCTTCGACGACCCCCACGGGTACGTCGGGTCCGGCGGCACGGAAGCCAACATTCAGGCAGTCCGCGCAGCCCGAAATCTCGCGGACGGCGACGCGAACGTCGTCGCGCCGGAGAGCGCGCACTTCAGTTTCCAGAAGGCCGCCGACGTCCTCGACGTCGAGTTGCGGCTGGCGCCGACGGACGACGACCACCGCGCTGACGTCGACGCCGTCACCGACCTCGTGGACGACGACACGGCAGTCGTCGTCGGCGTCGCCGGGACCACCGAGTACGGCCGCGTCGACCCGATTCCCGCGCTCGCGGACGTCGCCAGCGACGCCG
>NZ_WUUU01000250.1 GCF_009831555.1 Halobacterium bonnevillei | reverse complement strand
ACCCGCCGCCCGCTGTGCTGTCGGTCGAACTGTCCGCGTCGCCGTCTTCCCCGTCGGTACCGCTCCCGGCGTTTCCGCCCTCACCGCCGTTTCCACGCTCCGCGCCGCTGTCGGACGCGATGACTGGCTCGACGCGTCATCGGCCGTGTCGTCGCTCGTCCCGCTGTCGTCGCCGTCCGCGGGCTCCCCGTCCCGGAACCGGTCCAGCCACTTGTCGTCGACTGGCTCGAGGTCCGGCGTTTCCTGGGCGCCGTAGCCCGGCGTCGCGCCCGCGTCGTACGTGCGCTTCCGGCGGAACTGGACGCGGCGCACGGACTGCTCCCAGTCCGCGGCGAGGAACGCCTCGCCGTCACCCAGCGACTCCACGTCCGTCGAGTAGCTGCCGCCGAGAATCTTGTCCACGACCCGCGTGTCGTTCGCCCACGTCAACCGGTGCCAGACGAGCCAGTCGCACTGCGTGATGAAGTCCTTGTCGACGGACGCCGGCCGCTGGGAGAGCCCACACAGCCCCAGGCCCCGCTTCCGACCGCGTTTCGCGATGCGGACCAGCATCTCGCCGACGTCGCCCAGGCCGCCCTGTTCGGGCACGAACTCGTGGACCTCCTCCACGAGCAACAGGAACGGCTGGCGGACGTCCCGGGACTTCGAGAACAGCTGCTTTGCCACCTCGTACACGAGGCGGTCCGCGTCGTCGCCCTCCAGGAACCCGGAGACGTCCAGCACCACCGGGACGCCGTCGGACAGCGCGACGTCCGCGATCGCCTCGGCGTCACCCGGGCCGACGACGGCGTCACAGCGGTCGCCCGCCCCGAGGTGGAGCACCTCGTAGTCCTCCTTCAGACCGTAGTACTCGCCGTCCGTGTCGACGATGAGGAGCCGCGACTCGTGCTCCAGCAGCTCCTCGACGATGACGCTGGCCGTGTTCGACTTGCCGGACCCGGACTTCCCCGTGACGAACCCCCGACCAGTCAGTACGTCGATGGCCGGCAGGGTGAGGTCCCCCTCCGTCACGTGAAGCTCGTCGCCGCGCTCGGGCATCTGAGCGTACCTATGACCGCGGGGACTAAATGCTTCGTGTGCACCCACAGGCTTATTCTCTGGCCTGCAAAGTACCCGATTACATGGAGCGAACGTTCGCGCGCCGTGCGGTCGTGCTGGTCGTCGGAGCGACGGTTGTGTTGACGGCGGCGTTCGTCGGCATCGTGGCGCTGACCGAGGGGCAGACTGCCGGCCTCAGGGGCCGCCTGCCGTTCTACGTGTTCGGCGGCGCCGTCATCTTCGTCACCACGCTCGTGTCACTCGAAGACCCCGAGGAGGGCGGACTCCCGATTCTGACGACGACCGCCGCGGTGTCGGTCGTCGGGTTCACGCTGCTCGCGCTCGCCGGCGAGGGCTTCCGGTACGCCGGCCAGAACCCCGGGCGCGTGCTCGGGTCGAGTCTCGTCGTCTATTTCCTCGCCGCGGCGCTCGTCTGCACCGGCACGATGTACTGGGGCATCAATCACTGGCGGGAGTTCACGGCCTGACACCGACCGCAACTCGTTTGGGGTCGCTCCCGTAACCAGTTCGCATGAACGGCGGGTGGCCACGCGTGCTGGCGGTCTGCGGGCTGCTGGTGCTGGCCGGCTGTGTCGCACCGGCCGCGGACCACCCGGCCGCCAGCAACCCCGGCGATATCGACCAGCCCACGACGCCCGCAACCACTACTGCAGCCGGCGACACGACGACTGACGCGCCGGAGGGCGTCGTCGTCGAGGGCGGGTCGGTCGACGTCGACGTGAACCGGACGTACGAGCGGGTCCAGCGGCTCCTCGGCGCGGACTTCCCGGGGACGCGCGTCGTCGTCCGCAACCTCACCCAGTACAAGTCCGCCGACTACGGTAACGTCCCGTTCTTCCGCGTGTTCGGCATCGAGAACCCGGCCCTCGACGAGAGCGAGCCGACCGGCCTCACGACCCTTGACGCGTCCGTCTACGTCTCGCCGGCTGGCGCCGACAGCTCGCGCGTCGAGCAGGTGGTCGCACACGAGTTCGTGCACGTCGCGCAGGTCCGCGAGGAGATGGTGCCGTGGTTCGGCGGCCTCTCACTGGAGCGCGTGACGCTGGACGAGCAGCTCGCGCGCCGCTCGCTCGTGGAGGGCGGCGCCGTCTACGTCACGGACGCGTACTCCGAGGAGTTCCTCCCCGAGGCGGAGTCCCAGTCGGCGTACGTCGAAGCGGGGTACGAGAACGGGTCTTCCGGCGACCGCGTCGTCTGGTCGCAGTACCACTTCGGCGCGCAGTACGTGAACGCCACCGTCGACGACCCGACCGACCTCCCGGCCGTCTACGAGGACGCTCCCGAGACAACGGAGAACGTCTTGCATCCCGGAAAAACCGACGACCCCGCCGCCCTGGACGTCGACGTGTCCGCGGAGGAGTACACCCGCGTCGACTCCCTGACCGTGCGCGTCGGTGAACTCCTCACGCGCATCACGCTGCGCGACGTCACCAACAAGTCGGTCGCTGCGAACGCCAGCGAGGGCTGGGCGAACGACCGCGTCGTCGTGTTCCGCGAGTCCGGCGCGTGGGACATCGCGTGGGTGACTCGCTGGGACACCCCCGCGGACGCCGACGAGTTCGCCGCGGCCGCCCGCGAACTCGGCACCGAAGCCGGCGCTGTCTCCGAGTTCCGAGTGGACCGCCTCGACGATGAGACGGTCGTCGTGTTCGCCGGCAGCGACGACTTCCTCGGGACGGCAGCCGCTTCCGGAAACGTCACCGTTACCGCCTGAACGCCAGCCGACGCAGTCGATCTACGTCTCGCCGAACTGCTCGCGAGCGGCTTTGTACGCCGTCCACAGCGGGTCGGATTCCGGTTCCGGGAGCGGGTCGCCGTCCGCCGTCACCAGAGAATCTGTGGACGTGCGCTCCGCGACGACGCCGACGTCCGCGGCCGGGATCCCCTCGTCGTCGAGCGCGGAGACGACGTCGTCGACATCCTCGGGCGCGACGGTGAGCACGACTGTCCCCTCACTGGAGGCAGCCCACGGGTCGATGTCGAAGTACTCGCAGACCTCGCGCACGCCGGTGGCGACCGGCACTGCATCGCGCTCGACGGCCAGCGAGACGCCGCTGGCGGCCGCGAGTTCGTGGAACGCGTTCGCGAGGCCGCGCTCGGTCGCGTCGTGCATCCGCGGAGACGTCGCCCG
>NZ_WUUU01000249.1 GCF_009831555.1 Halobacterium bonnevillei | reverse complement strand
GTCGACGAGACCGCCCGCAACGACGCGCTGCACGCCGTCGCGGACGCGCCCTCCGCGACCGCAGCGACGAGATTCTCGCGGCGAACGAGACGGACGTCGAGGAAGCCGAGGCGATGCTCGAGCGCGGCGAGTACACGCAGGCGCTGGTCGACCGTCTCCGCCTCGACGAGGCGAAAATCGAGGACATCGCGGGCATGGTGGAGTCCGTCGCCGGCCAGACTGACCCGCTCGGCGAGACGCTCGAAGCCCGAGAGCTCGACGACGACCTGGAGCTGTACAAGGTCGCGGTCCCAATCGGCGTGGTCGCGACGGTCTTTGAGTCGCGGCCGGACGCCCTCGTCCAGATCGCGTCGCTCGCGCTGAAGTCCGGGAACGCGGTCATCCTGAAGGGCGGCAGCGAGGCCGGCGAGTCCAACCGCGTGCTCTACGAGATCATCCGGGACGCGACCGCCGACCTCCCGGACGGATGGGCGCAACTGATCGAGGCCCACGAGGAGGTCGACCGCCTGCTCGAACTGGACGACCAGGTCGACCTCGTGATGCCGCGCGGGTCCTCGGAGTTCGTGAGCTACATCCAGGACACCACCCAGATTCCCGTGCTCGGGCACACCGAGGGCGTCTGCCACGTCTACGTCGACGAGGCCGCGGACCTGGAGATGGCCGCGGACGTCGCGTTCGACGCGAAGGTCCAGTACCCCGCCGTCTGCAACGCGGTGGAGACGCTGCTGGTCCACGAGGCAGTCGCCGACGAGTTCCTCCCGGACGTGGTCGCGCGCTACGAGGACGCCGGCGTGGAACTCCGCGGGGATGCGGCGACCCGAGACGTCGTGGACGTCAGCGAGGCCACCGAGGAGAACTGGCGCACCGAGTACGGCGACCTGGAACTGGACATCAAGGTCGTCGGGGACGTCTACGAGGCCGTCGACCACGTGAACACGTACGGGTCGAAGCACACCGAGTCGATTCTCACTGAGGACGAGGACGCCGCCGCGGTGTTCATGCAGGGCGTCGACGCCGCGAGCGTGTTCCACAACGCCTCGACCCGGTTCGCCGACGGCTACCGGTACGGGCTGGGCGCGGAAGTCGGCATCTCGACGGGGAAGATTCACGCGCGCGGTCCGGTCGGCCTCGCGGGCCTGACGACGTACAAGTACTACCTCGAGGGCGACGGCCAGTGCGTCGCCACGTACACCGGCGAAGACGCGGTGCCGTTCACGCACGAGGACTTCGGCGGCGAGTGGACTCCGGGGCGGCGAAGCGACGAATAAGCGGGCCGAACGCGTAGCGGGGACGCGGGTTCCCGGGCACGCGGCGGCGGGTGGAGGGTGGACAGACACTGACAGTGGATGGCCGCCGCGGTACCCGGGGGGAGCGTCAGGGGGCCCTCAGTTCGCCGGGTGTGCGTGGCGGAGTGTCCGCTCGCGCACCCGGGTTCGGTACGTTGTGGTGAGTCGCTGTGCGCCAGTGACTGCGACGACTGTGCCGGCGACGGTCAGCGCCGTGGAGGGCGCGCTGGCGGCGGCGACTGCTGCGAGGAGCAGTGCGACGACCAGCAGTGCGGCGGTAACGGTCGCGGGGAGGTCGTGCGCGTCGAGTGGCGCCAGATTGGTTGTCTCTCTCATCACGTCTAGTTCCACGTGCGCAACCACCTTAATGGTAATCTGAATGATATTTCTGTAAGCGAATTTGCTGAAATTCGCTTCTGTAGTGAACCGGTACCACGCCGCTACAGTCGGTCGTCGACGTGGTCGGCGGCCATCAGCGCGAGCGCGGCGATGGTCAGCGTCGGGTTCATCGCGCCGCCGGTCGGGAACACGCTCGAGGACGGAATCGTGAGGTTGCGGAGGTCGTGTGTTCGAAGCTGGGGATTGACCACGCTCTCCTCGGGGTCGACGCCCATGCGCGTGGTGCCCATGTGGTGGAACGCAGGACCCGTGTTCTCGGGGCCGACAGTCCACTCGACGTCCGCGCCGAGCGCGTCCAGCACGTCGCGTTGAATCTCGTTCGCGCGCTCGATGGTCCGGCGCGTGTAGTCGTCCAGCGACCACACCACGTCGGGCACGGGATTGCCGTGGTCGTCCGTCCACTCCGGGTCGAGGCGCACGCGGTTCTCCGCCCTGGGTGGCTGTTCGACCAGCGCACCGACGGCGACGTGCGTGCCGTAGTTCGCGCGGATTCGGTCGAGCAGCTCGTCGCCCCAGTCGTCGCCGTCCAGCGCCATCTCCACCGGGGACGGGCCCGCGTAGTTCAGGAACTCGAGTTTGATCGCGCCCCGCGAGTCGTCCGCGCGGTCGTAGAACTGGTGGCTCTCGGTGGTGTTGAAGCCGACGTGGTTCTGGCGCGTCGGTTCGTCGAGCGTCCCGCCGACGCCCGCGAACAGGTGGTCCATGAAGAACCGGCCGACCAGTCCCGAGGAGTTCGCGAGGCCGTCCGGGTACTGGTCGGTCGCAGAGAGCAACAGGAGGCGCGGGATCTCCACGCCGCCCGCCGCTAGAACGAACTCGCGGGCTTCCTGGCGGTACTCTGTACCGTCCGGCGTGGCGTACACCGCGGCGGTGACGTTGTCACCCTGATCGTCGTGTTCCAGGCGCTGGACAGGTGCGCGGTCGACCACGCGAACGCCGCGGTCCTCGGCCCGCTGGACGTGGATGGTCGCGTCGTACTTCGCGCCCGAGGGACAGACCGGCTGGCAGGTGCCGTACCCGACGCAGGCGCTCCGGCCGTTCCGCGACTCGGAGAGCCGTGCGTTCGGCACGCTGTGCGTCGCGATGCCCAGGTCCTCGCAGGCCTCGGCGAACAGCGAGTCCGAGTGACTCGGCGGGAACGCGGGCAGCGGATGCGGCTCCTCGCGGGGCGGCGCGAAGGGATTGTCGCTGGCGCCTGCGACGCCGAGCTCCTGCTCCGCGGCCGCGTAGTACGGCCGGAGGTCCTCGTAGTCGATCGGCCAGTCCGCGCCCACGCCGGTCGCGGAGTTCAGTTCGAAGTCCTGCTCGTGGAGGCGCATCACCATCCCCTGCCAGTGCAGCGTCGACCCGCCGACGCCCTTGACGCGCGCGGCGTTCAGCGGATAGTCGCGGCCGCCCGACGACGAGTAGGCGTCCCTGTCGCCCCCCATCTCCCAGACCGAGTCCGGGCCGTGGGCGGGCCGGATGTCGCGCTCCATGCGGCGCTCGCGGGCTCCGTCGTCGAATCGAGG
>NZ_WUUU01000248.1 GCF_009831555.1 Halobacterium bonnevillei | reverse complement strand
CGGCGGCCCGCCAGGCCCACTGCCGTCGTCCGCGGACGCGGTTGGAGCGCCTGCGCCGCCCTCGTGGTCCTCGCGGCGCCAGTACAGCCACGCCCCGCCGCCCAGCACGACAACGGCGATGACGCCACCGGCGAGAACCGGTATGAGGACGCTCCCGCCCTCCTCGTCGGGGCTGGCAGCCGTCGTGGTCGTCGTACCCGCCGACTCGCTCGGTTCGATGACCAGGCTCGGCTGCCCCGTGCCGAAGTCCTTCGGGCCCGTCCACCGGACCGACGTCTCGCTCGACTCGTCGGCCGGCGGGTCCGTGTCCACGACCTCGTAGCCGTCCTGCCAGGAGAACTGCAGCGCCGTCTCGTTGTTCAGGTAGAACCCCTCGAGGGCGTCCCCGGCGCTGACGCGTTCGCCTTCGACGGCCGCGAACCCGTTCCACTCGAACGTGTACTCCACGAAGCCGTACGAGTCGACGAACTCGCCACCGGGCTGCTGGAACGCCCGCACGGAGACGTTCTCCACGGACATCTCGCGGCCGGTCGCGTTCTCCGCTGAGCCGACCGTGCTCTCGATGCGCGAGCGGAACCGGTCGACGTAGTCCGAGCGGTTCTGATCGATGTCCTGCTGGAGCGACTCGAACGCCGCCGTCTCGTTGTCAGTTGCCAGCTCCATCCGGTACTTGAACGACCAGGCAGCGCTCCCGTCGTCGTCCAGCGACGCCGACAGCGTCACGTTGTCCGGTTCGAAGTCTTCCTGTCCGACACCGAATGCGCCTTCCGGCGTTCCGGCACTCGCCGCTGGCGCGACCAGCGTCGCGACGACGAGCAAGCCGGCCACCCAACACGCCAGACCGCGATGCATACGTGCCCTCCGGCCGGCACGCTTGAAAGCGTTGTTATCGGACCCGATCAGTCTCACCTGTGAGCGCGGCGAAATTTGTAGAGAACGAGCGCCTACCCGCTGTCCAGCCGACTGGATGGCGGACAGTCCCGGCCGAGTCGCCGTCCGGTGGGAGTGTCGCGTTACTCCCCGCGCCACTCGGGGTCCCGGTCCTCGAAGAACGCCGCCATCCCCTCGTCTTTGTCTTCGGTCGCGAACAACTGCGCGAACAGTTCGGCCTCGTACGCGAGGCCGGCGTCGAGGTCCATCCGGCCGGCCGCTCGCACGGCGTCCTTCCCGAACTCGAGTGCCACCGGACTGTTGTCGGCCATCGACGCCGCGAGATCGTCGACCGCGTCGTCGAAGTCGTCGTCGCCGTGGACTGACTCCACGAGGCCGATGTCGCGGGCTTCCTCGGCCTCGATGAGGTCGCCGGTCAACACCAGGCGCATCGCCTGGCCTTCGCCGACGATGCGGGGCAACCGCTGGGTCGCGCCGCCGCCGGGAATGATGCCGAGGTTGATCTCGGGACTCCCGAGTTTCGCGCGCTCGTGGGCGATGCGGACGTCGCAGGCGAGCGCGAGTTCCAGGCCGCCGCCGAGTGTGTGGCCGTTCAACCGCGCAATCACGGGCTGCCGGAGGTTCTCGACGACTTCGTACACCCGTGGTCGTTCGCTCGCGCGGCGCTGTTCGAGGGCGTCGTGCTCGCGGAGCTCCCCGACGTCCGCTCCGGCGACGAACGCGTTCGCGTCGTCGCTCCCGGTCAGCACCACCACTCGCGCGTCGCTGTCCTCGACGATCGCGAGCACGGCCCGTAGCTCCGCGCGGAGTTGCTCGTTCAGCGCGTTCCGCGCGTCCGGCCGGTCGATGACGACCGTCTGCACGTACTCGGGGTCGTCCGAACCGAGGCGCACGAAGTCGCAGTCCGCCGCGGCCGCTGCGGATTCTTCGTCGGTCATTCCGCGACCCCCACGACCTCGCCGTCCTGCCAGACGTAGAACCCCTCGCCGGTCTTCTTCCCGAGGTTCCCGGCGTTGACCTTCCGCTTGAGCACCTGGGGCGGCCGGAACCGCTCGCCGAGTTCCTCGCGGAGGTGTTCGAGGATGTCCAGGCGGACGTCCAGTCCCACCACGTCTGTCAGTTCCAGCGGCCCCATCGGGTGGTTGTACCCGAGCTCCATCGCGTCGTCGACGTCGCGCGGACTCGCAACGCCCTCCTGGACCATCCGCATGGCCTCGACGCCGAGCGCGACGCCGAGGCGGGAGGACGCGAACCCGGGCGAGTCCGCGACCTCGATTGCGGTCTTGTCGATGCTGTCCACGAACTCGCGGGCGAACGCCAGCGTCTCCTCGTCGGTCTGTTCGGCGACCACGACCTCCACGAGTTCCATCGCGTACACCGGGTTGAAGAAGTGCAGGCCGACGAACCGCGCGGGGTCGTCCAGCGCCGCGGCGAGGTCGGTGACCGGGAGACTCGACGTGTTCGATGCGAGCACCGCGTCCCCGGCCATCGCCGCTTCGGCGTCCGAGAGCACGTCGCGTTTCAGGTCGCGGTCCTCCGGGACGGCCTCGACGACGAGCCGAGCGCCGTCGACGGCCGACTCGAGGTCCGTCGTCCCAGTCGCGCGGTCGAGGGCCGCGTCCCGGGTTTCGGGCGCGACCTTCCCGCGGTCGACGCCCTTGTCGAGGTTCGTTTCGATGGCGTCCAGCGCGTCCTGTACGATGTTGTCGTCGACGTCCCGGAGGCTGACGTCGTGGCCGGCGGTCGCGGCGACCTGCGCGATGCCGTGGCCCATCGTTCCCGCGCCGAGTACTGCGATACGCATGCGACGGCCTACCCGGCCGACTGTGAAAAAGCTAGGAGGAACGCGGCGGCACGTCGGGATGCGCTGGCTGAGTTGCGTTACTCGGGCACCGCGCCGACTGACTCCCCGCACGTCGGACACGCCGACCCGGCAGCGGTGTCGTCGAGGTCCGTTGCGTGCCCGGTCCAGCCGCAGGCCGGACACATCACTGGATTGCGCCGTGTCATCGGCTGACTAACTCGGGCGGCGGCCGGAAAAGCGTGGTGCCAGTTCCGGCCTCTGCTCCTGACGCACTCGTCGCTCACGAGCGAACGTCACGGATTTCACGCCGGCCGTCGTCACCCCGAGTGATGGCCGAAACCGCCGACGCCTGGTACTCCCCCCAGCGCGTCCTCGACTGGGTGCGAGCACGCCTGACGCCGCGCCTGGAGGCCAGCGACCGCGTCTCCGACGAGGCCGCGGCGCTGCTCGACGAACTCCTGCGCGCCGACCGCGACCCCGACCGCGCGAACGAGAAACTCGACGACTGGGTCGCGAAAACGGAGCGATAGCAGCGCTGTCGGCCGCCTTAGAGGCGTGCGGTAGCGACA
>NZ_WUUU01000247.1 GCF_009831555.1 Halobacterium bonnevillei | reverse complement strand
GACCGGCGGAGTGCAACCCTCGGCGAACGGCGTACGCGTCGACACCCGGGACGGCGAGGCGGTCGTCGGGACCGCTGACGGCGTGACGTCGCGCGGGGCACTCGTCGTTGATACCGGTGACGACCGCGTGGAAGTCACCGAAGGCGGTACCACGGCCCTCGAACGGCGATCGTTTGGGGACGCTGCGGCCGTCACTCGGGCTTCTTCGTCCACTTCTTCTCCACGTCAGCGTTCGCGCGCACGACCGTGTCGTCGCCGTGGCGGAAACGCGTCTTCCGGAGCTCGATGGACTGTACGACGCCCTCGACGTCGCCGGCGACTACCGTGTCACCGGGGTTGAAGTCGGGGTCGCGGAGCAAGTAGATGCCGGCGACGGCGTCCGCGAGCATGCCGGAGAGGGCGTACGAGACGCCGAGCGCGAGGAATCCGGACGCGGTGCCGAGCGCGGCCGCAATCTCGGGGAGGCCGACGGCCGAGAGGAACCCGAGAATCGCGCCGAACCACAGGAAGACGCCGACGAGTGTCGCGCCCAGTTGGACGTAGATCGGCTGACCCTGGTAGACGCGCCCGAGCACCAGGCGCACGACGGCGACGGTCGCCTTGATGACGACTGCCGCCAGCACGAGGAAGACGACGCCCGTCAGCACCCTCGGGATGCCGGACGAGAGACCCGCGAGGAACTCGTCGACGGTGGTCTCCAGCAGTTCCGAGAGCGAGGACGGGGCCTCTGGCTGCATGTACGGGCTTTCACGACGGGGGCACGTAATTCCCACCGCCGGTCGGGAAATCGCTGTCCGCCTCGCGCCTTCGCATCCAGAACCTTCTTGCGGGCCGCGCGCACCGGTTCTCGTATGACTGACGCACCAGACGTGGACGAGTTGACGCCGCCGCAGCGAACCCTGATGGGGCCGGGACCGAGTCCGGTCCACCCGCGCGTGCTGAAGGCGATGAGCACGCCGCTCGTGGGCCACCTGGACCCGTCGTTCATCGAGATCATGGACGAGACCCAGGAGCTGCTGCGGTACGCGTTCCAGACTGACAACAAGTGGACGATTCCCGTCTCGGGGACGGGCAGCGCGGCGATGGAGGCGGCCATCGGGAACCTCGTCGAACCCGGCGACACGTTCCTCGCGCCGACGAACGGCTACTTCGGCGACCGGATGGCGGAGATGGCGCGCCGCGCGGGCGGGGACGTGGTGCGCGTGGGCGCGCCGTGGGGCGAACCGCTGGACCCCAACGACGTCGGGGACGCGATGGCGGAGTTCGACCCTGACGTCTTCGGGTTCGTGCACGCGGAGACGTCGACGGGCGCAAAACAAACGAACGTCCCCGAACTCACGGACATCGCGCACGACCACGACGCGCTCGTCGTCGCGGACACCGTGACGAGCATCGGCGGCGTGGAACTCCGCGTCGACGACTGGAACGTCGACGCGGCGTACGCGGGCCCCCAGAAGTGCCTGTCGTGTCCGCCGGGCGCGAGCCCCCTGACGTTGAACGACCGCGCGATGGAGAAGGTGCTGGACCGCGAGGAGAAGCCGCGGTCGTGGTACCTCGACCTCTCGCTGTTGGAGGGCTACTGGGGCGACGAGCGCGCGTATCACCACACGGCGCCCGTATCGAACGTGTACGCGCTCCGGGAGGCGCTGCGCCTGGTCGCCGAGGAGGGAATCGAGGCCCGCTGGGAGCGCCACGAACGGATGGCGGGCGCGCTGAAAGCGGGCGTCGAAGCAATGGGGCTGGGCCTGAACCCCGAGGACGACTACTGGCTGCCGAGCCTGAACGCCGTCCGCGTCCCCGACGGGGTCGACGACGGCGCGGTCATCGACTACGTCCTGGAGCACTACGACCTCGAAATCGCGTCCGGGCTCGGTGACCTGGCGGGCGACGTGTTCCGCATCGGTTGCATGGGCCACGGCGCGCGACCGGAGAACGTCACGCTCGTCGTCGCGGCGCTCGCCGACGCCTTCGAGTCGCTGGACGCCGACGTGGACGCCGACGCTGGCCTCCGCGCGACTCGGGCCGCGCTCCGGGAGGCGTAAGGCGACGCTGGCTCGCATCCGTGACGGCTAAAGCGGCCCTGGGGTCTGCATTGCGACGAAGAACTGGTAGCCCAGAGTCAGAGGCATCGCTGTTGCTACGCGTTCGAAAGCGGCAGAGAGGGGAGTGCGTCCCTAGTTTACGGGCGGCGCGCGCGCCACTTCGTAGTCGCCGTCCTCGTCGACGCCCATGACTGCCCACTCGTACGGCGGGTCCAGCCGGCGCAACTGTCGCTCGAGTGCGTCGGTGTTGTCCGCCCACGTGACGAAGCAGCGATAGGAGCTGTCCTCGTCCGCGTCGACGTCGTCGGTGACGGCTGTCACGCGTATCTCTTTCCAGTCTCGCGTGGCGGAGAACTCCGCGCCGTCACCTGCGAGGCTGTACCCGAGGTCGTCGAAGATCGACCGGGCCTGCTCGTCGGGAGGGGTGGTAACAGTCCCCATGCATTCGGACCTTCGAGAGTCCCGGTAATAAGCTTTCCTGCCGCACGCCAATCGTTGAAAAGCAGGCGCCTCGATGCCTGGATATCCATATATTCTCCTCGTAGGTGCTTACTCGTCCGTTTCGTGGAGGCGCCACCGCTGGTAGTAGCAGTCCAGGCCGCCGTCAGCAGTCTCGAACGTCAACGGGACGCGTTCGCCGCCGGCACCGACTGTGTAGAACGAGCGGTCGTCGCTGTCCAGTGACTCCGGGAACGCGGTCAGCGACTCCTCGCCGAGCGCTGTCTCGAGGGTGACGTCGAGTTTGCCACCAGCGGCCTCGACGTCCGCCGCCATCGCGGACCGGTAGGACTCGTAGCGCCCAGCGACTCGCCGGCACTTCTCGCGGAGCGCGTAGAACGGAACCACGTCGTCCGGGTCCGCTCCGCGGAGGAGCGCCAGCAGTGCCTTGCCGACGTACGTCGGGTGGACGTCGGGGTCCGTGTTCGCCGCGACGGCGACGCCGAGTTCCGCGTCTTCGAGGAAGCCGACGTACGCGGAAGACACGCCCAGCGACCCGGAGTGACCGACCAGGTCGTCGCCCAGGAACGACCGCCGCATCCAGCCGTACCCGTAGCGCTTCTCGGTTCCGTCGAGGAGTTCGCCGCGCGTCGCGTGGGCGTCCAGCGCGCGCCTGCGGCGCTCGTCCGAGAGCACGTCCTCGTCGCCGTGCATCGCGAACCGCAGGTAGGTCGCGAGGTCGGCCGCCGAACTCAGGAGGCCACCCGCGGCGCCGAACGCCCTCCACC
>NZ_WUUU01000246.1 GCF_009831555.1 Halobacterium bonnevillei | reverse complement strand
CGACTGTGCCGCGGCGCGAGGACTACCGGGTGCTGGACGTCGAACCGGGCGTCGACGACGACGAACTGCAGGCGGCGTACCGCCGGAAGGTCCGCGAGCTACACCCGGACCGGGGCGGCGACGAGGCCGAGTTCACGCGCGTCAACGAGGCCTACGAGCGACTGAAGCGGGACGCGTGACCGTCGGCCGGCTGCACGGGGTCGTGGGACCGAGGCGCTCGCCGGCAAAACAGTTACCCCTGCCAGGCGGCGAACACCGGTATGCGCGCGATCTGGTTCGACCTGGACGGGACGCTCCTCCACATGGAGCGGGACATCGGAGACGCGATCGCGGCGGCCTTCGAGGACGTGGCCGGCGACGCTCCCGACGCCTGGGTGTCGGCGTACAACGAGGGCTTCCTCGAACGATTCCCGGACTGCGAGCCAGAGCCCTACAGGCACGGCGCACGGTACGCCACGGAGACGACGGACTTCGACGGCGGGGTCGAAGAGCTCCGAGACGCGCTCCTGCGCGCGGAAGTGGAGTCACTGGCGCCCACGCCTGATGCAGCCGACGTTCTGGGGACGCTGGCAGACAGCGAGCATTACCGCGTCGGCGTGCTGACGAACGGCCACCCGGAGTGGCAACGCGAGAAACTCGCCGCGCACGGCCTCGACCAGTACGTCGACGCCGTGGTTGCCTCCTACGAGGTCGGCCACCACAAGCCGCATCCGGCGCCGTTCGAGCGCGCCGCCGACCGACTGGAAGCGGGCGCGTACGGCATGGTCGGCGACTCGGACGCGGACGTGGACGGCGCTGCGAACGTCGGCTGGGCGGCGACTCGCTACGAGGGCGGCACCCTCGGCGACGTTCCCGCCGCTCTCGGCTGGGAGTAAGTCTCGGGCCGACAGTTCGGTCGGCCGAGCCGGAGCGCGCGAGCAGGCCGGAGGGAGTCGGCACGCTCGTCACAACGTCCGAACCCGGCGTCTCTGTACGTCTCCGGGCCGCTACCCGGGGAAGGCTTTTACCCGCTTCTACCCAAGTCGCCTGCATGGGGCGTGACCGTGCCCAACTGGTCCGCGCGCTCGACCGCGGGGAGCAGGAGGGCGGCAGCGTCGAATTCAAGGAACGGTTCAGCCGCGAGGTCCACCTCGCCGACGGCCGGATGGAGAGTCTGGCCGCGCAACTCCGCCACCGCGTCCTCTCCGGCGACGGGGAGGCCGAGTACGTGCTCGGCGTCACCGACGACGGCGGTTTGGCAGGCGTCTCCCCGGAGACGTTCTCGGAGACGATGGACGTGCTGAGCCTGCTCGCCGAGGAGGCGGGCGCACACATCGCTGACGTCCAGACGTGGGGCGTCGACAGCGTCCGCGACACCACTGACGACCCCGAGGAGGGCATCGTCGGCGTCGCGACTGTCAGGGACGGCGCGTCGCTGACCCCGGACGACGACCACCTCATCGTCGGCACGGCCGGCCACGTCGACCACGGGAAGTCGACGCTCGTCGGGAGCCTCGTGACGGGGAATCCCGACGACGGCGACGGCGACACGCGGGAGTTCCTCGACGTCCAGCCACACGAGGTCGAGCGCGGCCTGTCCGCAGACCTCTCCTACGGCGTGTACGGATTCGACGGCGAGGGTCCGATGCGCGTGCGAAACCCCGACCGGAAGGACGAGCGCGCCGCCGTCGTCGAGGAGGCCGACCGCGTCGTCTCGTTCGTCGACACCGTCGGCCACGAGCCGTGGCTGTCGACGACGATTCGCGGCCTCGTCGGCCAGAAACTCGACTACGGGCTGTTGACGGTGGCGGCCGACGACGGCCCGACGAAGACGACCAGAGAGCACATCGGCGTGCTGCTGGCGACGGACCTGCCGACCATCGTCGCCATCACGAAGACGGACCTGGTGGACGACGACCGGGTCGCGGAGGTGGAACGGGAAGTCGAGCGCCTGCTCCGGAACACCGGCCGGACGCCGCTGCCGGTCGAGCGCCACGGCGTCGACGCCGCCGTCGAGGAGATCGGCGACAACGTCGTCCCCATCGTGCGCACGAGCGCGGTAACGATGGAGGGTCTGGACGTCCTCGACGAGGCCTTCGAGCGGTTACCGAAGACGACGGCGGCCAGCGGGCCGTTCCGGATGTACATCGACCGCACCTACAAAGTGACCGGCGTCGGGGCTGTCGCGTCCGGCACCGTGAAGTCCGGTACCGTGGAAGCCGGCGACGAACTCAAACTCGGGCCGTTCCCGGACGGCGAGTTTCAGACCGTGGAGGTGCGGTCCATCGAGATGCACTACCACCGCGTTGACCGCGCGCAGGCCGGCCGCATCGTCGGCATCGCGCTGAAGGGCGTCCGCGAGGCGGACATCGAGCGCGGCATGGTGTTGCTGCCGGGGGACGCCGAGCCGGAACCAGTCCGGGAGTTCGAGGCCGAGGTGATGGTGTTGAACCACCCGACGCGCATCGACGCGGGCTACGAGCCGGTCGTCCACCTCGAGACCATCGGGGAGGCAGCGCGCTTCGAGCCGGAGGACGGCCAGCTACTGCCGGGGGACACCGGGGAGACGACGGTCCGGTTCAAGTTCCGGCCGTACCTCGTGGAGAAAGGACAGCGGTTCGTGTTCCGCGAGGGGTCCAGCAAGGGCGTCGGGACGGTCACCGGCGTGCCGGAGTAGCCGCACGCCGAGACGGGGTCGGCGTGCCAGCGTAATCAGCAGCCTCGGGACGGCCGCTGGCGTCTCGGAGTCCCGTTCGTCGACGCAACCGAACGCTTCTCCTACCTGCGATGTGAGTGCCGCGCATGGTCAGTCGGAACACGCTCGAGTTCGTCGTGGGGCTGGTCGTCGCAGGGGTCGTGACCGGCGGGCTCGCGATGTCCGTCGCGCTGCCGTACGCGCTCGCTGTGGGGCTGGCGGCCGGGACGCCCGGGCTCGTACGAACGAGCATGCGGATCGACAGGGAAGCGTACGTCGACGCGAAGTCCGCGAACGAACAGGTCCTGGACGGCGCGCTCGCGGCGGGGTCGACGGCGGCCGTGGGCCTCGTGGGCGGCTACCTCGCAATCGCGAACGGGTTCGCCGGCCCGGTGGCGTCGGCGGTGGCCGCGTCTGTCGGCGTGTTCGCCGGCCAGGCGGCGTTCTACCTGCGGAACGGCGAGTTCGTGGAGTGAACCCACTCGCGGACGGCGTGGAGGTCCGGGAACGAGTGGTCCGGGGGTGGGGTCGGGCGTCCGGTCCGGGGTCCCCGTGGACCCACACTGACTGGAGGCCGGCAGCGCGGCGCCGCGCGCCGAGCGACCGAGCCC
>NZ_WUUU01000245.1 GCF_009831555.1 Halobacterium bonnevillei | reverse complement strand
GCTGCTGCGGCTCCGGCGCGCCGATCCACGACGTGAACGCCGTCCGGAAGCACTGTTCGGCGCTCAAGGGCGGCCGGCTCGCGCGAGCACTCGCCCCGGCGACCGTCGCGACGCTGGTGTTCAGCGACGTCGTCGGCAACGACCTCGACGTCGTTGCCAGCGGCCCGACGGTCCCCGATACATCGACGTACGACGACGCGCTCGCGGTCCTCGACGAACGCGACATCGACGTTCCGGATGGGGTCCGCACCCGCCTCGAACGCGGCGCAGCCGGCGACGTCCCGGAGACGCCCTCTGCGGGCGACCCCGCGTTCGAGAGCGTGCACACCCACGTGCTCGCAGACGGCAGGACGGCCCTCGAGGCAGCGGTCGAGACGGCACGCGACCGCGGGTACGAGCCGCTCGTGCTCTCGGCCGGCATCGAGGGCGAAGCCGCGGACGTCGGACTGGTGCACGCAGCGATCGCGGCCGAAGCCAGAGCCACCGGAAACCCGGTGTCGCCCCCGGCAGTCGTCGTCTCGGGTGGCGAACTCACCGTGACCGTCGAGGGCGACGGGGAAGGCGGCCCGAACCAGGAGTGTGCACTCGCCGCCGCCCCCGGCTGCCGGAGCGCGCTGCGTTCGCGTGCGTCGACACGGACGGAATCGACGGCGCGAGCGAGCACGCCGGCGCGCTCGTGGACACCGGGACGGTCGACGACCCGAGCGCCGCGCGCGAGGCGCTCGGCCACAACGACGCCGGCGGGTTCCTCGCCGGTCGGAATGCGTTGCTGCGGACGGGACCGACCGGCACGAACGTCAACGACCTCCGGGTGCTCGTGATCGAGGCGTAAGCCGCAGTACTCGCCGCCGGAGGGCGCGGGCGCCCGCTCGCGCGTCGGTGCGGTCGGAGGTGAAAGCGTAAAGACCCCGCTGTGTGACGGTGAGATATGGACCGCGTAGCAATCATCGGTGCGTCGATGACGCAGTTCGGCGACCGCGACGCCTGGGTGCGGGCGCTGCTGGCGGAAGCCGGCGACGCCGCGCTCGACGACGCGGGCGCGACGGCGGCGACGTCGACCACCTCTACGTTTCGAACATGGCGAGCGGCGAGTTCGAGGGACAGACCGGCGTCCCGAACGCGCTCGCTCACGACCTGAACGCGCTGCCCGCGTACACGCAGCGCGTCGACCAGACGAGCGCCTCCGGCGGCGCCGGCATCTACGCCGCCTGGCAGTCCGTCGCCTCCGGCGCCAGCGACCTGACGCTGCTGGTCGGCGGGGAGAAGATGACCCACAAGACGACGGGGGAAGCGACGGACGTCATCGCCAGCCTCACCCATCCCGTGGAGTACAAGCACGGCGTCACGCTCCCGAGTTTCGCCGGCCTGACCGCCCGCAAATACCTCGACGAGTACGACGCGCCCCGCGAATCGCTGGGGAAGGTCGCGGTGAAGAACCACCGCAACGGCACGGACAACCCGCACGCGCAGTTCCGCAAGGAGGTCGACCTGGAGACGGTCCTGGAGTCGCCGGTCGTCGCCGACCCCCTTCGGCTGTACGACTTCTGTCCGATCACGGACGGCAGCGCCGGTCTCGTGTTCTGTCCGGAGTCCGTGGCACAGGAGTACACCGACGACTACGTCGTCGTGTCGGGCGTCGGCGGTGCGACGGACACTCACGTCGTCCACGAGCGCGAGGACCCGACCACGATGGGCGGCGTCGTCGAGTCGTCGAACGTCGCCTACGAGATGGCCGACCGCGGTCCCGAGGACGTCGACGTCGCGGAACTCCACGACATGTTCACGATTCTGGAGTTCCTGCAGAGCGAGGACCTCGGGTTCTTCGAGAAGGGCGAGGGCTGGAAGGCCGTCGAGGAGGGCGTCACGGACCGCGACGGCGACCTCCCCATCAACACCTCCGGCGGCCTCAAGTCGAAGGGCCACCCGCTGGGCGCCAGCGGCGTCGCACAGGCGTACGAAATCTACCAGCAGTTGCTCGGCGACGCGGGCGCGCGCCAGGTCGACGCGACGGTCGGCCTCGCGTGCAACGTCGGCGGGTTCGGGAACTGCGTCACCACCACCATCCTCGAACAGCCATGACTGACGACGCCCCCAGTTTCGACGCACACCGCTGCGAGAACGGCCACGTCACGTACCCCGGGCACACGCGCTGCCCGGACTGTGGCGCAGAACAGACCGAGACCGTTGACCTCAGCGACCGCACCGGGACGGTCGTCACGTGGACGACGTCGACGGCGACGCCGCCGGGCGTCCGCGAACCGAACCACCTCGCCATCGTCGAGTTCACTGTCGACGGCGAGAGCGTGCGCGCGCTCGGCCAGCTGACGACCGCCGACGGCGTCGACATCGGCGACGACGTGGAACCGGTCTACGCGGCGGAACTACGCGAACCGGGCGCGGGCATCAGGGAACCCGACAGCCAGGCGTGGGACGGCTTCCGATTCGAACCGGCGTAGCCGTTAGTTTCCGCCGGGCGTCAGGTCGCTGACTGCCTTCCCGAGGTTGTCGATGGACCCCTCGATGAACGACCGCACGGACCCGAGGACGTCCCCCACGAAGTCCGGCACCGGTCCGGGCAGGTCGGCGGGCGGGCCGGCTGCCGCGACGTTCGCGATGTCGATACCGACTGTCGCAACCGCGTCGACGAGTTCGATCATTGCACTCGATACTGTGCGCTCCGGGCATAAGGTGTGTGGAGTCGCTGACGCCGGATTTCTTCCAATTAACGCGGGTTAGCGCCGGTTCGACCGGGTGTCGCTCGCTCACTGGCGGACCCGGCCTACGACACCCCCGATTACACCACCCACCACGGCTTCGACGACGTACGCGACACCGAGCGCGGGAACGAGAACGATGGAGTAGCCGATGCCGGGGCGCGCGTGCTGTGGGTCGTAGAGTACGAGCGCGACGACGAGCAGGGAGACGACGAGGATGAGTTCGGCCAGGCCAACGAGGAGGCCGTGCCAGAGTCCGGCGCGCACGCCACCGACGACGACGCCAGCGACGATGCCGCCCCAGAAGCCAGCGAGGAGGAGGGACGGGGGACTGTTTGCGACCGCCGCGACCGCGGCGACGACGGATGCAACGACGCCCGCCAGGACTGCCAGCCACCTCGTCATACGCCAGGCTTGACGCCCCCGCGGAAAACAGTACGGGGCTCAGAACCCCTCGCGGAGGAACGTCTCACGGGTCGGGAACGCGTCGGTCAGCGTCGCGACGACGTGGTCGCCCGCGTCGAGGTCGCTGACCGTCGCGAGTTCGTCGGCGCCGCGGTAGCCGACAGCGAGTTCGGAGAGCGCGCCGACGCCGATGCTCGCGTC
>NZ_WUUU01000244.1 GCF_009831555.1 Halobacterium bonnevillei | reverse complement strand
CTCCCGGAGCGCCGCGACCACCAGACGGTGGGCGTTCGGGCAGGCAGCTGCGAGCGACCTGTCCTCGCCGCCGTACTGCGCGTCCCCGAAGTTCCCGGTGTGGTGGGCGGTCAGCAGCGGGCCGGTGTCACCGGCGTGGCGGGACACCACGACGACGAACTCGGGGTCGTCGAACGGCGCGGCGGGGTCCTCGAGGTCGATGTGCAGCTCCTCGAACTCCCGCAGTTCGAAGCCGTCCGCCCGGTAGACGCCGTCGCCGACCGCCTCGAAGTCACCGACGTCCAGGAGGTGGTCGCCGATGTGCTGGGAGGCCTCGTCGGTGGTACTCACGACGATTCCAATCACGACCCGGCGTACGCCGCGACCAGTAAAACGCCTGCTGTTCGAGGCTCGTGGTGCCGGCGTCGACGGGACCGCCGACCGCCCCGAATCCTGGCGTCGGCGGCGGCACGGATCCGGTCGTCAGTCGCTGCCAGCGCCGAACGCGGCCCCGGCGTCGTCCGCGGTCTTCCGGACGAGCCGCACCATGGATTCCCGGCGATGAATCAACAGCACGGTCGCGAGCACGAGGTAGACGGCGGTGTACGCGTAGAGGACGAGAATGCTGAGTTCCGTCGCGGCGGGTTCGGCGACCGTTTGGATGATGACGAACTCGGCGACAACCTGGGTGAGGAACAGCACGAGCAGGGTGATCCCCTCCCAGACGGCGATCGAGAAGTTCGTGAGGATGGCGATGGCGAACAGGCTCTGGGCGGCGGTGATCCAGATCTCGACGGCCTGCTTCTCGTCGAACGGGAGCGTCCCCAGGCTCCCCGCAGCGATGCTGTAGACGACCGCCAGCGTCCCGATGAGCAGCGTCCACTGGTTGAGCTTCGAGGAGATGAGCGCGTTGAAGCCGGCGGTCGAGCGCGCCTTGTTCACGAGGTAGACGACGACGATGAGCTCCGGGCTCTCGGAAGCGAGCGGTGCGATCCACTGGATCATGAAGAACGGCGGGATGCCGGCGGCCTTTCCGATCTCCTCGAGCCCATGTGCGAACGGGTGGACGGCGGTGTAGATGGCGAAACCGGAGAACGCGAACAGCGCGACGACGCCGGCGACGCGAGCGGGCCGCCGGAACTGCTGGAGGTACGCGGGGACGCCGACGTGGTCGGTGTCGTGGGAGACGTCGCCGCGGATGATGATGGCGATGTACGCCGCGAACAGGCCGACGAGCACGACCGTGTCCAGGAGGCCGATGCCGTCGCCGAGCGGGACGACGAACGCGTACGCCGTCGCCGCGAGCAGGAACGTGATTTCGGTGGCGATGGAGGGGTCGAGGTTCACGCGACTCCGGAGGCCGCCGTCGAACGTGACCGCCGGGTCCATCGTCTTCCTGGCCTGGTAGACGGTGAACAGCGCGACGCCCGACCACCCGATACCGATGAGGATGCGGTTCGCGCCGGTCATGTTGGCGATTGCGAGGTTCGCGGCTTCCATGCCGCGTTCGGTACCGATGTTCGCCCCGGCGGTCCAGGCGTACAGCGCGTCGACGGCGTACTCCGGGGCGACGGCGAGCACAGCGAGCACGGCGATTGCGAACGACTGCGGGACGTCCTTCTCCGCGGTTTCCGCGCCCCACGCGAGCAGGAACGACGCCCCGAGCACGGCGATGCCGCTGACGGCAACCGTCGCTGGGTGGCCGAGGCCGTAGGCGTCCGGCCCGCCGGTGAAGTGGACGATCACCCACGGAACTGTCAGCAGTACGGCGAAGACGAGCGCCGCGATGGGGTGGCGCACCCGCTCGCGTAACATAGTCTACACTGTCCGGGACGGGCGCCCTAACGCTTGTGATTGGGGGCGGATGCGAGCGCAGGGGGTCCGTCCACCGCTTCGGTGGCGGGTCGCCGTGGCGAAACAGCCGCGACTACGGGAGCAGGAAGTAGAGGAAGCCGACGTAGCCCGCCAGCAGCCCGAATCCCTCGATTCGAGTGATGCGGTCGCCGAGCGCCATCATGGCGAGCGCGACCACCGTGAATCCGAGCATGATGGGGAACTCGTAGCTGACCGTCGCGGATTCGACGGTGATGGGCACGACGACGGCGACGACGCCGATGACCGCGAGCACGTTGTAGATGTTCGACCCGACGACGTTTCCGATGGAGAACTGGGCTTCGCCGCGGATGGCACTCACGAGCGACGTCGCGAGTTCGGGGACGGACGTGCCGAACGCGATGATGGTGAGGCCGATGAAGAGGTCACCGAACCCCCACGCGACCAGGACGCCGCGGCCGCCGACAATGAGCGCGCGAGAGCCGGCGAGCAACAGCAGAATCGAACCGACGAGCGCGACGTAGTCCCGGACGCCGGCGCTCGTCGTGTCCGCGCTCATGTCGACGTCTTCGGGGATGACGACGTCGTTCTGCTGTGCCTTGTAGTAGAGGAAGCCAGTGAACCCTGCGAGCAACGCGAGCAGGACGACGCCGTCGCCGGCGCCGATGCGGCCGTCGAGGCCGAGGCCGACCAGCGCGACGGCGGCGACGAACATGAACGGGCCGTGCTGGTAGAGCGTGTCGTCGTCGACCTGCATCGGACGGACGACGGCGGAGGCGCCGAGCACGAGGCCGATGTTGGCGATGTTCGACCCGACGATGTTCCCGAGCGCGATGCTGTCGGAGGCGGTGAGCGCGCCGATGGAACTGACGAACAGCTCCGGCGCGGTCGTGGCGAATGCGATGACGGTGACGCCGACAGTCGCGGCTTTCACCCCGTGCGAGAGCGCCAGCGCAGACGCGGCGGAGACGAGGAGTTCCGCACCGACGTAGAGTAAGACGATGCCAGCCAGCAGTATCCCGGCATCGACAGCGAGTGACCCGGCCATACAGCGGGGAAACAGTTCCCGGCAAAAAACCGTTCGGTGTCAGTATCAGTTATAAGCGTCCGGCCGCTGGGTGGAGGCGTGCAGGTATTCGGACTCGTCGGGAATCCGGTCGAACACTCGCTGTCGCCGCCGATGCACGAGGCGGCGTACGCAGAACTCGGCCTCGACGCGAGGTACGTCACGTTCGAGCCGTCACGGGCGGACCTCGCGACGGCGATCCGGGGCGCGGAGGCGCTCGGCGTCGCCGGCCTCAACGTCACCATCCCGTTCAAGCAGGACGTCCTGTCGCTGGTGGACGCGGACGACCTCGCGGAGCGCATCGGCGCCGTGAACACCATCGACTTCACGGGGGGGACAGTCACCGGCCACAACACGGACGTGGCGGGCGTCCGCCGGTCGTTCAGCTATCACGACGTGCCGCTTGCGGGGCAGGACGCCGTCGTCGTGGGCGCTGGCGGCGCGGGCCGTGCGAGCGCGTTCGCGCTGGCCGACGCCGGCCTCGAG
>NZ_WUUU01000243.1 GCF_009831555.1 Halobacterium bonnevillei | reverse complement strand
ATCGAGGAGCGCCAGCGCCACGTCGTCCGGGCGGACGCGCACGCCCACGCGGTCGCGGCCGCCGGTCAGCACCGCCGGCACGGAGTCGCGCTTCTCGCAGACGACCGTGACGGGCCCCGGGAGGAACGCTCGCATGAACGCGCACTCAGTCTCGCCGACGCGAACGTGCTCGAGCGCGCTGTCGACGTCGGGGAACGCGAACGACAACGGGTCGTCGCGGCTCCGTCGTTTCGTCTCGAACACGCGCTCGATGGTGACCGGGTCCAGGGCGTCCGCGCCGACGCCGTACACGGTCTCCGTGGGGTAGACGACGAGGCCGCCGGTCCGGATGGCGTCGGCGGCCGCCGCGATGTCGTCGTCGCTGACAGTCATACCCAACAGTTGGTCGCCGCCCGAAAAAGCGTTACAGGTCCCGTTCGCCCGGCGTACCACTACGCGCGGTCGCGCCTCCCGGTGGATTCACAGCCCGATGACGGCGTCCTCGACGGCGTCGTAGTCCGGGAACGCGGGCCACTCGTCGGCGACCCACGCGTACTCGACGGTGCCATCCGGCGCGACCAGGAACACGGACGGCCGCGGTTCGCTGACGCCCGCCATCCCGTCGAGGCTGTGGCTGATACCGTACTTCTCGGCGACGCCGTTCTGGGGGTCGCTGAACAGGCCGGCGAACGACTCGATGCCGCGTTCCTCGATGGTGGTCATGTGCTCGTAGGGCGTCGAGATGGAGACGCCGACGACCTGCACGCCGTACTCGTCCATCCCGCGGTCCCTGAGTTCGTTCCAGATGTACGTCGACGGGAACGCGCCGTCCATCGGCGTGAACACCAGGAGGACCGGTGCGTCGGCCAGCAGGTCCGACAGCGCGACGTCCTCCCAGAACTCGTCGTTCACGAGCGGGCGCGTGAAGTCCGGCGCCTCGTCGCCGGCCTCGACGTGGTCGGCCGGCGGGAGGTCGACGACCTCGAAGTCGAGGTCCATCAGTCCCCACCCCCGTACGTGGCGTCGAGGTAGTCGGCGATGTTCCCGCTCTCGGCCATCGCCACGCCCGTCTCGTCGTCGATGATGGCGGGCACCGTCCGCGCGCCGACGACGCGCTTGACGGCGTTCCTGTCGCCGTGCATCGGCTCGACGAACCGCGAGTGGTAGTCGATGTCGAGCTCCTCGAGCTTCCGGACGATGCGCTCGCAGAACGGGCAGGCCTGCAAGCGGTACAGCGTCACGTGGGCGTCGCTGTGGCGTGGCCGCGGCGTCGCTTCTCGCGCACTCATGGTGGCTCGTTCGCCCGAAACCCGGGTAAACGCTTCGCCTGCGGCGGTCCCCGCGCATTCGAGTGAGCAAACTATTAACCGGCGGGCTGAAAACTACCTCAACTGGAATGGGCAATCTGTCGCTCCCGCTGGCAGTGTTACTGTTCGGCGTCGAACTCGGGCAGGACGTCATCGTCGCTGCCGGAGTGGTCACCATCGCCATCCTGATGGGGTTGTCGGCGTTCTTCTCCTCGTCGGAGATCGCGATGTTCTCTCTCGCCCGGCACCGCATCGACGCGCTCGTCGATGAGGGTCGGTCGGGCGCGAAGGCGGTCGACGAACTGAAACGCGACCCCCACCGGCTGCTCATCACCATCCTCGTGGGGAACAACCTCGTGAACATCGCGATGTCCTCCATCGCGACGGGGCTGCTCGGGTACTACCTCTCACAGGGACAGGCCGTTCTCGCGGCGACGTTCGGCATCACTGCGCTCGTCCTGTTGTTCGGGGAGAGCGCGCCGAAGTCCTACGCCGTCGAGAACTCCGAGTCGTGGGCGCTCACGATTGCCGGCCCGCTGAAGTGGTCCGAGCGCTTGCTCTACCCGCTGGTCGTCCTCTTCGACTACTTGACGCGCATCGTCAACCAGGTCACCGGCGGCCGCGCCGCCATCGAGACGAGCTACGTCACGCGCTCGGAGATCCAGGACATGATCAAGACCGGCGAGCGCGAGGGCGTCATCGAGGAGGACGAACGGGAGATGCTCCAGCGCATCTTCCGGTTCAACAACACCATCGCGAAGGAGGTGATGACGCCGCGCCTCGACATGATCGCCGTGACGACCGACGCGTCCATCGAGGAAGCCATCCAGACGTGCACGCAGGCCGGCCACGAGCGCATCCCCGTCTACGAGGGCGAACTGGACAACATCATCGGCGTCGTCAGCCTCGAGGACCTCGTCCGCGAGTACCTCTACGGCGAGTCCGACGACGTCGAACTCGAGGACCTCATCGAGCCGACGCTGCACGTCCCCGAGTCGAAGAACGTCGACGACCTGCTCCGGGAGATGCAGGAGGAGCGCGTCCAGCTGGTCGTCGTCATCGACGAGTTCGGGACGACCGAGGGCCTGCTGACCGCCGAGGACATCACGGAGGAGATCGTCGGCGAGATCCTGGAGGGCGAGGAGGAACTCCCGATCAACTACGTCGACGACGAGACCGTCCGCGTGCGCGGCGAGGTGAACATCGAGGAGGTCAACGACGCCCTCGACATCGACCTGCCGGAGGGCGAGGAGTTCGAGACCATCGCGGGGTTCATCTTCAACCGCGCTGGCCGCCTCGTCGAGGAGGACGAGACGTTCCGCTACGAGAACGTGGAACTCACCGTCGAGCGCGTGGAGAACACCCGCATCATGAAGGCTCGCGTCCGCCGCCTCCCCGAGGAGGAGGCCGAGGAACTCGAACACGAGTCGCTGGCCGACGGGAACCACGGCGAGGGCGCGTAATCGTCGGCTGGAGGGGCCAACCACGGCGAGGACGCCTGAACGGCGTCCGGCGATGCCGGCCGCAGCGAGAACGCGTGACTGTTGCTCCGTGACGCCAACGCTTTTTGCGGTAGCGGTCCCTGGTCCGACCGATGCCCTCCCCTGGTGACGTCGCTCGTTCGACGCTGTACCTCCTGGTGTCGTTCCCGCTGGGAGTCGTGTACCTGGCGCTCGTCGTCAGCGGCGTGATCGTCGGCGTTCCGCTCCTGTTGTTCGCAGTCGGGGTCGTCGTGCTCGCAGGCGTTGCGGCCGTCGCCCGTCGCGTCGCTGTGCTCGACGCGGGACTCGGCGCGCGGCTGTTCGACGTGCCCGCACCCGTGCTCGCTGAACCCAGAGCGTCAACGGGCGTCTTCGACGCCGCGTTCGCGGAACTCGCGGCGTTGTCTGGGTACCGAGCGGTCGCCTACCTGCTCGTGCGATTCGGGATCGGCGTCGTCGGGTTCACGTTCGTCGTGACGTGGCTCGGTGCCGCCGCCGCGCTGGTCGCGACGCCACTGTACTACGACGACCCGGCGATCACGGTCGGCGTGGTCGGCGTCTGGGAGGTGGAGACCTTGGCCGCCGCTGTCGCCGTCGCCGGCGTCG
>NZ_WUUU01000242.1 GCF_009831555.1 Halobacterium bonnevillei | reverse complement strand
GTCCGGGCCGTGTAGGCCGAGCAGGTCCACGAGTCCCGAGGCGTTCCGGAGCGTGCTCTGCTTGTAGGAGACGAGGCGCGTGTCCGCGCCGGCGCGCGCGGCGGCGAGCGCGCTCGTCAGGCCCGCAAGGCCGCCGCCGATGACCAGGACGTCCGACTCAATCGCCATCCCGCTCCCCTCCGTCGGTGGCCACGTTGCCGTCGTCGCTGCAGCGGTCGCCCGATTCAGTCGCGTCGGCGCTGGGCGGGCCGCTATCGAACCTGGCGAAGTCGACACCGTCTCCGTCCGCGGGGTCGCGGTCGCGGTTCTGCGTCGTGGCGTGCAGCGCGTAGTTCAACATCACCTGGGAGAGCTGTTCGCCCCAGAGCGCGTGGCGCTGGCCCTTCCAGCGCTCCTGGAGCAGGTCGTCCCACGCACGCCGCGCCGTGGCTTCGTCGTAGGCGCCCGCTCCCTCGGCCGCGTCGCCGTGGAGTTCGCTGGCCATCCGGTGACAGCAGAAGCCGCCCTGGCAGTTCCCCATCGACGCACGGGTGCGGATGCGGACGGCGTTGAGGTCCGACCCCGCCTGCCCGATGGCGTCGCGGAGTTCGGCGCGCGTGACCCCCTCGCACTCGCAGATCGTCGGGTTCGGAGCCGCGGTGTCCAGGACGTCCCCGGCACGGGAGCCGAGACGTTCGACGCTCCGGCGGCCGATGGGCGACCGGAGGCCGAACTCGTCCATGTAGTCCCGGAGGACCGAGAACTCCTCGCTGCCGGGGAGCGGGACGTCCGCCGTCCGGCAGTCGGCGTCCACGCCGAACTTCGCGCAGACGTGGTCGGTGACGGCCTCGGCCATCATCCGGTAGGTCGTGAACTTCCCGCCGACGATGCTCGTCAACCCCGGGAGCGAGTCGCGGTCCGCGTGGTCGAGCAGGAAGTAGTCCCGCGTGATGTCGGTGGGGTCGTCGCTGCCGACGTCCGGCGGTTCGTACAGCGGCCGCACCCCCCAAAACGAGCGAATCGTGCGCGCGCTCTCGAGCATCGGCACGAGCTCGGAGAGCGTGTCGATCATGGCGTCGACCTCCCACTGCTCCTCGGGGTAGTCCTCGGGGTCGTCGACCTCCTCGTCGGTGGTCCCGAGAATGGCCGTGGTCTCGTGCGGGACGACGATGTCGGCGTCGCCCTTCGGCCGGCAGCGGTTGATCACGGTGTCGACCTGCCGGACGTTCATGATGGTCATCACGCCCTTCGACGGGCGGACCGCGATGTCGACGCCCGCCATGTCGCCGATGCGGCCGGCCCACGCGCCGGTCGCGTTGATCACGTGGTCGGCCCGAATCTGCTCGGTCCCGCTCTCGGTCCCGTGGACGTGCGTGCCGGGCCCGGACTCGTGTTCGACCTCGAGGCCGACGACCTCGCCGTCCGCCACGAGCAGGTCGGTGACCGTGGAGTGCGTCTCGACGCGCGCGCCGTGTTCCTGCGCGCTGGCGGCGTTCGCCACGACGAGTCGGAACGGGTCGACGGCGCCGTCGGGGACGGAGATCGCCTTCTCGACGTCCGTCGCGAGGTGGGGTTCCATCGCGCGCGCCTCCTCGCCAGTGAGGACCTCGGCGGGAATCCCGCAGGTCCGGCAGCCGGCCAGTTTCTCCTGGAAGTACTCCTCGGAGTCCTCCGGGCGCTTCACGAAGAGGCCGCCGGTCATCTCGACGCAGTGGCTGGCGATGTCGCGGAGCACGCGGTTCTCCCCGATGCACTCCTCGGCGCTGGCCTGGTCGGAGACCGCGTACCTGGCACCGCTGTGCAGGAGGCCGTGCATCCGGCCCGTCGTCCCGTGGGTGAGGTTTCCCTGTTCGACGAGCGTGACCTCGAAGCCTCGCATCGCGAGGTCGCGGGCGATGCCCGTTCCCGTCGACCCGCCGCCGACGACGGCGACGTGTGGTGGCGATGCCATCTGTTCTCTACGGATTCTGCGGCCACCCACTTTATTTTATCGACACCCCCCAGACAATAGTAAATATTGTACTGCGTACCCGGGCATCGGCGCGAGTTCTCGGACCGGGGCCGCGTCTCGGTCCCGCTCGTTCGCGGGCGGCGCGGGACGTTCGACCGGAAGTCGCCGGCCACAGAGAACAGTAGACGCGGCCCTCGCCACGGTGTCTCCGGGCCCCCGATTTCTTTATTGGTATACCCCAAGCATCGGTAACTTTTATGACGGTCGGCCCGCTTGCTACTGCCGAGGCGGCCAACGCATAAAGTGGCCGCCGAGAGAAGACCGCACATGGCACGCACATACGTCGGGGCAATCGACCAGGGGACCACGGGCACCCGCTTCATGGTGTTCGACCACAGCGGCCAGGTCGTCGCGAACGCCTACGAGAAGCACGAACAGATCTACCCGGAGCCCGGCTGGGTCGAACACGACCCCGCCGAAATCTGGGAGAACACCAAGCGGGCCGTCACCACCGGCCTCGTCGACGCGGGCCTGGACGCGTCCCAGCTGGACGCGCTCGGCATCACGAACCAGCGCGAGACCACCGTCGTCTGGGACGCCGAGAGCGGCAGCCCGGTCTACAACGCGCTCGTCTGGCAGGACCGCCGCACCACAGAGCGCGTGGAGGAACTCGAAGCCAACGGCGACGTCGAGATGATCCGCGAGAAGACCGGCCTGGAAGCCGACGCGTACTTCTCGGCGACGAAGACCGAGTGGATTCTGGACAACGCCGACCCCATCAAGCTCCAGCGCACGCGGCCCGAGGACGTCCGCGACCGCGCGGCGGCCGGCGAACTCCTGATGGGGACCATCGACGCCTGGCTCATCTACAAGCTCACCGGGAACCACGTCACCGACGTCTCGAACGCGTCCCGGACGATGCTGTTCAACATCCACGACCTCGAGTGGGACGACGACCTGCTCGCGGAGTTCGACGTCCCCGCCCCGATGCTGCCCGAGGTCCGGCCGTCCTCCGACGAGGAGACGTACGGGACCACCGACCCCGACGGCTTCCTCGAAGCCGAGGTGCCGGTCGCCGGCGCGCTCGGCGACCAGCAGGCGGCGCTGTTCGGCCAGACGTGCTTCGACGAGGGCGACGCCAAGAACACGTACGGCACCGGCTCGTTCTACCTCATGAACACGGGCGCGGACGCCGTCGAGTCCGACCACGGCCTCCTCACCACCATCGGGTTCCAGCGGTCCGGCGAACCCGTGCAGTACGCCCTCGAGGGCGCCATCTTCATCACCGGCGCCGCCATCGAGTGGCTGGAAGACGTCGACCTCATCGACAGCCCCGGGGAGACCGCGAGCCTCGCGCGCTCAGTGGAGTCGACTGACGGCGTCTACATGGTGCCGGCGTTCACGGGGCTCGGCGCCCCCCACTGGGACGGCCGCGCGCGCGGCACCATCGTCGGCATGACCCGCGG
>NZ_WUUU01000241.1 GCF_009831555.1 Halobacterium bonnevillei | reverse complement strand
GGCGACGACGAACTCGCTGCGCTGGAGGACGCGCTCGGCGTCGACCGCCCCACCCGAATCGAGGGGTTCGACGTGAGTCACGCCCAGGGGACGGCGGTAGTCGGGAGCAACGTCTGTTTCGTGGACGGCGCCGCGGAGAAGCCGGACTACCGGCGGAAGAAACTCGACGACGAGAACGACGACTACGCGAACATGCGGCGGCTGGTGGCGTGGCGCGCCGAGCGCGCGGTCGCCGGCCGCGACGACCGCCCGGACCCCGACCTCCTGCTCATCGACGGCGGCCGCGGGCAACTCGACGCCGCCATCGAGGCCCTCGAGGACGCGGACTGGGACGTGCCCGCGGTCGCGCTCGCGAAGGACAGGGAGGTCGTGGTCACGCCGCAGCGGACGTACGACTGGGACAGGGACGCGCCCCAGTTGCACGTCCTCCAGCGAGTGCGGGACGAAGCCCACCGGTTCGCGGTCGCGTACCACCAGACGCTGCGGGACGACGTCGCGACGGCGTTGGATGGCGTCGACGGCGTCGGCCCCGAACTCCGGAAGCGCCTGCTGCGACGGTTCGGGAGCGTGGAGAACGTCCGGGACGCCTCGGTCGCGGACCTCCGGGACGTCGAAGGCGTCGGGGAAGCGACCGCAGAGACGATCAAGCGGCGGCTGTGACTATCCGAGTTCCGACCGGCGGAACGACAGGAATCCGACGAGCAGCGACCCGACGCCCCAGGCGGCCATCACGGCAAGGTTGAACCAGAGCTGCCGGTCGAGCGGCGACCCCTCGTACGTGAAGTTCATCGCGACCTGGTCGTACTGGTCGACGACGCCCGTGTAGACGATTTCCGTCGCGGACAGGTACGCGGTCGCGGGTGAGAGCGCGCGAATCACGTCCTGTGTGGACTCGGAGACGGTGACGCCGAGCAGGTCGCCGGCCATGCTCACGAGGTTCGGGAGGTTCACCGTCGGGAAGAACCCGAACCAGAACGGCACGAGGAAGAAGTACGCGCCGAACACGCCGAGCATCGCGCGCGACCGGCTCTCCGTGACCGCGGAGAACGCGACGTAGACGCCGACGAACGAGAACGCGAACAGCAGCGTGACGCCCGTGAACTTCGCGAACCGCTCGACGCTCGGCGCGTTCTCGTACAGCGGGACGGCGACGACGAACGCGACGGCCATCGCGACGACGACGGCCGCGAGCGCGACGCCGAGTCGCGAGACGAGTTTCCCGAAGACGTACTCGGCGCGCGTGTTCGGGAGGC
The DNA here is from genome assembly GCF_009831555.1 of Halobacterium bonnevillei. Classification (GTDB taxonomy): domain Archaea; phylum Halobacteriota; class Halobacteria; order Halobacteriales; family Halobacteriaceae; genus Halobacterium; species Halobacterium bonnevillei. Next base: position 2,153 of record NZ_WUUU01000241.1, on the reverse strand, counting down.
CGAGGGCGTACTTGAGGACGCCGGTGTCGCGGTCGCCCGCAATGGAGAGGTACGTCAGCGGCGCGATGACGATGGGGAACGTCAGGAACAGGAAGAACGAGACGTCGAAGAGCGCGCGGTACGGGTCGGGGTGGTGGTCGGCGTCCATCGCCACGATGAGCGCGACCATCGCGGTGAGGATGCCGACGACCCCGAGCACGATGTACGACCGGCGGGCGTTCGTGAAGTCGTCGCGCGCGACGGTGTAGAGGCTCACGCGGCGTCACCTCCGGCGGTCGGAGCGGCTCGCTGTGCTGGCGGGTCGGCGTCCGCGCCGTCGCCGCCGTTCTCCGTGTACTCCTCGAAGAGCGCCTCCAGCGAGGCGTCCTCGATGGTGATGTCGGTGACGACGGTGGCGTCGTCGAGCACGCGCAGGGCGGGCATCTTCGCGTCGGGCCGCGTGCACGCGATGCGGAGCGAGCCGGCCTGGACGGTTACGTCTCGGACGCCGTCGACCGCCGTAATCGGGTCGGTGTCGGGGATCGACTCGACCTCGGCGTCGATGACGGATTCGGCGTCGATGCGATCCCGGAGGTTATCGATGGTGTCGACGGCGGTCATCCGGCCGTCGTGCATGATACCGACGCGGTCGCAGACCTGCTCGACCTGCCCGAGGACGTGGCTGGAGAAGAACACGGTCGCGCCGCGGTCGGCCTCCTCGCGGACGATATTCCGGAGGAGTTTCGCGCCCTTCGGGTCGAGGCCGCTGGAGGGCTCGTCGAGGATGAGGAGGTCGGGGTCACCGACCAGCGCGATGGCCAGCGCGAGGCGCTGTTGCATCCCCTTGGAGTAGTCGCCGGCGGCGCGGCGGGCGTCGTCGGGGTCGAGGCCGACGCGGTCGATGAGGGCGTCCGGGTCGTCGTCGACCCCCTTCGTTTCGATTGCAGACCGAACGTGTTCGCGCCCGGTGAGGTTCTCGTAGACGCCGAATCCTTCGGGGAGGAGGCCGGTTCGCTGGCGGACGGCGCGCGATTCGCGGGTGGCGTCGTGGCCGAGGACGGTCGCCGACCCGTCGCTTGGGTCGAGGAAGCCGAGGAGGACGTTGATGGTGGTGGACTTCCCGGCACCGTTGGGGCCGAGGAAGCCGAACACCTCCCCCTCCTCGACGGTCAGATCCAGGGCGTCGACGGCGACCAGGTCGCCGAAGCGTCGTGTCAGAGCGGTCGTCTCGAGGGCGGGCATGGACGAATGTTCGATTCGCTGGACAAGAAACTGACGACAAGTCTCTCGGCGTGCAGACGCGCTGTGCGTTTCGTTCTCACGGCATCTGATTTCTGGGGCGTCGACCCGACGGCACGTCTCGGAGCGCTCGGTCCACCCGGCACCGGTGAATCCGCAGCCGAACGCGGTCTGCGGTCGGACCCAGTGTGTCCTCAGGCGTCCCCGACCAGTCCAGTGGGCGCGAGGACGCGCCAGAGCACGCCCGGTGCGAGGAGGCTCGTCGGCGGGTGTTCGAGACGCAAGACGCGCGCGAACCGGTCGGAGACGTAGCCGTTCTCCTGTGCGGTGTCGACGACGCGGGCGACGTAGCGGTTGAACAGGTCCGTCCCCCTCGGCTTCGGGCCGGTCGTCGCCGCGAACTCGAAATCCGCGCCGACCGTCATCCGCCAGACGACGTCCGCGACGTCACCGACGCGCCCGAAGAACCGGGCGCCGAGTCCGTCGCGGCCGCCCGCAAGCGCGTCGTGGAGCGCCAGCGCATCGAGCGCCGCAACGGACATACCCTGGCCGTAAACCGGATTGAAACTCGCGACGGCGTCCCCGGTGACGAGCAGGCCCTCTGGGAACCGCTGGACGGCCTCGTAGCGTCGCCGGAGGCTGGACGGGAACGGGTAGTGCGCAACGTCGGTCGTCCGCCACTCGTGGTCGTCCAGCAGCGACACCAGGTCGTCGGTGGGGAGGCTGTCGGCGAACGCCCCGACGCCCGCCGGGTCGGTGGGCGGGTGGTCGCCGTGGAGACCGAACAGCGTCACGACCCAGCGGTCGTCCTCGACGGGGATGGCCGTCCCGCCACGCGTACTGGGCGCCGACGGCGCGAACAAGTACGCACGGTTGGCTCCGGGCGGTCGCTCGACCTCGACCGTGCTGTACGCGAGGTCGACAGTGACCTCGTC
>NZ_WUUU01000240.1 GCF_009831555.1 Halobacterium bonnevillei | reverse complement strand
CGCCGCAGTCCTCGCACTCGCGGAGAAATCTCCGTCTCGCCGGGCGTCCTGCGGCGCGCCGATTGCCAGCGCGCGGACGCGCTCGTCGCCCTCGTTTGACGCCGCGCTGGAACTCCCCGGGCGCGAAGCGCGCGAGTTCCCCCGCGCTGACCTCGCGTTCGTCGCCTTCCACGCCCCCGGATTCGCCGACGTCCAGCGTCCGGAACGTCACGGTGCCGTCGAGCACGTAGAAAATCTCTTCCTGGTTCTCGTGGGCGTGGACGCCGTACGCGAAGCTGTCGCCCGTCTCGAGTTCGTAGTAGTTGAGCGCGACGTTCGCCGCGCCGAGCACGTCGGTCAGCGGGAGCGTTCTGTCGGCCGGGCCCATCCGGGAGTCGAGGTCGTCGAGGCGTACGGTTCGCATACAGGAGGGGACGGCGCAAGCCCGGATAACAGTTAAGACTGGGCGGCTGCGGTCGCGGCGCCCCGAGCGCGTCCGTGACGTCGTAGCATAGCCGGCATCACTGTACGAATCTGGGCGGGGAGCCGAACGCGGGACCCGCATCGTTGATACCACTGGCAGACGGAGACCAGCGTATGGCAATCGACCCGCAGTTCGACGACAACCGCGAGCAAGTGGACACTCACAAGGGCCACGACGTCTGGGGGCCGGTCGACGAACCGGAGAAACTCGGCATCCACGGCACCCACGTCGCCGTCGACTTCGACATCTGCATCGCCGACGGCGCCTGCGTCGAGGACTGCCCCGTCGACGTCTTCGAGTGGGTCGACACCCCCGACCACCCCGAATCCGAACTCAAAGCCGACCCCGCAAACGAGAGTCAGTGCATCGACTGCATGCTCTGCGTCGACGTCTGCCCCGTCGACGCCATCGACGTCGACGCCGGCCGCGCCGGCGACTGACGGGAGCCGCTCACTGCCGGCGCACACCGCAGACGCGTCTCAGTGGCGTTCAACGATTCGTAGAGACGCGGAGGGCGTCGGTTCGCGCTCGGGGCCGCTTCGGGCAGCGTGTCCCGGACCGCGGACGCTACGACCGCTCGATCTCGAGTTGCTCTCGGAGCTGCTGGAGCGCTTCGCTGTCCGAGAGTTCGTCGAGCCGCTCCTGGAAGTGCTCCTCGCAGACCGCGACCTTCAGCCCGCCCTTCTCGACGGTGAGGTCGGCGTCGCGGTCGCAGTAGTGACACTGCATACGTACCCGTTGCACCTGGGGCTACCTGAACCTCACGGCATCGGAAGTCGTCAGAGACAGTGTCACATACTGCCGTGGCACAGGGTAGTCACGATTCGAGCAAAACGGCCGTCGGGGGGCGGTCGAAGGTTAGAGCCGGCCGCGACTCAGAGGCGGTCGCGGACGGCGCCGAAGGCGGCCTCGTCGAGGCCGGCTTTCCCGAGTTCGAAGTCGTGGGCGTCGCTGCCGCCAGTCGCGATGAGGTCGTGGGTTTCGATGGCGGCGTCCACCTTCGCGGGTCCGTCCGCGGTCGGGTCGGCGCCGAGCGGACGGTCGTAGGGGTAGTAGCGTTCGACGGCGTCGAGCGCGTCGCAGCGCGCGAGCGCGGCCTCGGGGTCGGGGTAGCGCAGCGGGTGCGCGAGGCCGACGAGGCCGCAGGCCTCCGAGAGGAGGTCGACGCCCGTCTCGAAGTCGGGGACGTCGCGGGCGCGAAACACGGGCCGTCGTCGCCGATGAGGTCGTCGAAGACGGCGCCGACGGAATCGTAGTCGGTGTCGTCGTGGCCGACGACGCCGCGGGCGATGTGGGGGCGCCCGAGGCCCTCCCGGGGTTCGACGGGGAGGGAGACGCCGAGCGCGTCCTCGACGTTCTCGATGATGCGGCGGCCGCGTTCGACGCGGTCGCGCTGGATGCGTTCGGTCTCCGCGGCGAGGGCGTCCGTCTGGGAGACGCCGTAGCCGAGCAGGTCGAGTCGCTGGTCGCCGGCCTCCACGCGGAGCTCGATGCCGTGGACGAGCCGGACGCCGTCCAGTTCGGTCACGGGGTCGTCGAGGCCGGGGTGGAGGCGGTCGTGGTCCGTGATGGCGACGACGCGCACGCCGGCCTCCCTGGCGGCGCCCGGGACGTCGGCGAGCGTGAGGGTCCCGTCCGAGTTCTGGGTGTGGACGTGGAGGTCCGCGTATACCATACTGGTGAGCGAGCGCGCCGCCACCTAAACCACGCGGTCTCTCGTGGACCGGCCGGGCCCGCGGTAGCGTGAGTCGCGGTAGCGCGAGTCGCGGTGGTGGGCGGCCACGAATCGTGCGACGCCGTGTCGCACAAGGAACCTTAATGAATTTTAATCCTTTATCATCGTTCATGGGGAACCTTCTTGTGTGGTCGCGTGCTTCGGACAGGTGATGACACTCCGTGAGACGGCAGACGTCCTGGCCTCCCAGAACTACCCGCTGACCGCCGACGAACTCGCCGACGCCTGCGGCGACCACGAACTCGACTACCCGGACGGCGAGGAAGCACTCGAAGTGCTCATCGAACGCACTGGCGAGCAGCGCTTCGAGTCCGCCCGGGACGCCACCTTCGCCGTCTACGGCGTGCTCGACGCCGCCGCCGTGGGTCGCATCGGGTACAGTGACCGCGACCCGATGCCGATGGGGACCAACGGCCCCCGCCAGGTTTCGTTCTGACGGGCGAGCGTGTGAACATCCGTTACATTCTTAGTGACCTACCTCTAATCGTGGGTGTAGTTGCCATGTCAATGGGTGCCTATGACGAGGACGAGCACGAGCGCCGCGAAGCGAAGAACAACAACGTCGAGGTCGCAGACGACGACACGCGAACGTCGTACGAGGGGTCTGTAGAGTTCGAGTCCGGCGACTCCGCGGAAGAACTGCTCGACCAGTTCCAGCAGATGCAGTCCAACTAGCCACGCTGTTTTAGCACGAGTAGCGACGCAGCGGACACGCCGACGACGGCGACGACGTGGCCAGCGACTGCCACGACCAGCGGCAGGTGTCCCCACACGAACGGCACGAGGACCGCCTGGAGCGCGCCGAACGCCAGCGTGCGTCGGTCGACGGCCCGCACGACGGCGGTGGTGTCAGCGTCGAAGTCGTACGTGAGCGACCGCCAGATCGCGACGACCGCCGCCCACCACCCGGTTCCGATGCGGTAGCAGACGTCCCACAGCACCAGCAGCGCGAACGCCGCCGGGAGCACGGGCGGCCGTTCCCCCAGCAACCCCGCGAACAGCGTCGCACCGTCCCGCGGGTCGTAGACGAACAGGTACGTCAACAGCGCGACGTACGCGACGACGCCCAGCACCACCTCGATGCTGGACGCGAACAGGAGGCTCGCAACGAAACTCTACGTCGAGGGCGACGCTCGGGAGCGGTCGCTGGACAGCCTCCGGTCGCAGGTCGACAACGACGTCGGCGACCTGGACGTGGAGTTCGAACTCGGTGTGCGCCACGACGAC
>NZ_WUUU01000239.1 GCF_009831555.1 Halobacterium bonnevillei | reverse complement strand
AAGGCGACGACGACCTCCGCGAACGCATCATCACCGCCGTCGAAGACGCCATCGGCCCCATCGCACGACCCGAGCAGGTCGTGTTCACGCCCGAACTGCCGAAGACGCGCTCCGGGAAGATCATGCGTCGCTTGCTGGAGGACGTCGCGAACGGCGACGAACTCGGGGACACGTCGACGCTCCGCAACCCCGACGTCGTCGACGACATCGAGGCGAAAGTGAGCAACGACTAGCGACCGCGCACAGTTTTCCAACAGCCAGACACAGACCCCACGACCGCAGCAAACCTATGCCAGACAAACACACTCACGAACCGACGGACGACACGACCGCCACCGACGGCGGCACGGTCACCGCGGGCGAACAGGGCCGCGAAGAAACCAACTACCTCACTTCCGAGGTGAACCTCCTCAACCCGAGCACGCCGTTCATGCGCGACCACCTCCGGATCATCTGGACCGGATTCGTGGTCTGGGCCGTCGTCGTGTTCGGTCCGGTCACGCTGACCGCCGTCGCTCCGGACGTGATGACCTCGACGCTGCCGGTCGTCGGCTTCCCGCTGCACTACTTCCTCGTCGCCATCGGCGCGCCCGGCGGCGCGCTCCTCCTCGCGTTCTGGTACGCGCGCAAGCGTGACCAGCTCGACGAGAAGTACGGCATCGAGCACACCGACGGAGGTGCCGGCGAATGAGCGCACTCTTCGAAGCGTCCGGCCTCGTCGCGCAGTCCGGACTCCTCCCCGAGGGCCTGGACGTGTCGTTCAAGGCACTGCCCGCCGTCATGGTGACCGCGATGCTCGCGGTGTTCCTCGCCATCGGCTACGTGTTCAAGGTCGCCGACACCGAGGGCATGTGGGTCGCCGGCCGCTCGATCGGGAACGTCGAGAACGGCATGGCAATCGGCGCCAACTGGATGTCCGCGGCCTCCTACCTCGGGATGGCGGCGCTCATCGCCACGTCAGGGTTTTACGGACTGTCGTTCGTCGTCGGCTGGTCGACGGGGTACTTCATCCTCCTCATCTTCATGGCCGCCCAGATGCGGCGGTTCGGGAAGTACACCGCACCCGACTTCGTCGGCGACCGCTTCAACTCCGACACCGCGCGCGCCATCGCCGCGGTCACCACGTTCCTCATCGGGTTCGTATACGCAATCGGGCAGGCCCGTGGCATGGGCCTCGTCGGCCTCTACATCTTCGGCGACATCGGCATCCCCGGGCTGACCGGTTACCAGTCGATGGTGGTCCTCATGATGGCGATCACGGTCGGCTACCTCACGCTGTCGGGGATGCTCGGCGCCACGAAGAACATGGCCGTCCAGTACGTCATCCTCATCGTCGCGTTCCTCGCCGGCCTCTACGTCGTCGGATTCACGAACGGCTACTCGACGGTGCTGCCGCACATCGAGTACGGCGCGATGTTCAGCGCGCTCGCCAGCGAGTTCAGCGAGCCGTTCGTCTCCGGCGGCTACTATCTCTGGATCGCGACCGCGTTCTCCCTGGTCGTCGGGACGTGTGGCTTGCCACACGTGCTCGTGCGGTTCTACACCGTGGAGAGCGAACGCACCGCCCGCTGGTCGACCGTCTGGGGGCTGTTCTTCATCTGTCTGCTGTACCTGAGTGCGCCCGCGTTCGCCGCGTTCGGCACCGACCTGTACGCGGAGAACATCGGTCCGGTCTACGAGACGGCGAACTCCGCCGGCATGACCGACGCCGCGGGCGACGTCATCGTCGTGCTCGCCGCGCAGCTGTCCAACCTCCCGACGTGGTTCGTCGGACTGGTCGCGGCCGGCGGCATCGCCGCCGCCATCGCGACGACCGCCGGTCTGTTCATCGCCGGGTCGTCGGCCATCTCCCACGACATCTACGCGAACATCATCAACGAGGACGCCACGCAGCGCCAGCAGGTGCTCGTCGGCCGCATCAGCATCATCGCGCTCGGCGCCATCACGACGCTCGCCGCGCTCGACCCCGCCGCGCCAATCGCGGCGCTCGTGTCGTACGCGTTCTCGCTGGCCGGCGCCGTTCTGTTCCCCATGTTCTTCCTCGGCCTGTGGTGGGAGAACACGAACCGCCAGGGCGCGCTCGCCGGCATGACCACCGGCCTCACCATCTGGGCGATCCCGATGGTCAACGAGGTCGTCCCCGCGTACGGCATCCTCGGCGGGGTCGCCGGTGCCGACGGCGTCATCTCCGCGACACTCGCCCAGTGGCTGCCGGCAATCGGTTCCGCGCTGGTCGCGGTTCCGGTCGTGTTCGGCGTCACAATCGCCGTGTCCCTGGTGACCGCCGAACCCGACCTGGCGACGAAGCAGCTCGTCCGCCAGTGCCACAGCCCCAAACCGATGGACCGCCAACAGAGTGCCGAAGACGCAGTGAGCGGTGACGACTAATGTACGACGACATCCTCGTTCCGACGGACGGTAGCGAAACGGCCGAAGCGGCGGTCGACCAGGCGGTCGACCTCGCGGAGAAATACGGCGCCACAGTCCACGCGCTCTACGTCGTGGACGTCGACGCGACGAACCTCGCGCTCGGCACCGAACAGGTCGAACGGGTCCGCCGCGGCGACCTCGACGAGATGCCGGAGGTAAAGTCGAAAGCAGACGAGGCCACCGGCTACGTCGCAGACGTCGCGTCCGAACGCGGCATCGCCGTCGAGGAGCACGTCACCGCCGGGTCGCCGGCGCGGGCGATTCGGAAGTTCGTCGAGGACAACGACGTCGACCTCGTCGTGATGGGGAGCCACGGGCGTTCCGGGCTGTCACGGGTCGTGCTCGGGAGTGTCGCGGAGAAAGTCCTGCGCCGCACCCGATTGCCCGTCCTCGTCGTGGACGTCCACGGAGACCACGTGGAGTGACTGGGACGCCGCCGGCGACGATGCCACCGATACACTCTCCCACGGTGACGACGGAGGTGCACGCGTGAGCGTACTCGACGCGATCCGCGACCACGTCGTGGAACACCACGAGGGAATGCTGTTCGACCTCGTGTTCGCCATCGGATGGGTGACCGTCGTCAGCGTGCTGTTCGAGTTGCTGGGCGCGCCGCAACTGGTGTACTACGGCGCGCTCGCGAGCGGCGTCGTCGCCTACTACGGGTTCGTCTTCTCGCTCCAGCAGGCGAAAGCGCAGTAGGCGTCGCGGGCGACGAGCACTTCGCCCCGGGGCACGGCGACGGTCAGGAAGTCGACGAACCACGCGGTCTCGTCCGTACCTCGGATACCATGTTGACTGAACCCGATGTGCGGTTCGGTGGGTGGTCCCAACGGGAGGGAGGACTAGATCGGCGGTCGGAGTCCAGCGGTGTCTTCTCAAACGTCGGCCGCCAGTTCGACAGCCTCCGGGAGCGTGAGCTCCGCCTCGCGGTCGGCGAGGGCGTCACGGAGCGCGGCCACGTTCTCGTCGGAGGGGGCGCGATCGGCGCGCTTGAGGAGGCGCCGCGCG
>NZ_WUUU01000238.1 GCF_009831555.1 Halobacterium bonnevillei | reverse complement strand
CGGGCGACCCGCTCCGTCGTGGAAGTCGCCGACGACGCGGGCAGCGACCTCCACCGCGCGGCGCTCCGGATGGCGGACCACGAGAAAGTCGTCGTGCCGGACGCCGACGGCGACGCCGGCACCGCGTGGTCGTCGAAGCCGACGGCCGCACGGACGCCGTGGAGACGCCGTCCGACCTGGCGGACCTCGTCGCCAACACGCAATAGCTCTCGGGAGCCGACAGGACCCCTCTAAACGGCTTCAAATCGGGTTTCAAGGGCTCGCAGCCCGTTCGTCTACGCGATGGCCTCCGACGAGGACGACGACCCCGTCACGCTCGACGAACTGCTCGCCGACCTCCCGTACATCGAGGCGCGGCCGCCGGACCGCCCGTAGTGAGCGGTCGGTCCGCACCGCGCCGGTCGCGATAAACCGGCGGAGCGTTTTTCCCACCGGGAACCGAACGACACCCCGAGATGGCTAACTTGAGGGACCTCGGCCTCTCGGAGTACGAGGCGAGCGCGTACCGCTCGCTCCTTCAGACCGGGCCGGCAACCGCCAAGGAGTTGTCAGAGGAGAGTGGGGTGCCGATGGGTCGCGTCTACGACGTGCTCGGGAGCATCGAGTCCCAGCACCTCGTCCGGAGTCAGGCCGCCAGCAGGCCGAAGAAGTACGTCGCGGTCGAACCGGACACCGCGCTCGACCGCCTGCTGGAGGACCGCAAGCGCGAACTCCGCGAGAAAGCCGACCAGTACGAGGCCGTCGTCGACGAACTCGCCGCGGACCTCCAGACGCCCGCCCAGCCCGAGGAGGGGTTCTGGACGGCCGCGCTCGGCCCCGACGAATCGGTCGACCTGCTGCTGGAGCGCATCGACTCCGCGGACGACTCCCTGCGGTTGCTCGCGGGCTACGAGTCCACGAGTTTCGACGTCGCGGACACCACGAGCAGGGTCGTCGACCACCTCGAGGACGCCCTCGAGCGCGGCGTCAGCGTCTCCGTGCTCATCTCCCGGGATCTCTCCGCGAACCTCCCGGACGAGGTGAACGAGCGCTACGTCGCCGTGCTCGCCGAACACCCGAACTACGAGGTCCGCATCGGCCCCGTCGTCGAGGGCAACGTCACCATTGTCGACGACGCCGAAGTCTGCCTGGACGTCTCCAACCCCGTCGAACCGGACGAGTCGTTCGCGATGATCGACCTCCACGACCCCACGTTCGCCGGCGACGTCACTGCCGTCTTCGAGGACACGTGGGCGGACGCCGCCACCCTGGACTGACCGCGGGACTGTATTTGCCGGGCGTCAGGGGGTGCCCTACTGTTCGGCGAGCCACGCCTCGCCTTCCTCCCGGTCGTCCGTCAGGAACGTCTCGTAGGGGCTGTCCTCAATCTCTTCGTTGAAGCTCTCCATCTCCATCTTCGAGATGACGCTGTCCGAGTACACCATCGCGGAAGCCTCCATGCCGGCGTCGAGGGCCTTCGGAACCCACTCCTGCTGGAGCCACGCCTTGTCCTCGTCGTCGTGGGCCTGGATGTTGCTCGTGTCAACGAGCAGGTTCGAGTGACCGGTCTCCCGGATGGCTTCCAGGAGCACGTTCGACCCGTCGCGGAACGCCTCCCCCGTCGTGAAGTCCGTCCACGTGTGGAGGACTGCGTCGAGTTCGTCGTCCGTCTCGATGGTGTAGTCCGCCGTGTCTGCGTAGGTCTCTCGCGCCATACCTGATTGGAAAAAAATTTGAGTAATAAGTCCTCGCCCTCAGTAATCACGATTGATAACTATTGATTCGAATCGGCGACACGTTTTCCGTCGACGAACCAGCTACCAGCGCTAAGCGCCGCTACGCTCCGTCCCCGATAGACCCCAATGGATTACGAACGGAGCGCAACCCCGGCCGTATCGTTCACTCTGTGACGTATCGAATCCAAACTCTGTCACGGGAGCTGTCAAAAACGACACTCCGCCCGCCGCGTGACGTGACCGCGACGTCCGTTCAGGCGTCGCCGTTCACTTCCTCGCGCAGCGTCGCGAACTCCGCGATGCGCTCGGCGTGGGCGTTGTGCTGGTGGATGGACTCGTCGTTGGACTGCTTCATCTTCACGATGGCGTCGTCGTCGAGGTGGTCGAACTCGCTGACGACGTCCCGAGCCATCGAACGCACGCAGTCCTCCACGAACTTCGCGTTCGCGTGCGCGGCGTACGTCATGCTGTCCTCGTCCGGGCGCTTCGCGAGGTTGTAGATGCGCGCGCTCATCGAATCCCGTGCGACTGAGACGATGTCCATCAGGTCGACGTCGGGGTCTCCGGCCGTCTCGATGGTGAGGGTCGCGTGGCCGCGCTGGCTGTGCCCGGCCTGGGGTACGTCGCTGAGGAACTCCCGGACTTCGCGCTCGCCGACGCCGAGCTCCTGGAGTTTCTCGCGGGCGCGCTGCCCCATCATCTGCTGACTGCAGGGGCACACCGTCATCCCGACGACGCGCGCGCCGATCTCCTCCCGGGTCGGTTCGCCCTCGACCGCGGTGGCCGCTGCGAGAATGTCGACGCTCCCCTGGGTGGGCATGCCGCTGGCGGGCGTCTCGTCCTGGATGATGAGTTCGGCTTCCATCTCCACCGTCGCCGTCGTCGTGTAGTCGTGTTTCTCCAGCAGGCGCTCGGCGGCCTCACCGCACATCTCCTCGACGCGGTACACCGGCTCCGAGACCGCGTCCTGGAGCGTCTCGTCGATGACCTCCATGTTGCGGCTCATGTCGATGCCCTTCCGTCCCTTCGGGAGGTCGACGTACACCTCGAAGTCCGCCATCAGTGCGATCGGACGCTCGTCCTCGCGTGCGACCTTCACGAGTTTCTCGACGCCGGTCACGCCGACCTGGCTCAACCCGACCGCAACCTCCGGTTCGGTTGCCTGCACGTCCGGCAGCTGGGGGCTCATTGCTCCCGCGTAGGGGTGGCGGCTCACTAACCCTTTCCGTTCCGGCGACCCCCTCTCGTTGTCAGGACGCCCGCGCTACCCCCGCGGGTCCGCCGAGGGGCTCGCCCTGTCAGGGGGTGTCGCTTTCACTCGAGTTTGTTCAACGCCTGGAAGAAATCAGTGTCCGGCCCGGCGACACGAGCGGGTTCGTCGGCGGCCGTGACGGTCACCACCTCCGGGGTCTCCACGCGCTGTCGGTTCGCGCCGTCGCTGGAGACCGTGACGTACTCCGGACCGGATACTCGGATTGCCACCTCGCCGTCCAGCGGCGTCAACAGCGGCGGCATCGCCTCCTGCGAGCACATGCCGGTCACGACCAGCGCGTCGACGCCGGGCTGGACGAGCGGCCCGCCCTCGCTGAGGTTGTACGCGGTGCTGCCGGTGGGCGTCGACACCAGCACGCCGTCGGCGTGCGTCGCCTCGAACAGCGACCCGTCGACGCGCACCTTCCAGTTCGACGCCGTTGGCCGTGGCCGCGCTGCTCGCCTGGATGCGACTCGTCAGG
>NZ_WUUU01000237.1 GCF_009831555.1 Halobacterium bonnevillei | reverse complement strand
GCCGCAGGCCGCTGCTCGACCAACTCGACATTTCAGAGACCAACGAATGACAACAGAATCAGAATCCACCGTTAGAGACGCTCAGACCATCGAAAACAGCCCCGACTATACGTCGTGCCGGCCCACTTTCCCCGCATTTTCGACTATTGAGCGATCAGCCTGTCGCTCGTCTGGCCCGGTCGCTGCGTCTCCAACGAGGTTATACCGGCGCTGCCCGTTCTTCACGACGATGATGGAGTCGCTGGACACAGACGTCGCGGACGCCGAGTCGGTGGGGGAGACCCGCGACGAGGTCGTCGCGGGGGTGCGCCAGCACGCAGGCCAGATGGCGCGGGAGCTCGCGCGTATCGAGGGCGGCGATTACGGCCGGAAGACGTTCCGCGTGGACGGCGGCGAGTGGACCGTGAAGTACGAGGCGGGGGACCTGGAGTTCCTGCGTTTCGAGGGCCGCGCGGGGCTGGACGTGTACGTCGTCTCGACGAAGCAGGCGCCCGACTTCGAGCCGCTGTCGCGGGCGCTGGAGCACTACGACGCGCTCGTCGCGGCGTTCAACGACTACGTCGCGGGCCTGGAGGGCATCCTCGACGACGCGCCGGACTCGTTTCCGGCGGTGGCGTCCGCGGCCGAGGTGGTCGCGGAGCGCGACCGCATCGTGGATGCGTTCGAGGACGCCGCCGACCAGATGGCCGCACAGCTCCACCGCTTCGAGAGCGGCGACTACGGCGCGTGGGCGGTGACGGTTCGGGGCACGCGCTGGGAGCTCAAACGCGAGGTCGATACCGCCTCGTACGTCCGCGTCGGCGGCGAGGACGGCGTCTACCTCGTCTCGCAGTACGGCGCGCCGTCCGCGCGTGACGTCCGCGAGCACGCCGGGGGGTTCCGGGACTTCGTGCGCGCGTTCAACGACGAGGTAGCGGAGTTGCACGACGACCTCGACGCTGTGACGCTCTGAACGACGGCGGGGCCACATCGGCCACGGCCTGGCTCCTGTCTGGATGCCTCGGCGCCGTGCGTCGGACGCTGGGTCGGAGGCGCCGGGGTCCCGGGACTGGTGTGCCGGACGCCGGACGGATGAGTCAGGTCAATCTCGGACGCGCAACCGTAGCGCTCGACCCCCTGCCGTTTCCGCGGCTGTTAGCCACCCACTGTGCGCCGACGATCGGTCACCGAATCGTGCTGTTCGCCAGCGCTCTCCCGGTGTTCTCCACTCGAAACGTGTCGCACGAGCGTCTGACGTTTCGTGCGGATCGGGATGGGGTGAATATAGACGCGGCCCGCGCAGTCCGGTGATTCCACGTCACGCGAATACGCTCCACGATCTACTGTCAAGCCCAAAATACGACATGGCGTCCGCGCCGTCATTCGATCTCCAGGAGAAACGGACGACGGCGCGGAGCTATTCGATTAGGAACAGGCTATTCGGCCCCTGTACGGTAGTTCTCCAGTCGAACCCGACCGTCGTTCTTTCGACGGCGCCGCCGCCCGAGGAGAACCGTGTCATTCATTGTAGGGTTCTGCTAACAGGGTTGTTGACACTGCCGGCCGCAACTCCGGAGAGCCACCATGGACTGCATCGTCTGTCAGCGCCGAAGCGGATACAATCGCGCCGTCGTCGAGCTCGACAGCGGCCGCGAACTCGGCACGCTGTGCGTTCGCTGCGAACGCGAGCAGTTCGGCGAGTTCAGCGACGAGCTCGGCGAGCCTGACGCGACGACGTGTGTGTTCTGCGACAGGGACGCCTTCTGGGCGCTCCCGAAGTGGCTCCCCTCGACGTACGAAACCGAGGGGAAGGTGGTCTCGTTCGTCGACTACGACCCGTCGACCGCAGCGCTCGCGCTCTGCGACGAGCACTTCGATCGCCTCGGCGTCGAGGAACTGCCACTGCACGCGCCCGACGACGCCGCAGACCAGCGGATTCTCGGACAGACCGAAGACTAGCGCTACCTCCATCGTCTGCACGCTCCCTGGCGTTCCACTACTCTTGGAGCAACGCCAGGTTCGGCGTCCAGTCCGGTTCAGACGTCGACAGTGGGTTCGTCCGCGTACCGCGCGAACTGCACGTGGAGTACCGGCGTGAGCAGCGCTGTCAGTACCGTCGCGACGACGAGCGGGGGGAGGTCTGTCGAGTTGGGGAGGGCGGCGCCGGCGGTGAAGAACACCGCGGAGAACACGACCCAGCCCGCGAGGACGACTCGTGTCCGGTGCTTCATACGTCTCGTATTACAAGTCGGGGCAAAACTGTATCGGATTTCGGACTGGTCGCCCGGACGACGCGTTGTGGCGCCTCGGAGAACTGGTGCCGAGTCGGCTGGACCGGGACGGTTGCTGCTCGGGCTGCCGCCCCCAGTTCTCGAGGCCGGCTTTCGTCTGGCTACCACACGAGAGGCGGCGCGGGCCATCATTGGTCGACGAGTCGCCTGCGGGGGACGCGACTACTGCCGAGCGCTGCGGCGTTTTCGGAGGCCGGCTGCGGGGACGGACTCTGCGCGCTTCGCGCTCCGGTACGTAAAACTCCATTACTGGTCAAGGGAGAAGT
Organism: Halobacterium bonnevillei; assembly: GCF_009831555.1. Taxonomy (GTDB): domain Archaea; phylum Halobacteriota; class Halobacteria; order Halobacteriales; family Halobacteriaceae; genus Halobacterium; species Halobacterium bonnevillei. The sequence continues at coordinate 955 of NZ_WUUU01000237.1, read as the reverse complement.
GTTCGCGGGCGGACGTGATAGGCGTCTCTGATGGCGTGCACGAACTGCGGCCGGGGGGCCGCAACAGCCGGGTATACGGTCCGCTTCGAGTCGACGAGGGGAGATGGGCGAGAGATGGACCTCGTACTGTGTCGCGAGTGTGCCGAGGAGTTCCGCGCCGAGGGCGGAATCGAACTGGAGCACACCGGCTCGGGGGGCGACCAGTGGGAGCGGTGATTCCACACCTTCATAATGTGGGCGCGACGTTTCCCACTCGATTACTGTGAGCGGGGAGCGCGCCACAGAGAACGTATCGACCGCGGGACGAACCCCGCGAATCGTCGTGGTCTGCGGGCTGCCGGGCGCGGGGAAGACGACCGTCGCGGAACACGCCGCGGACCTCGTGGACGGCCCCCTCTTCCGGACGGACGTCGTCAGGAAGGACCTCTTCCCCGACCCGGAGTACACCGACGCGGAGATGCGAGCAGTCTACGAGGAACTGTTCGACCGCGCCGCCGCGGCCGTACGCCGCGGCGACGCCGCCGTACTGGACGGCACGTTCCAGCACCGCAACCTCCGGGACGAAATCCAGCTGGTCGGCGATCGGCTCGGCGTCCCGGTCACGTTCGTGAAAGTCGACTGTGACGCTGACACAGTCCGGGAGCGCATCCGCGCGCGGTCGAACGACGCCAGCGACGCGGACTTCGAGATCCACTGCCAGTACCGCGAGACCTTCGACGACGTGGAGCGCGAGCACGCCGTCGTCGACAACTCGGCGGGCCTGGACGCGACGCGAGCGCAGGTCACGTCGCTGTTCTAGGCCGAACGTCGCCCGTTCGGCGGTGTGGCCGCCGGGTGTGCGGGGTGGCTGGCACAGCAGCTTTTTCTTCCGCAGGCTCGAACCGCCGCGCGTGACGGGTGACGATCGGCGAGCAGGCGGCCGGGACCGCGACGGCGACGCCAGCGGAGGACGGCA
>NZ_WUUU01000236.1 GCF_009831555.1 Halobacterium bonnevillei | reverse complement strand
TCTTGGCGAGAGCGCCCGACGCGGCGGACGCGCGGACGTTGTCCGAGTCGTCGTCGGCGAGCACGTCCACCAGCGGGTCGATGGCGCGCGTGTCACCGATGAGGCCCAGCGAGCGAGCGGCCCGACTGCGCACGCTGTCGTTGTCCGCGACGAGCTGGTCGGCGACGTCCTGCGTGGCGTCCTCGCTGCCGATCTCGCCGATGGCTTTCAGCGCGGTCGTCTGGAGGGCGGGGTTGCTGTCGGCGTCCGCGTAGTCGATGATGTGTTCCAGGCCGTCCTCGCTGCCGATCTTCCCGACGATCTCGATGGCCAGCGAGTCCCGGCGCGCGGCGCGCTGCCCGACCTCGTCGAGGGCTTCCTCGCTGGCGATCCGCTTGAGCGCCTCCATGCAGTGGCGCTCCATGAAGTCGGAGTCGCCCATGTGGTCGAGACACAGCAGGATCATGTCGACGTTCTCGCGTTTCTCCCACTCCTTGAGCGCCGTCCACTCCGGCGGGAAGTCCTTGTGCTTCTGGCCCATGACCTCGTAGAACCCCTCCGCGCGGAGCTTCTGGCGGACCGAGAGGTCGTCCCACTCCTGGGCGTCCTCGACGCCCGCGGTGAGGTCGTCGGTCGCCGCGACGAGTTCCTCGATGGTTTCGACGTCCTCGTCGGGGTCCAGGTCCGCGGCCTCGACCGCCAGAACGACTTCGTCCAGTTCGTCCGTGAGGGTCTCGGCGTCTGCCGTCTCGCCGCCGACGAACGTCTCGTCCAGGACGTCACCCGCTTCGTCGAGGTACGCGCTCACCGCCGCCTGGACCTCGCCGGCGCCCTGGTCGGTCCAGCGCGTCGACTCGATCGTGGATTCCGCGTCCTCGATCGCGTCCACCACGTCCTCGCCGTAGGGGCCGCGCTGGTCCTCAAGGTCGTCGCGGAGGTCCGAGAGGCGCGACTCCAGCGCCTCCGCCGGATCCTCCTCGTCTTCGTCCTCGGGTTCCGGGAGGTCGGCGGCCTCAAGGTCGGACTCGACGTCGTCGAGGGCGGCTTCGACGTCGTCCAGGTCGGCCTCTGTCTCCGCGTCCTCCAGGTCGGCCTCGGCGTCGTCGAGGCGCTCCTGCAGTGTTTCCACGTCAACGTCCGGGACCGGCTCGTCGGCCGTCTCGTCGGGTTCCTCGTCCCCGTCGCTCATATCTCTTCGTTCCGCCAGCGCGCCTATGAGCGTTTCCCTTCCGGTCGCCAGTAGAACCGGGGCGCGAGCGCGAGGTACGCCAGCGCCCACGCGAGCAGCGCCTTCGGGAACACGCCGGCGTACGCGGTCGGCGCGAGCACCGCAGCGGCCTGCACCGCGCCCATTGCGAGCGCATCGCGCGGGAGGAGGTCCGGATACGTGACTGGTAGAACCATCAGCACCGTCAGCACGCCGGCGGCCGCGACGACGACCTGGGGGTCGGCGACGCCCGCGAGCACGCCCGCGGCCAGGAGGGTTGCAGCGAGTGTCGTCGGCACGCCCTCCGTGTGGTCGTTTCCGGTGTCGTAGGCCGTGTAGAGGCCGAGGCGGACGACGCCAGCCGCTACGAACAGCGCAGTGACAGCGACTGCGATCCCGCCGAGCGACGACTCGATCCCCCACGCCTCGCGAGCGATTACGACGACGATGAACGCGGGCGCGACACTGAACGACGCCACGTCCGCCAGCGAATCCAGGTGTTCGCCCGCCGGCGTGCCGCCGTAGTGCCGCGCCAGCAGGCCGTCGAGCCCGTCGGCGATAGCGGCCAGCAACACCAGGCGTGCGGCCAGCCCGGGGTCGACCGTCGCCGCCACCACCGCGACGAAGCCGAGTGCCGCGTTCGCCACCGTCACGGCGTCCGCGACGCCCAACCGGCTGACGAAGCGGGGTTGCATGTTCCGTGCATATCGACAGGCGTCCTTACGTGTTTACATCCGCGCCTGACCAGTTAGCGAGTCCCTATGCGCCGACGGTTCCCGGGCAGTGAGGACGGACCGGGCCGTATAAATGGCCGACAGCCCGACGTCCAGGTATGCAACGCCGGGCGTTCCTCGCCGCAGGAGCGAGCGTCACTGCAGCGCTCGCCGGCTGTATCGGACCGTCGCTGTCCTCCTCGGACTACGACATCGGGATGCAGTCGAACGCGTTCGTCCCGGACCCCGGAGTCGAGGGCACCGACGTCCCCACGTTCGAGGCGGCCGCCGGCGACACCGTCGTCTGGGCGAACTCCGGGTCGCGCAACCACACCGTTACCGGCTACGACGACGGCATTCCCGAGGGCGCGGAGTACTTCGCGTCCGGCGGCTTCGACAACGAACAGGCCGCCCGCGACGCCTGGGCGAACAGCATCGACGGCGGCGGCGTCGTCAAACCCGGGGAGACCTACGAGCACACGTTCGAGGTGCCCGGCGACTACTACTACGTCTGCATCCCCCACGAGGACGCCGGGATGCTCGGGAAAATCGTCGTCACTGACTGAGTCTCTGGTCCGTGCGGCGGACGCACGTTTTGCTGTTCGTTGCGGTCGCGAAAAGCGAATACTGGAACGTCGCGGAACGGGTTAGGCGTCGTCGTCGGCGCCGACTGCCGTCTCCTCTTCCTCGTAGACTTCCTCGGGCGGCGCTTCGAGCGTCGCCTTCTGGACTTCCACGCGGCGCAGCGGGTAGATCGTGTTCGCTTCGCCGTAGATGGCCGAAGACAACCGACCCTCGATGATGGAGTCGATGAGCGCCTCGAACGTGCGCTCCTCGCCCGCTTCCTCGACGAGGTCGATCATCGTGCGTCGGATCGCCTTCTGCTGGCTGTGGTCGGCCTGCTTGGTCGTGTACGCGACGGGCTGGACCTTCACGCGGTAGTCGTCCGTCGTGAGGACCGTGATGGTCGCCTCGACCTTCGACGATCCGCGGCGCACGAGACTGCGCTTGTAGTCCCGCGTGAGTTCGTGCTTCACGAACTCGGTGGACGCAGTGTCGCTGCCGACGTCGGTCACCTGGAAGGTGAGCTTGACGTTGTTCTCGCCGCCCTCAGTGAGGTCGCCGAGCGTCGTCTCGATGGTTCGTTCGTAGACCTGTTCTGGCTCGTCCGCGGGGGTCTCGCCGAGCTCCTGCCGGTCGAACTCCTCCGGCGCGAGCACGGTGTACCACCGCTTCTCTTGGCTCTGCTTGGATACGGAACGTTCGCTCATGGTTTGTGTGTCGTGTGTCGGTTGGCGTGCTGTGCAACTTCGCGTGCCACCGTGAGGTTGACCACGTAGTCGTCGACGGTGGACTGGAGGCCGCCGGTGTCCTCGCGCTCGATGCGCGTGACGACCGCGTCCCCCTGGACTCGCGTCTCCATCTCGGGCGTGTTGTCGGGACGGACTGCGCGCGCGACCAGCGCCGGCTGCTCGACCGCCGTGCGGATGGTCGCCGTGCGCGTCATAGTTCACCTCGGACGGTCTCGGCGACGTCCGATTCGTCGACGACGGTCGCGACGGCCAGCCGCGCCGTCCCCGCGCTCGACGGGAGGACTGCGGCGCGTC
>NZ_WUUU01000235.1 GCF_009831555.1 Halobacterium bonnevillei | reverse complement strand
CGTCTACCTCCTGCTCGGCGGCGCGTACGCGGCCGCCTGGTTCGCGTGGCCGGTCGCCGCGGCGGCCTGTTCGTCGCGTTGACGTGGCTGCACTGGGGGCAGGGCGACGTCTACCCGCTGGCGGTGCTGCTGGACGCCGACTACCTCGAAACCCGGACGCAGCGCGTCGCGACAGGCCTCGTACGGGGCGGCCTGCCGATGCTCGTCCCGCTGGTGGGCCACCCCGGGACGTACCGCGAGGTCATCGCCGCGTTCGCCGCGCCGTTCGGCGGGACTGTTGGTGCCCACTGGCTGTTCACCCGGGACGCGCGCCTCGGACTCGGCGTGGCGTTCGCCGCGTTCACCGTTGGAACACTCGCAGCCGCCCGCCTTCGCACCCGGGCGTCGCCGCCGACGGCGTGGCGCGTCGACGCCGCCGAAACCGTCGGCCTCTGGGCGTTCTTCCTCGTCGTCCCGCCCGTGTTCGCGGTCGGCGTCTACTTCTGTCTGTGGCACGCCGTCCGGCACGTCGCGCGCGCCATTGGGACCCACGACGGCTCCCGGCGCGCGCTCGCTACCGGGGACCGCTGGCGGCCGCTGGCCCGTTTCGGCGCGGAAGCCGCCCCGCTTACACTCGCCGCGCTCGCGCTCCTCGCGGGACTCTGGGCCGTCGTTCCGGACCCGCCGACCACCCTCGAGGGCGGCGTCGCGCTCTATCTGGTGTTGATTGCCGTGCTGACGCTCCCGCACGTCGCCGTGGTGTCGTGGATGGACCGCGCGCAGGGCGTCCTCTGAGTGCGACAGGGGGCGCCAGCGGCGAGCGAGACTGAAAACGTTTACCTCCCTCCGTAGACAAGGTCCGCCAAGAGACTACATGGCCCAGGACATCAAGCCGACGCGGAAGAACCTCATGGAAATCGAGGACCGCATCGAACTCTCCGAGCGGGGCCACGACACGCTCGAACAGAAACGCGACGGCCTCATCATGGAGTTCATGGACATCCTCGACCAGGCCCAGGACGTCCGCGAGGACCTCGAAGCGAACTACGAGACCGCCCAGAAGAAGATCAACATGGCGCGCGCCATGGAGGGCGACATCTCGGTCCGCGGTGCCGCCGCCGCGCTCGAGGAACACCCCGAGATCACGGTCGAATCCCGGAACATCATGGGCGTCGTCGTCCCCCAGATCGAGTCCTCGAAAGTCCGGAAGAGCCTCGACGAACGCGGCTACGGCATCCTCGGCACGAGCGCGCGCATCGACGAGGCCGCGGAGGCCTACGAGGACCTCCTGCAGTCCATCGTCCTCGCGGCGGAAGTCGAGACGGCGATGAAGAAGATGCTCTCGGAGATCGAGACGACCAAACGCCGCGTCAACGCCCTGGAGTTCAAGCTCCTCCCGGAGCTGTACGAGGGCCAGGAGTACATCGAGCAGAAACTCGAGGAGCAGGAGCGCGAGGAGATCTTCCGCATGAAGAAGGTCAAAGCGAAGAAGGAGGAAGCCGAGGCGGAAGAGGAAGCGGAAGCAGAAGCCGAAGCACTCGCGGAAGACGTCGTCGCAGACTGAGGCCGAACTCCCCGCGTTCGCTTTGCTGTCGTGTTCTGTAGCCCGCGCGGTTCGCGAGCGCCGCCCGCGCCTTCAAGTAGCGTCGCCGTGGAGTGTCGACCATGCCGTGTTCGAACTGCGGCGGCGACGTCCTCCGGTTTCCGGTGCCCGACAGCGTCGGCGACTACCTGCCGGACGACCGGCCGGCCGCGACGCTGTGCACGAACTGCCTGGCCGTCGCGCCGGCTGACGACGCGCCCGCGGAGTATCCTGACTTCACGCGCGTGAGCGACGCGTTCCCCGCGGACGGCGAGACCGCCGCGGTGGTGGCGTGCCTGCTCGCGTTGCTCGACCGCCTCGTGGTCCACCGGGCGGACGCCGAGCGCGTCGCCACCGAAGCCGAACGCCGCGGCGTCGACGTCCTGCTCGTGCTCGACCGGCTCGCCGCCGAGGACGCCCTCGACCCCAGCCTCGACCTGCAGCGACGGCGCGAGCAACTCGAACAGCTCATCTGAACGCTCGCGCGCGAAACCGCCACCGGGCGCCGCGACGGCGGCTACCGCGTCGTACCCGTGCCGCAAGTGTTTAGCCGGCCGGCCAGCTATCCCCTGTATGGCCGACTGTCCACTCGCCGACGAATGCCCCAGTTTCCAGGAGCAAATCGAGGGAATGGGGTGTCAACACTACGGCGACCGCGGCGGGATGGAGTGGTGCAACCACTACAGCCAACCCATCGACGACCTGCAGACCGCGCCCGTCGTGCCCGGCCAGGAGGTCGTCATCGAGATCGACGACATGCACGAGAGCGGCGCTGGCGTCGGCCGCCAGGAGGACAGCGGGTTCATCATCATGGTCGACGGCGTGCTGCCGCCGGCGCGCGTGAAAGCCGAGGTCTCGAAAGTCAAGCCGAACTACGCCCGCGCCGACCTCCTCGAGAAACTCCCCGACGAACCCGAGGGCGACGACGACGAGGAAGCGAGCGACGGCGAGGACACCGAGGATGGAGAGGACGACGAGGCGAAGTCGGACAGCGACGAGTCGGACCGCGAGCGCCTGGGCAGCCGGGAGAACTTCTGGGGCAGCTAGCGGAGGTCAGCGACCGAGAGGTCGTCGGTGAACCGCAGGTCGCCGTCGAGAACGACTGCGATGCCGGAGTCGGCCAGGAATTCGTCGAGTCGTTCGCGTGGAATCGCGGTCTCCGTGGCTCGCGCTGACTGGACCACACTTTCAGCAGCCGCGACGTTGTACGCAGTCATGCCACCGAGGCTGTCGTTCCCCGTCGGGTAGTGATGAATTGTGAGCGGGAGTTGGTCGCTGGTCTGCGTCCACTCCGCGGAATCGATTTCTTTCAACATCGGAATGCCAGAGGCGTTGTGACGGAGGGACAGCGTCCCGTCACCGAGAATCGTGTACCGGTCGGTCCGCACACCCGTGAGTTCGAGCACGTCGAGCACGGCGTACAGCGGGAACCCCGCGTCCAGCAGCATCGAGACCACACGTCCCACCGACCCCGCCGTCTCGTCGCCGACGTCGTCGACGGTGACGATGCCGCCCACTGCCCCCGCCGTCAACAGCGCCCGCCCCTGCTCGTAGGACCGACACCCGTTCAGGAAGAACGCGCTCACGCCCATCCGCGCCAGCGTCCGCACGTCCAGCATCCCGTCGGAACACAACATGCCGTCCGCGGTCACGTGGCCGACGAAGTGCAGGAAGTCCACGTCCGACTGCAGTACGTCACGGAGACCGCTCGTGGAGAGGTTCCGGGACGTTCTGACCCTGGTTTCGCCGTACGAGTGAACGTCGTAGTCGACGTCGTCGCTGACGTCGAGGCGGGCGTCGTTGTAGACGACGTGGACGTCCAGCGGACCGTCGCCGCTCGGCCAGTCGAACCCCCGCCGGAACGACCCCACCGTCGGGTTCGCGGCGTGCGCGGCGTACCCGTCGGCCAACCACGACTGCCCTGGGACGCCGGCGTCCGCGGGGACGACCACCGAACGCTGTGGCGGCGACTCGTCCGCCGTCGAGCGAGCGAGCGCGCTGTCGGCGGACTGGAGGGCGTC
>NZ_WUUU01000234.1 GCF_009831555.1 Halobacterium bonnevillei | reverse complement strand
CGGTGGCGGTCACGGCGTCGCCTCCGCTGCGGCCGCAGCACCGGGCAGCCGTCCGCTGGCGCGGCGCGCGATTCTGAGTCTGGAGATCGTCATCGGGGATGGATAGACGAAACACAACCAAATCGGTTCGTAACTGTGCAAGTATTGTCCTACTCGCTCGATTTTATGCCATTAGGGGTGGGAAACCACAGCACGATGAGCGAACATACACATCGAAACGGCTCCGGGGGTGTCGCCGGGCATGGGTGACGGCGTCGTCCCGGGGGAGGTCATTCCCGGGAGCGGCAGCGTGCTGCTGAACGAGGGGCGGGAGTGTGCCACGGTCTCCGTCGCGAACACCGGCGACCGCCCCGTACAGGTCGGGTCGCACTTCCACTTCTTCGAGGCCAACGCCGCGCTCCGCTTCGACCGCGAAGCGGCGTTCGGGATGCGGCTGGACGTGCCCGCCGGCACGGCCGTCCGGTTCGAACCGGGGGACGAGCAGACCGTCGACCTCGTCGCAATCGGCGGGGACCGTCGCGTGCGTGGACTGAACGGGATGGTCGAGGGGAGTGTCGACGTCGACCCGGGCGAGGCACTCGACCGGCTGCGCGCGGCCGGGTTCGCCGACACCGGCCGGCCAGCCGACGGGACAGGGAGCGGCGGACCGACTGACGGGGCCGGCGGCGACCCGGGGGACTCAGAATGACGCGCGAACTCGACCGCGAGGCGTACGCCGACCTCTACGGGCCGACGGTCGGCGACAGGGTCCGCCTCGGGGACACCGACCTGCTCGTCGAGGTGGAGGCGGACCACCGGACGCCCGGCGACGAAGCAGTCTTCGGCGGCGGGAAGACGCTCCGGGACGGCCTCGGGATGTCTCCCGACACCACCAGCGCCGAGGGTGCCCTCGACTGGGTCATCACGAACGCCACCGTCTTCGATCCGGTTCTGGGCGTGGTCGCCGGCGACATCGGCATCCGGAACGGAGAGATTGCGGGCGTGGGCAAGGCCGGGAACTCCGACACGATGGACGGCGTGGACATGGTCGTCGGGCCCTCGACGGACGTCTATCCCGCCGAGGGGAAGATTGCGACCGCGGGCGGCCTCGACGTCCACGTGCACTGGAACTCCGCGCAACTCCACGAGCACGCGCTCGCGTCCGGCGTCACGACGATGCTCGGCGGCGGGTTCGGCGGCGGGGCGACGACGTGCACGCCCGGCCCCGAGAACGTCCAGCGGTTCCTGCAGGCAGCGGAGGCGTGGCCGGTCAACGTCGGATTCTACGGGAAGGGCAACGCCTCGGACCCGGAGCCGCTGCGCGAACAGGTCGAAGCCGGCGTCTGCGGGCTGAAACTCCACGAGGACTGGGGGTCGATGCCGGCCGCCATCGACACCGCGCTGTCGGTCGCCGACGAGGAGGACGTCCAGGTCTGCATGCACACGGACACGCTCAACGAGGCGGGGTTCCTGGAGAACACGTTCGACGCCGTCGGCGACCGCGCCATCCACCTCTTCCACATCGAGGGCGCCGGCGGCGGCCACGCGCCCGACATCATGGAACTGGTGGGCGAACCCAACGTCCTGCCGTCGTCGACGAACCCCTCGATGCCGTACACGGACAACACGTTCGAGGAACACCTCGACATGGTGATGGTGTGTCACCACCTCAACCCGGACGTCCCCGAGGACGTCGCGTTCGCCGAATCCCGGGTCCGTGCCGAGACCATTGCCGCCGAGGACGTGCTGCACGACGAGGGCGCGATCTCGATGATGACCTCCGACGCCCAGGCGATGGGCCGGATGGCCGAAGTCGTCTCCCGCACCTGGCAGACCGCCTCGAAGATGAAGGCCCAGCGCGGCCCGCTCCCCCCGGACGACGGGACGGGCGCCGACAACTTCCGCGCGAAGCGCTACCTCGCGAAGTACACGATCAACCCCGCCGTCTCGGCCGGCATCGACGAGTACGTCGGTACGCTCGAACCCGGGAAACTCGCCGACGTCGTGCTCTGGGACCCGGCGTTCTTCGGCGCGAAACCCGCGATGACGTTCAAGGGCGGGTTCCCGGTGCACTCCGAGATGGGGGAGGCCAACGGCTCGCTGATGACCTGCGAGCCGATTCGCCAGCGCGAACGCGCAGGCGCCGTCGGGACGGCCCGGCACGCGCTCTCGCTGACGTTCGTCTCCCCGGCGGCCGCCGAGGCGGGCGTCGGCGACGAGTACGGCCTCGACACGCCCGTCGTGCCGGTGTCGGGGACGCGGACGCTCGGCAAGGACAGCATGCTGTACAACGAGAACTGCCCCGACGACGTCGACGTCGACCCCGAGACGTTCGAGGTGCGCGTCGACGGCGACGTCGTCACCTGTGAACCGGCGTCGGAACTGCCACTCGCACAACGGTACCTGCTATGAAACTCACGCCCAAGGAGGAGGAACGGCTGACGGTGTTCACGGCGGCAGAGGTCGCGCGGCGCCGCAGGGACCGCGGCGTCCCGCTGAACCACCCGGAAGCGGTCGCGTACGTCAGCGACTGGTGCATCGAGCGCGCTCGCGACGGGCACTCCGTGGCGGCCATCCAGTCGGCAGCGACCCAGTTGCTCGGCCGCGAGGACGTGATGGACGGCGTCCCCAGCATGATCGACATGATCCAGGTGGAGCCGGTGTTCCCGGACGGCACGAAACTGGTCACCGTCCACGACCCCATTCGCGCCGACAGTGTCGCGGACGGCGACCCGCTCCGCGAGGACGGGGAGGGCGGCCAGTGACCACCACACGTCATCCGCGGGGGGCGGAGAAATGAGTCTGACCCACCGCGACGTGGCGACTGTCGGCGTCGGCGGCCCCGTCGGGTCCGGGAAGACGAGCCTGCTCACCGAACTCGTTCCGCGGCTGCGCGAGCAGGGACTGGACGTCGGCGTCGTCGCCAACGACATCCTCACGCAGGCGGACGCCGACCGCCTCCGCGAGCGGTTCGCCGGCGTGGTCCCCGAGGACCTCGTGGCGGGCGTGGAGACTGGGGCGTGCCCGCACACGGGCATCCGCGAGGACCCGTCGATGAATCTCAGGCAGATCGAGGCGTTCCTCGAGGACTACCCCGACCTGGACGTCGTCCTGGTGGAGAGCGGCGGCGACAACCTCGCGGCGACGTTCAACCCGGAACTGGCGGACTACTCGCTGTACGTCATCTCGGTCGCGGAGGGCGACGACATTCCGCGGAAGCGCGGCCCGGGCGTCGTCGACTGCGACCTCCTCGTGGTGAACAAAACGGACCTGGCGCCCCACGTCGGCGCGGACCTCGACGTGATGCGCGCGGACGCCGACGAGGTCCGGGACGGCCCAGTCGTGTTCACGAACTGCAAGGCGAGCGACGGCGTCGAGGACGTGCTCACGCACGTCCGGGACGGGGTGTTGTTCGCCTGATGGCGGCCGACGCCCCGTCATCGACCGACGACGGACACCTCCCGCATCCGGCGTTCGAGGGGTACGCGGCAGGACGGACACATATCTATGTACGACGTACGCACTCGTCGGGTGGTGTCCGTCCCAAATATGTGGCAGCTCCACCACGGAAGCCGAGAAAACAGATGTCGACAAGCTGGTGCGTATACACTCAACTACG
>NZ_WUUU01000233.1 GCF_009831555.1 Halobacterium bonnevillei | reverse complement strand
ACCGGGCGTACGACGACGTCCTCACCGCCGTGCAGGAAGCGTAGCTCGCGCTGCAGGAAGCGAGTGGCCGCCTGGCCGCGGGGGCTACGTTCCCGGCCGCGGCTTCGCGACGTCGCCCGCGTCCGGTGGCGTGTCGCGACCCCGAAGCCACAGGAAGACGCCGAACGCCAGCGGCGACAGCAGCCCCATCCCGACTGCGCCGAGGAGCGTGAGTTGCCTGGTGGTCACGTCGTGGACGCTCCCGAAGACGTCGCCGACGACGACCACCCCCCGCATCGCGTCCGGGGCCGCGGCGGACGCGTACTTGCTGATGCCGGTGCCGTCGAAGACGAGTCCCCAGGACCCACTGGACCGGTCGGGGCTGGCGTAGCTGTCGTCGTCGGCCACGACGGCGTGGGTCGCGTCGCCGCCGGCCCACTCCCAGATGACGCGTGTCCCGGGGTCGACGTGGACCGCAGGTGGAGAGAACGCCGCGACGCCGTCGGCCGTCGCGCCGACGCCGATGCGGACCTCCTCGCGGCCGCGCCAGTCCACGGTCCCCTGGAAGCCCGCCGTCTCGTCGAACCACCCGTCGTACCCGGGTTCACGTGCGACGTACTCCAGGTCGGCGGTGCCGGCGCCGATGTCCGCGTCGCCGACGACGACGGCGCCCTTCATGCCCATCGCCTCGTGCGGCCCGCAGACGTACAGAGAGACGCCATCGCTGTCGAACGAGTGCTCGAACGTCTCGCCTGGGTCCGAGAGCAGGTCGCTGCCGTAGGCGTCGTCCGTCGCCACGACGTTGTGCGTGCCGCCCTCGCCGGTCCACTCCCAGCGGACGGTCGTTCCGGGGTCGACGCGGACCGCCGCCGGGCCGAACGCGAACCCGCCGCCGTTCCCCCGCCGCGCCGACGTCGACGACGACTGTGTTCTCGCCACGTCGGTCGACGACGCCGTCGTAGTTCGAGACGTTCGCGAACCACTCGTCGAACTCGTCCGCGTCCTGTGCTCGCGCCGGCGACGCCGCGGCCAGCCCCGCCCCGCCCGCCGCCAGGAGCGCTGACGTCTGGAGAAACCGTCGTCGCCCGAGCGCCGGGCCGGGGTCCGTTGCAGTCATACCTATACGTATAGTGGTACGTCCCATAACCAGGTAGACTGGCTCTTAGATGTTGAGAGTTAGCGTTCGGCTATATCGTATAGAGACGATTATGGGTTAGTAGTGAAGACAGCATGACGTACACCACCACGCGGCGACGCGTACTCCAGGCCGCCGGTCTCGGCGGCACGATGGCGCTGGCTGGCTGCACGGTCGGTACGCTGACGAACGACGAGGTCGACACGAGCCCGCTTCCGCTGCAGCAGGACGACCCCGACCTCGACGACGCCAGAGCCGTGGACGTCGACCGCGTCGCCGCGGACCCGCGGGACATCCCCGCGCCGATCACGCGGTCCGAGCCCGCGACCGTCGAGGTCGAGATGGAGACACGGGAGCTCGTCGCGGAAGTCGAGCCCGGCGTCACGTTCACGTACATGACCTTCGACGGCCAGGTGCCCGGGCCGATGGTCCGAGCGCGTGTCGGCGATACCATCGACCTCACCATCCGGAACCACGAGGACAACGCGATGACGCACAACGTCGACTTCCACGCGTGCCGCGGCCCGGGCGGCGGCGCGGAGGACACGAACGTCGCGCCCGGCGAGGAAGCCCGCCTCCAGTTCCAGGTGACGTACCCGGGCGCGTTCATCTACCACTGCGCCGTCCCGAACGTCGACTACCACATCAGCGCGGGGATGTTCGGCATCATCCTCGTGGAACCCGAAGAGGGGCTGCCGGCAGTCGACCACGAGTTCTACCTCGGCCAGCACGAACTCTACACGAACGGGACGACCGGCCAGGAGGGCCACCACGAGTTCGACTTCGCGAGCATGGCTCGCGAGGACCCGACGTACGTGCTCATGAACGGCGAGAAGTACGCCATCACGCCGGACAACTACGCGGAGATGAACGTGCAGACCGGCGAGACTGCGCGGGTCTTCTTCGGGGTCGGCGGCCCGAACCTGTTCTCCAGCTTCCACGCCATCGGGAGCGTGTGGGACGAGGTCTGGGAGCAGGGGGCGCTCGCCAGCGAGCCCGGTCGCTACGTGCAGACGACGCCCGTGCTACCGGGGAGCGCGTGTGTCGCAACGATGTCGTTCCCCGTGCCCGGGGGCTTCAAGCTCGTCGACCACGCGCTCTCGCGGGTCGCCCGCAAGGGCGCGCTCGCGGTGGTCACCGCGGACGGCCCCGAGGACCACAGCGTCTACAACCCGAGCGGGTGACGCGCTCCGGGCGCTCGGAGACTGACGACCGACTCGAACGCGCGTCGCCGTTCTGGCGGCCCCGGCGAACAGGTTCGGGACGGCGCTTTCCCGGCTTCGCGTGGTAGCGACTGGCAATGGCTGCCGGGACGCCGACGACGACACGCTCCGGGTGCACGCGCCCCCGACGACTGCGTCGAGCAGCGCGCCCGGCCGATACCTCACCGCGATCCACTGGCTCGGCGACTGAGAGCGGGGTTCGCGTCCACCGGCGCTGTCAGCGACCGCGTCGGGGTCACGCCGGCGACTGTGACAGAGGCGTTCGAGCGCCTCGCCGCGGACGCGCTCGTCGACTACGAAAAGGGCGCGGGCGTGGTGTTGACCGACCGGGGGACCCAAATTGCCCGGGAGCTGGCTCGGCGCCAGTGCGTGGTCCGCGCGTTCTTCGCGACGGAACTCGGCGTCGAGTACGGCGCCGGCGACGGCTACCGGTTCGGGTACGCGCTCTCGGAGGACGGCGTCGAGGCACTCCGCCGGCTCGTCGACTTCCCGGCCGAACAGTGCTGGCAGAGCCCCGGAGAGTACGCCGACGACTGCCCCTGTGAGAGTACGGCGCCATGACCAGTCACCCATGACAGACCTCCAGGTCCACGACGTACCGGCGGAGGTCGACACCGACGAGTGGCGCCTCGACGTGACGGGCGCAGTAGCTCGCGACCTCGCGCTCTCCCGCAGCGACCTCGCGTCCTTCGATACCGAGACGTTCACCGAGGACTTCGAGTGCGTCGACGGCTGGGTCGCGGCCGACCTGACGTGGCGCGGCGTTCGCGTCGGCGACGTGCTCGCCGAAGCCGACCCCGCCGCGGACAGCAGTCACGCACTCGTCGCCGCGATGGACGGCGAGTACGCGAGCTCGTTCCCGCTGAAACGTCTCGGTGACGCGGTGCTCGCCGTCGAACTCGACGGCGACCCGCTCCCGGTCGAGCACGGCGGCCCGGCAAGACTCGTCCCAACCGGCGACGCGGACTGCTGGGAGAGCGTGAAGTGGGTTTCCGAGGTCCGCGTCACCGAGACGGCCCCGGCGAACCGCGACACTGCCGAGCGCATCGCTCGCTCTCGACTCGAGTAGCACGGGAGTGACACAGCGCAACGCCAGCGGCCTCCAACCACCGAACGGGTCAGGCCGCCGGTACCGGGTTACCAGCGGCTCACTCGGGAATACTTGGTCTCCGAGGCGTTACGTGGTAGCATGCAACAGTCCCGTCGACAGTTCCTGGCCGCGGCCGCCGCGAGCAGCGCGGCCGCACTCGCTGGCTGCCTGGAGGGCCCGGGGACCGG
>NZ_WUUU01000232.1 GCF_009831555.1 Halobacterium bonnevillei | reverse complement strand
CTGGCGGGTCAGCGGCAGCCCCACTCCCGGCAGGCCCGCTCGGGCCCGCTTGTGGCTTGAGCGAGGGCGGTTCGAGTTATTCGGCCTCCTGGGTTGACCCGGTTCCCGGCTCGGGGCGGAACTGCGCCGCGATCCACCCGAGGCCAGCCGCCACGGCAGCGGGAACCGCGACGAACACCAGGAACGCGAGGAAGAGTCCGCCGCGTTCCCCGATGCCGCCGTCGACGCTCACCGCGGGGCTGAGTGCGACGAACGGCACGAGCAACAGGACGGCGGCGACGGCGTAGCCGGTGTAGGCGATGGCGCCCTGGACGGTGCGCTGGCGGGCGAGCACGGCGGTCGCGGCCAGCCAGGCGAGCACGCCGGCGGCCAGCGCCCAGCCGCTCCCGGTGATCATCGCGAGCACGAACGTCCCGATGGCGCCGACGACGAGGCCGCCTGCGATGCCGACGACGACCGTCAGCGAGTCGTCGACCAGGCCGTCGGGCGCGAGGAGGGTCTCGAAGTCGATGGCGTCCCGGACGTCGAGTCGACTGCCTGGACTGTCGCTGGTAGCGGTCGGCTGCGGCGACGGCTGCCCGGCTTCGGCCTGGTCCCACACGCCGTCGTCGTCAGCGTCGTGTGCGTTCCGCTCCTCGGTGAGGTCCGCCGAACAGTGCATGCAGAACGTGGCGGTCTGCCCGATCTTGCCGCCGCACTCCGGGCACCGCGGGTCCTCGGGCGTGCCCCTCACGATTCGCGCCACCTCCGCGGACGGACAAGCGGACTGTGCACAGTACCCACACTACGTATTGGCTATATTACCCTTCATCGTTTGGGTCCGCGACACTGCCAGCGGTCAGTTCCAGCTGCCGGCTCGGCGGCGGTCAGCCGATGCGGGACGGACGATAGGGGCCACAGTCGGCCTACGCGGGCAGCGAGATGGTGTCGACGCGCTCGCCGTGTTCGGCGTCGTAGAGGTAGAGTTCGTCGATGGTCCACGTGACGGGGCCGACCTGTCGGCCGACGACGTTTTCGACGGCGCGTCGGCCCCGAAAGCCGTCAGCGTCGCGCGCGAGCGTGACGTGCGGGTCGTAGTCGTCGCCGCCCTCCATCACGGGCACCGGGTCGAACACCTCGCAGAGGCGCTCGTGGAGGAGGTGGATGCCGGGGCTTTCGACGGCGAGGTAGACGACGGGGCTGGAGCCGTTTGGCGGGTTCTCGAAGGTGTCGACTTCGGAGACGCGGGCTTCGACGGCCGGCGCGCCGGCGAGCGCGTCCTGAGCGGTCTCCCACGCCGTCCGGAGTTCCTTCCGGTCGTCGGCGGGGACGCGTTTCAGGAGGAGGGTCTGCTCGCGTCGCTCGCGCACGCGAGCGAACCCGGTGAGCGCCGGCCGGAGGTCCGCGGCCACGTCGTTGACCGCGCCCGGCACCGGAGCGTTGACGCTGTACACACCTGGTAGTGGGGCCTCGACGCTGAAAGCGCTGACGTTAGATGCGGTCCAGGAGCCAGAGCACGAGCAACACGAGGATGGCCGCGCCGATGACCGACGGCGCGAGGCTCAGGAGGCCGCCGAGGACGCCGAGGATCTCGCTGACGATCTCGACCACGAGCCAGACGACGACCAGCACGAGGACGATCTTCAGCAGGTCCTCGACGTCGAGTTTGCCGCGAGCGCGTGTCATGGACGGACGTTCTCGGAGCACTGACAAAAGCGTTCAGGCCCCCCGTGCCACGGTGACCCACGCCAGTGGTTCCCGTGTGAGAGCCGCAGGACCGCGGCAAATGCCCGGCCTGGCAGCAATGCTTATAGCGTCGGAGGCAGTTTGATGGGGTAACATGCAGTCGCCGGCCCACACCGCGCGCTCGCTCCTCGCGAGCCGCGGCGCCGGCTCCCGTCGCGTGCCGCGACGACCGGGGTCCCATTGACCCCATACTAGTTACTCCCCTCGATTCCGGTCGGTTGCACCAGTCTTCGAACGTCGCGGCACACAGATACCACAGTACATGACAGGAGGAACCGTCGCGCTCGCCTTCTCGGGCGGGCTCGACACGACAGTTTGCGTACCGCTGCTGAAAGAGGAGTACGGCTACGACGACGTCATCGGCGTCACCGTCGACGTCGGACAGCCCGATTCGGAGTTCGCGGAGGCCCACGAGACGGCCGATGCGCTCGGCGTCGAGCACTACGTCGTGGACGCGAAAGCGGAGTTCGCGGACCTCTGCTTCGACGCCGTCCAGGCGAACGCCACCTACCAGGGCTACCCGCTGGGGACCGCGCTCGCGCGCCCCGTCATCGCGGAAGCCATCCTGGAGGTCGCCGAGGAGCACGACTGCGCGGCCGTCGCGCACGGCTGCACCGGGAAGGGCAACGACCAGTTGCGCTTCGAGGCGGTGTGGCGCGCCAGCGACCTCGAGGTCATCGCGCCGGTGCGCGAACTCGGCCTCACCCGCGAGTGGGAGATCGAGTACGCCGACGAGAAGGGGCTGCCCGTGGAGTCGGGCAACGAGGGCGCGTGGAGCATCGACACGAACCTCTGGAGCCGGAGCGTCGAGGGCAGCAAGCTCGAGGACCCGGGCTACGAGCCGCCGGAGGACATCTACGACTGGACGGACGCGCCGGGTAGCGAGACCGAGACCGTCGAAATCGCGTTCGAGGGCGGCGTCCCGGTGGCGGTGGACGGCAACGAGATGGCGCCGGTGCCGCTCATCGAGTACCTGAACGACCTCGCGGGCGGCTACGGGGTCGGCCGCACGGACATGATGGAGGACCGCATGCTCGGGCTGAAGGTCCGCGAGAACTACGAGCACCCGGCGGCGACGACGCTGCTCACCGCGCACGAGGCGCTCGAACAGCTCGTCCTGACGAAAGACGAGCGCGAGTTCAGCCAGCACGTCAGCCAGCAGTGGGCCGAGAAGGCCTACGAGGGGCTCGTCGACCACCCGCTGGTCGCCGCGCTGGACGGCTACTTCGCGCAGACCCAGCAGACGGTCACGGGCACGGTCACCGTCAAGTTCGAGGGCGGGCAGGCGCGCCCGGTCGGCCGCGAGAGCGAGTACGCGGTGTACTCGGCGGACGCCGCCTCCTTCGACACGGAGACCGTAAACGGCATCGAGCAGGCCGACGCGACCGGCGTCGCGAAGTACCACGGCTTCCAGTCGCGGCTCGCGAACGCGTCGAAGCCGGAGCTCGCCGCCGACGGGAGCGCCGCCGGCAGTAGCGAGGCGAGCACCGACGAGGCCGACCAGGAGGCGACCGACGAATGAGCGACGGAGAGGGCGACGGCACGGTGGTTCGCCGCGACCGCTTCAGCGGCGGCCCCGCGCGGTCGTTCCTCTCCTCGATGGACGCCGACGACCGCATCTTCGAGGCGGACCTCGCTGTCGACCGCGCGCACGTCGTGATGCTCGCCGAACAGGGGATCATCGCCGACGACGAGGCCGCGACCATCCTGGACGCGCTCGACAGCGTGGCGGACGCGGGGTTCGACTCGCTCCCGGACGGCGAGGACGTCCACGAGGCCATCGAGACGGCGGTCGTGGACCGCGTCGGCCGCGTCGGCGGGAAGATGCACACGGCGCGCTCGCGCAACGACGAAGTGGCGGCCTGCCTCCGCGCGCAGTTCCGCGAGGACCTGCTGGCGGCACTGGACAGCGTGCTCGCGCTCCGCGAGGCCTGACCGACGTGGCAGACG
>NZ_WUUU01000231.1 GCF_009831555.1 Halobacterium bonnevillei | reverse complement strand
CCCGCCGTTCAGACAGTCGACAGCGGCGAGCGGCTCGGCGCCCACGGCAGCCAGGTTCGTCGCGTTCTCGACGGCAGTCGCGTACGCGCCCTCGTAGGGGTCGGCGTCCGTCCAGTTCGGGTTCGCGCCCGCCGACAGCGCAACCGCCGTCTCGGAGCCGCCGGTTTCGCCGCTGTCGCCGTTCGCCCGGTCCGAAGCGGGGGGCGCCTCGCTGACTTCGTGCAGCGCGAGCAGCGCGCCGTCCCCGCCGGGGCGTCGCAGCGTCCGGTTCCCGACCTCGTGGTCGTACTGGCGGTAGACCCACCGCTTGCTCGCCGTGTTCGGACTCGACAGCACCGCGTCCAGGGCCGCGTCGAGCGTGACGTCCGGCAGGTCCGTCTCGGGTTCGGTGGGTTCGACGCGCTCGAGGTCGTTCATGGGCGCGCCGTCCGCGAGGAACTGCGCGGGCGCGTCGACCACGACGTCACCCTCGAACTCGCAGACGTAGTTGCCGTCGGTGACCTCGCCGATGACCGAACAGCCGAGGTCGAAGCGGTCGGCGATCTCCTGGACGCGCTCGACGTCGCCGGGTTCGACTTCGTAGCACATGCGCTCCTGGGACTCCGCCAGCAGGATCTCCAGGGCGTTCATGTTGGGTTCGCGCTGGTGGACGTCCGCGAGGTCGATGCGAGCGCCGAGGTCGCCCTGCGCGACCATCTCCGAGGACGCGCCACCGAGGCCGGCCGCGCCCAGGTCGCGGGCGGCGGCGACGAGGGCCTCGTCGAGGAGGGCTTCGTTCGCCTCGATGAGGAGTTTCTCCGTGTAGGGGTCGCCCACCTGGACCGCGGGGCGGTCCTCGGTTTCGGCGTCCTCCGCGAGGTCCTCGCTGGCGAAGCTCGCGCCGCCGAGGCCGTCGCGGCCCGTGGCGTTCCCGACGAGGACGAGTTTGTTCCCGGGTTCTTTCGCTGCGGCCGTGACGAGGCGGTCCTCGTTGAGCAGGCCGACGCAGGCGACGTTCACCAGCGGGTTGCCCTCGTAGTCCTCGTGGAACTGCGTGCTGCCCGTGACCGTCGGGACGCCGATGGCGTTCCCGTAGTCGCTGATCCCCTCGACGACGCCGTCGAGCAGGTACCGGGAGTGCTCTCTGTCCAGGGCGCCGAAGTAGAGGCTGTCCGCGAGCGCGATGGGGTAGGCGCCCATCGACAGCGTGTCGCGGACGATGCCGCCGACGCCCGTCGCGGCGCCGTCGTAGGGGTCGACGTACGACGGGTGGTTGTGGCTCTCGACGCCGAACGTGAGGTAGAGGTCGTCGCCGTCAGCGTCTGCGGCGCCCGGAACGGAGACGACGGCGGCGTCGTCGCCCGGCCCGACGACGACGTCCTCGCTGTCGGTCGTGAACGCCGACAGCAGCGGGCGCGAGGAACGGTACGCGCAGTGTTCGCTCCAGAGGTTCTCGAACAGGGCGGCCTCCGCCCGCGTCGGGTCGCGGCCGAGCTCCGCTTCGACGAGGCGTCGGTCCGAGTCGGCGAGTGGCATTCACCTTCGTGTCGTCTCTGTTGGCGTTTAGTCGTTTCTATGTGCACGTACGTGGGTAAAGCCGCGTTTTCAGCCAGACGCGGGTTTAGTACTCCCCGGCTGATACGTCCGTCCGGAATGACGAGTACTAGACGTGTTGTGCTGGCGATAATCGCAGTCGTCGCGCTCGCCAGTATCGGCGGGAGTGCCGCGACCGCTGGCGCAGCGTTCCAGAACAGCCCCTACGAGACGACCCAGGACGGGACGGCGGTCATCGCAGTCGACACGAACGACAGCGAGTCTGTGCGCCTCCAGGTCGGCAGCAAGAGTAGCGGATACGTCCTGAACGCGACGCTCGTGGACAACGACGACGACGGCGCGGTCGCCGTGGAGTTCCACGTTCCGAACGCCGGAACCGACACGCCGACGGTCGCCGCTGTCGGGCAGGACAGTGTCGAGGACGTCTCGGAGTACGAACTGCACGACCCGCCGCTGGCATCTGGCGCGTACCGGCTCACCGTGAGCGGCGACGGCGACCAGGTATCCGACGTGAGTCGCCTCACGGTCAACGAAGCCAGCGAGTCCGCGACGACGGACGAAGCGGCCACGACGGCACAACAGACGACTGAGGGCCCGAGCACCACGGCCTCGCAGAGGTCGACGACAGTCGCGGCGACGACCGAGGATTCGTCCAACGGCGACTCCCCCGGCTTCGGCGTCGGCGTGGCGGTCGCAGCGATCCTGGGCGCGGCGTTGGCCGCTGCGCGGCGCTGACCTGGACCGGTCGCGGCCGTACCGGGGCGCTTTTGCCGGGCCCCGCGTAACTGCCAGGCGTGCTTTCCGTCGAACTCCACGCACACTCCGCGCTGTCCTACGACGGCCGCGACCCCGTCGAGATGCTGCTCGAGCAGGCACAGGCGGTGGGGCTCGACGCGCTCGCGGTCACGGACCACGACGAGATCGACGCGAGCCTCGAGGCCGCCGAACTCGCCGCCGACTACGACCTCATCGGCATCCCGGGCATGGAGGTGACGAGCGCCGACGGCCACGTCCTCGCCATCGGCGTCGAAGAGGCCGTGCCCTCGGGGCGGCCGTTCGTGGAGACTCTCGAGGAGATCCGGTCGCGGGGCGGCCTCGCCATCGTCCCCCACCCGTTCCAGTCCTCTCGCAGCGGCGTCGCGCCGAACATCTCCCAGGAGGAACTGGCCTCGGCCGACGCCATCGAAGTGTACAACTCGCGGCTGTTGACCGGGCGTGCGAACCGACAGGCCGAGCGGTTCGCGCGAACCCACGACCTCCCGATGACCGCCGGGAGCGACGCCCACATCGCGGAGATGGTGGGGCAGGCAGTCACGCGGGTGGGCGCGGAGGAACGCTCGCTCGACGGGATTCTGGACGCGATCCGGGACGGTCGGACGAGCGTGGAAGGCAAACGCACGCCGTGGCACATCAGCTTCCGGCAGGCCGCCGGCGGCGCGAAACGCCGCGTGAAGAACCGGCTCGCGGAGTTCCTCTGAGCGATGTACGGCGCGTCCGAAGCGACCGTCCGGGACGCACTCGACAACGACGACCCCCTGCCTGGGACGTACGGGTTCGCGGGCGAACTGCCGGACGGCAGCCTGGTCCGGGACGTACTGGGTCGCGAACTCTGTTACGACGACGACGGCGGCTGGAGTCGCGACCCTGGTGTCCTCTCGGACCCGACGCTTCTGGACGCGGGCCACGTTCGCTCCGACGGCGAGGCGCGTCGAGCCTGGCGGCTTCCCGACCCGCCGGTCGACGCCGAACGGCCCGTGGAACGCGTCCGTGGTGCACTCGACGCGGCACTGGCAGTCGACGACGACGACCTCGCAGTCGCGTTCTCCGGCGGCCTCGACTCCGCGCTGGTGGCCACCGAACTCGACGCACCGCTGTACGCGGTCGGCTACGGGGACTGCGCGGACATCGACGCCGCGCGCGAGTCCGCCGCAGCGATGGGCAGAACCGACGACCTCCGCGTCCACGACGTGACGCTGGACGAAATCGAGGAAGCGGTCCCCGAAGTAGCGCGGGCGATCGGCCGCACGAACGCGATGGACGTCCAGATCGCGCTCCCGCTGTATCTGGTCGCGCAGCGCGCCGCGCGCGACGGGTTCGACCGGCTCGCGCTCGGGCAGGGCGCCGACGAACTGTTCGGGGGGGTACGCCAAGGTCGCGAAGGCGCCCGACGACCCG
>NZ_WUUU01000230.1 GCF_009831555.1 Halobacterium bonnevillei | reverse complement strand
GTCGACGTCGACCGGCGCGTCTCGAAGTCGGCGTCGAAGCGCTCCCGGATCGGCGGCGAGGCGTCGACGACGTCGAAGCCCTCGTCGAGCAACTGCCGCGTGAGCGCGGTGCTGTAGATGCCGCGGACGCGCACCCGGGTCATTCGAGCAGGCTCCGTTCGGCGGCGAACCGCACGCGGTCGTGGACGGTCGGCCCGAGCGACAGTTCCACGACGAGGGGGTGGGCGCTCTCTGAGCGCAGCACTCGCGCGCCGTCGACGTACGCGCCCCAGGTTTCGAAGCGCACGAACCCGCGGACGTCCTGGCTGTGCGTGAACAGGTCAACGTACTCGAGGTCGTGTTCCGGGAACTCGGCGACGGAGTGCGTCCGGTCCATGTCCGAGTAGACGGTGTCGAGGCCGTCGAAGAACGCCTCGACGCGGCGAGCGTCCGCCTGGGCCTGTTCGGTGACTGTCTGTTCGACCTCGTCGATGTCCGCCTGTGAGAGGCCGGCGTCCCGGAGTGCCGCCCGGGCCCGCTGGTCGAAGAGCATGCTCGTCCTTGGTGACGCGGGGTTTTGAGCGTTGCCGCCTCGCCGGTCCTCGGACGACATAGGTGGCTCTCGGCGGTCGCTACGGCTGGGTCGTACGTCGGTACGTCGCCGCGAAGAAAGCGCGGGGTGGAGGCGGGTGACTTCAGTCGTCCGCCGGCGTCGGGGTCACGCCGGTCGTCGGTCCGTCTGCTCGCGTTGCGTCCGCGTCGGCTTCGTCCGCCTCGTTGGCGTCGGTCGCTGTTCGTCGATTCGATTCGTGTGGCGGTGGCGATGAGTACAGCAGGCCGCGGCTCGGACTGTATGGCATTGTGGACGGAGAGCCCGGAAACGGAGTTAAGCGTACCCCTTTAGGTAATTAGTGTCATATAAGGACAGCTGGACGCCGCGAACACACTGAAGGGACCGGGTGCTGAAAGAACGCGCAATGGCGCCAGACGAGGATCCGGTACAGCGCGCGAGCAGCGACGACGCGGACCTCTACGACGTGGCGACGTGGGAGCCCCGGACGACGCTCGACCGGTTCGCCGCGTGGCTGTACGGCGGCATCGTCACGACGGCGCGAGCGTCAGTCGTCGCGCTCGCCGTGCTCATCGTCGTCGCGCAGTTCGCGGCCGCGCTCGGCCTCGTGTTCGTCGACCGGCCGGTCGTCGGCGTGTACGTCCTGCTGTCCGTCGTGCCGGCGCTGGCGATGGCGGGCCTCGTCTGGAAAGCGGACGTCACCAGGCGCGAACCGCTGGAGTTGCTCGTCGTGACGTTCTCGTTCGGGTTCCTGTTCGCGGGGTTCGCCGCGGTGCTGAACAGCGCGGTCTCCGGAGTGTTCTTCGGGTCGCTGAGCGAGCAGTCGCCGCTGTGGCTGCTCCTGCTCGCGCCCGCGCTGTACTACTTCCTCGTGGTCGGTCCCGTCGAGGAGGTCGTGAAGTGGCTGGCGGTCAGGCTGTACGCGTTCCGGAGCGAGCGCTTCGACGCCGTCGTCGACGGCGCGGTGTACGGCGCGGTCGCCGGCCTGGGGTTCGCGACCATCGAGAACGCGATCTACATCGCCCGCGAGGTCGTTCTCGCGTCGCAGGTCGCGGGGCCCGTGTCGGCCGCCGAGATCGGCCTCCAGACCGCGGCGGTGCGCACGCTCGCCGGCCCAGGCCACGTCATCTACTCGGCGTTCGCCGGCTACTACCTGGGGCTCGCGAAGTTCAACCCCGAGGACGCCGGCCCCATCGTCGTGAAGGGGCTGGTCGTCGCCTCCGTGCTCCACGCCGTCTACAACACCGTCGTGACGAACCTCACCATCTTCACGGACCCCCTCGGCGTCTCCGCCGGACTCGCGTTCATCGGATTCGTCGTCGTCTACGACGGCGGCCTGTTCTACGTCCTCTACCGGAAGCTGACGCGGTACCGTGCGGCCTACGAGGCGTCCGGCGCGGCCCGGGTCCACGACGCCCCCGCTGCCGGGGACAACGGAGATGGCGAAGAGGGGGAGAAGACCGAGGGCGGAGACGACGTCGAAGGCGGAATCAACGTCGACGGTGAGGACGGCCCCGAATTCGTGGACGGCGAAGCGCCAGAGGGGGGCGGTGTCGTCGAGGACTCAGCGACTGGCGTCGACGCTGGCGACGAACAGCGCCGCGAGAGCGACGGTCAGTAGGCGTCGAGGCGTTCGACGTACTTCGCGACGACGTCGACTTCGACGTTGACGCTGTCGCCGGGCTCGCGCTCGGACAGCGTCGTTCGGTCGTACGTGGTCGGCACGATAGCCACCGAGAAGGTGCCGGCATCGTCATCCACGTCGGCGACGGTGAGGCTGATGCCGTCGAGCGTGATGGAGCCCTTCTGGGCGACGTACTGCTCGTGGCCGTCCGGCAGCGCGAACGTGAACGTCCAGTCCTCGCCCACCTGCTCGACGGCGACGACGTCGGTGGTGGTGTCGACGTGCCCCTGGACGATGTGGCCGTCGAGGCGGCCGTCCGCGGGGAGCGCGCGCTCGAGGTTGACGACGTCGCCCTCGCTGACGGCGTCCAGCGTCGTCTTCTGGAGGGTCTCCGTGGCCGTGAACGCCGTGAACCACGCTCCGCCAGACGACCGGTCGCTACGCGACGACGCTGACTCCTCGCCCTCCGCGTGCTCCTCGACGGTGAGGCAGACGCCGCTGACGCTGATGCTCTCGCCGTGACTGAAACCGCTCAGCTCGTCCGTGGCGATGCGGAGTCGCCGGCCGTCGGGTTCGTCCACGACGCGCTCGACGGTACCCGTCTCCTCGACAATTCCGGTGAACACGCATCCAAATTCGTCATCCGTAACGAAAGTGTTGCGGAATGCGGCCGAAGACACTTGTACCGCGCCGAGAAGTCAGGGACGTGGACCTCGCCCCGCTCACTCCCGCCGACGAACGACTCGTCGACCAGGCTGCCGCTGCCGCCGAGGACGCGTTTTCGCCGCCCGAGAACGGCCGCTTCGAACACGCCGCGCACATCGTCACCGCGGCCGTGGAGACGACCAGCGGCGACGTCTACACCGCCGCGAGCCTCCCGGCGAGCGTCGGGCGGGCGTCGAACTGCGCGGAACCCGGCGCGCTCGGCGCCGCCGTCGCCGCCGGCGACCACGAGTTCGAGCGCATCGTCGCAGTCGAACACCCCCGCGGAAACGACGCCGACTACCGCGTCGTCCCGCCGTGTGGCGCCTGCAGGGAGCTCGTCGTCGACTACGGGGAGGACCTGCGCGTCGTCGTGCGCAGCGAGGACGGCGACACCGGCGTCGTCCGGGCCGCCGACCTCCTCCCCTGCCGGACGTGGTGAAGTTTTTCCACACTGAGCACCGACTAGGGGTGTGAAGCTACTGGACGTCGTCTCGCTGGCGGTCGCCGTGGCGTTCGCCGCGCCCGCCGCGCTCTTCGGCATCGAGACGATTGCGGCCGGCGACCCCACTGGGTGGGTGTTCCTCGGGTTCGCCGCCGGCATCCTCGCGTTCGAGCGCTACCTGACCCTGCCGACCGACGTCCCCATTCTCGCCGCGCAGCGCGTCACCGACGCCGTCGTCGAAGAACCCGACGACGAGAATCAGTAGTCGGATTCGGGCAGCACCGACCGCGGGAAGTCGCCGACGCGCTCGACGCCGTCTTGCGTGACGACGGCGAGGTCCGCCACCCAGACCGGCGCCTCGTCGTCCAGTTCTGCTCGAACCGCCAGCACCGCGCCCGGGTCGAGGGGTTCGTCGCCGACCGGTCGTTCGCGCCGTTC
>NZ_WUUU01000229.1 GCF_009831555.1 Halobacterium bonnevillei | reverse complement strand
GAGGCCGTCGACGTCGACGACATCCAGATGGCCGAGCACGCGCTCGCGCTGGTCGAGGAAACGGACGTCCTCATTGGCGTCCGGGCGTCCTCGAACGTCTCGGAGATGAGCGGCCTCGACCCCGAGGTCTCCACCGACGTCTGGGTGAGCATGGGCCAGGAGGCCGAACGCGACCAGCGCCTCGCGGCCTTCGAGGGGTTCCAGGTCGACGATTCGCTGCTGGGGGACGCCGCCTTCATCCACTGTCTGCCCGCGAACCGCGGCGAGGAGGTCGCGGCGGGCGTCATCGACGGCCCGCAGTCCGTCGTCTGGCAGCAGGCGGAGAACCGCCTGCACGCCCAGAAAGCCCTGCTCGTGGAACTGCTCGGGTAGCCGTCGGACGCAGCCGGTGACCAGGGCGGGGTCGCAGGCGCGTGTTGACGCAGGTTCACGCTGTGAAACCGGGGACACCGTTTTATCGCACTCCACGTCCGACACCCCCGCATGGAGTTCGTCACCACTGAGACAGTCCCCGGTCGCGAGACGCGAGAGTCGCTCGGCATCGCACGCGGCAACACGGTGAAGGCGCGCAACGTCGGCCGAGACATCACGCAGAGCATCCGGAACATCACCGGCGGCGAGCTGAAGGCGTACTCCGAACTCCTCACGGACGCCCGCGACGAGGCCATGGAACGGATGGCCGAGGACGCCCGGTCGATGGACGCCGACGCCGTCGTGAACGTCCGCCTGGAGACGTCCCAGATTGCGAGCGGCGGCTCCGAGGTCATCGCGTACGGGACGGCCGTGAAACTCGACTGAGCCGGCGGCACGCCGGCCCGCGAGCCGGTTCGGACAGCGCGGCAGCCAGTCATGGTCGAACGCAACGACCCCGCGAGAGCGGGCGTGAAAGCGGGTCGCGTGGTGGGAGTGGCGACGGCGGCGCTCTCCGTCGCCGCCCTGCTGGGCGTGCAAGACACGTACTACGAGCAGATGACGGTCCTGCTCGGGTTCGTCGGCGCCGACGCGGTCCCGCTCGCGGCCGTGTTCTGGGGGAACGTCGCGCTCACGGCCGCGGCGCGGTACACGCTCGCGTACGTGGTCGGGTCGCTGGTCGGCGTTGTCTACGACTGGCTCGGCCGCCCGTCGCTGGTGGTCCTCGGAATCCTCGTGAGTGTCGTCGGCGCCGTCGACGGAGCGTTCGCCGCTCTCGACACACGCAGCGCTGTGTTCGGGGTGGCGTACCTCCTCGCGTGGCTGTGTTACGTCCCCGTGTTCGCGCGCGTGTTCGACGAGTCGGCCGACGAACGGTCGGGACCGGTGCGGCTCAGTTGACGGCGGACGCCGACCGTCCCGGCATTCGTAACAGCTAACTGAACGTTCCACGGAGCGTCGGGCATGAGCCAGCGCCTGCTCGTGATGGGCGACAACCACGGCGACACGGAGTCGCTGCGGCGCGTGCTCGACGACACCGCCGGCGAATCCTTCGACGCGGCGGTGCACGTCGGCGACTTCACGCGGGCGATGCGCCGCGACCGCGCGGTCGGCGCCGAACAGTTGCGCGACGTCGAACCCCACCTCGCGGAACTCGACGACCGGGCCGCCCACGGCCTCCTGTGGGTGTACGGCAACCAGGACTACTTCGGCGACCTCGAGTACGACCTCGACGTCGGCACCGAGATCCCCGACGACGACACGGTGACGGTGGGCGGTCAGCGGTTCACGAACTCCCTCGACCACGTCGACGACGACGTGGTGCTGGTCACGCACATGGAGCGGTGGCGATTGGCTGACAGCTTCGACGGCCGCGCGCACTTCTGCGGGAACACTCACCTCGGCCGCCGCCACGGCCGCCGATTGAACGCGGCGTTCCTGCAGGCGACCGAACGCGGCGAAGCGGGCAAGCGCTTCGGCGGCTACTTCGTCGTCGACCTGCGGGCGGACGGGTTCGACGTCGAGATGCGGTCCATCGGCGACCTGCGTCGCGTCGAGTGCGACGACCACCGCGAGCGCGGCGTCCAGTTCCTGCCCGCGGACCAGCCGTGCATGTTCTGCTGGCAGGACGAAGTGCTCATGCGGGAGCTGGCCGCGTCATCGTTCTACGGCGTCACGCACGACGCCGACCGGGAGACGGCGTCCGCAGCGGAACTAATCGAGTACGCTTTGGACCTCTGGGACGACCCGCCGATGGGCTTCCGCAGCGACTTCGCGGCCTACCTGTCGGGCGTCGGCGAGGACAGGTACGCGCCCCTGGCGCGGACCGACGACGGCCGCCTCACTGTCGCCGAGGAGAGCTACGCCTACTGAGGGGCGGACGCCGTCGCGAGGCTGCCGTGCGCATCCGGGGCCCGAGCGAACAGAAGAGAGTTTCAGCAAACTCGCGTACAGAAATATCATTCTGGTTATCATTAAGGCGGATGCGGTCCTGTCTCCGTGTATGCGGAGCCACCAATCACACCACCCGCTCGCCGCGGTCGACTTCGAGGCGGTTGTCGCTGTGGCGGTGCTGTCCTCGGTCGCCGTGCTCGCTGCCGTTGCCGCCGTCGCCGCCCCCACGACCGCCGCCACCGTCGTGGTCACCGTGGCCGCGACGAGCGGCCTCCGGCGCCTGCGTGCCCTCGCGGGCAAGCCCGTTCCAGTGCAGTCCCCGACGATGGCGGAGTAACGAACCACCCACCCGCGTTTCGCGTCGCGAACCGAGAGCGCGTCCGTCAGTATCCAGCAGCAGGCTTCGGACGGAGTTCTGTCGCGTCGCCCAGCCCAGCGCCGTGGCCGCGACGCGGGTCCGACCGCGGCCGGCAAATCCCGCAGCACCCGCCCGGTATTTGTGTGTCCGCCACGGAGACGTGACTATGACTGACCTCTCGCTGGGCGGCCCCACCCCGGACGCTGCCGACGACGGCGTCTGGCTGGCGTGCGTGGAGTGCGGTGCGACGATCGCACCGTTCGACGACGTGGTGTACGAGTGCCCGGACTGCGGCGGCCTGCTGGAGGCGCGGTACGCCGACTACCCGACGTTCGACGAGTTCGACGGCGCGGGCGTCTGGCGGTACGCGGCGGCGCTCCCGTTCGAGGAGGGCGTCTCCATCCGCGAGGGGAACACCCCGCTGTACGAGGTCCCCGACATCGAGGGCGAAGCGGGCGTCGCCGACCTCCGCGTGAAAAACGAGGGCGCGAACCCGACGGGGAGTTTCAAGGACCGCGGGATGACCGTCGGCGTGCGCGTCGCGGACCGCCTCGGGGTCGACCGCCTGGCGTGCGCCTCGACGGGGAACACGAGCGCGGCGCTGGCGGCGTACGGCGCTCGGGCGAACACGCCGGTGCTCGTCCTGCTGCCCGCGGGGAAGGTGGCCGCCGGGAAGGTCGCACAGGCGGCGCTGCACGGCGCGCGCATCTGCGAGGTGGACGGCAACTTCGACGACTGCCTCGACGTCGTCGCCGAACTCGCCGACCGAGGCGAGGCGTACCTGCTGAACTCGCTGAACCCGTTCCGCCTCGAGGGCCAGAAGACCATCGGCCTCGAGATTCTCGAACAGTCCCGGGAGGCGACCGGGGAGTGGCCAGACCGCATCGTGCTCCCCGTGGGGAACGCCGGGAACACGGCCGCGCTGTACAAGTGCTTCCGGGAGCTCGTCGCCGCCGGCGAGATGACCGAGGCCGAGATGCCGAAACTCACCGGCGTGCAGGCCGAGGGGGCGGCGCCGATGGTGGAAGCAGTCGAGGCGGGCCGCGACTACGTCGAGCGCTGGGCCGACGTGGAGACCCTCGCGACGGCCATCCGCATCGGCAACCCCGTCAACGCACCGAAGGCGCTGCCCGGCATCTACGACACGGACGGCACCGCGGTCGCCGTCTCCGACGACCAGATCACGGCCGCCCAGCGCATGCTCGCGGAGGAC
>NZ_WUUU01000228.1 GCF_009831555.1 Halobacterium bonnevillei | reverse complement strand
TTCGGCCAGTGATCCTTTTCGAGATTTAACGCTGTCAGATAGAGTCGCCCGTAACGAACCAGCACTACCTTCATCTCCGCCAGTCGCTCGGTCTGTCTTGCCATCTAGCCGGAGATTTTCGAATTCGGGACGTACCACGTCGTCGACGACGAACCGGCGCCGTTTGCGGACGTTCTCCGAACGCTCGCGGCGTCACTTGACGCCCCCGAGCCACGCCGGCTCCCGGGCTGGCTGCTGCGGCCGTTCCTCGGGAAGAGCGGCGTCCGACTGTTCACCACGGAGATGGTGACAGACAGCGACCAGTTCCGGGACGAGTTCGACTGGGAACCGACGTATTCGAGCTACGAAACGGGGCTCGACGCGGTGGTCGAAGCGTGGCGGCAGAGCGGGACAATCGAACACACCGAGGCGGGGTGGACGTGGACCGACGACTGACCGCGGTCGCAGCCGTCCACGGGGCGGTTGCCCTCCTGCACGGCGTCCCGCACCAGGCCGCGAACGTCGCCCTCGCCGGCTGGCAGCAGGCCGTCGTGGCGTTCACCGTGCTCGGGCCGTTCGTCGCCGCGGCGTACGCACAGCGGCGGCCGCGCGCATCGGGCGTGGCGTTCGTCGCGCTCATGGTGGTCTCTGTCGCGTTCGGCGTCGGACACCACTGGCTGCTGCCGGGCGTGGACAACGTCAGAAACGTGAGTGCGCCACATCACGCGACCTTCGAGGCGACTGCAGTCGCGTTAGCCGCGGTCGGCGCGGTCGGCGCGCTCGCGGGGTATTCGAGGTCCGCGAGGTAGTAGGGAGTCTCGTCGGTCTCGAACCCGGGGGAGCGGCCGGCCGTCGCGTCCACGGTGGCAACGCCGACGCCGCGGGAGTAGGTTCGTCGGCGGCGACGTGAATCGGCTTCCGTGCGTCAGTCTGTGACTACGTCGTCGGGCCAGCCAGTACGATGCGAGCGCGGAAACGGGCTGGTGCGGCGGGGACCCGTGCCGACACCCTGCCCTCGCACCGATCCGCGACCCCGTCGCACGTGCGGCGTTCCCCTCGCGGAACGAACTGTCGGTGTATGCGACGTCTGCGCCGGTGGTATTGAACGGTTCGGCCGTAAAAACAGGCGAACACGTTCGAACGTCTGGTATAATACCCCCTGAAATAGTATTAAGTACGACCAATGAAAATGGTGTTTTTGGAACAATGGGCACCAACGTAGAAACGCGGCTGCTAGGACGGGACGTGTCGTTCACCGTCGCGGAACCGTGGCTAGCGTACTGGCTCGTAATCCTGCGCGTCACTGTGGGCTGGTGGATGCTGCACGCGGGGCTCGACAAGTTCCTGGCGTGGCCGTTCGACGCGAGCTGGTTCGTCGGCGGCGCGGCGGCGGGGACGACGCTCGGCCCGGTCGTGACGCTGTTCTCGGAGGGAGCAGCGCTGTCGTTCGTCAACATCATGGTGCCCCTGGGACAGACGCTGATCGGTCTCGGACTCGTCCTCGGCGCGCTCACTCGCCTCGCGTCGTTCTTCGGGGCGATGCTGATGACGTTCTTCTACTTCATCAACGGCGAGACGGGAGGGTGGGCCCACGGCCTCGTGACGGGCGAGTTGCTCGGGCTCCTCCTCTTCGCGATGTTCGCGACGCTCGGGGCCGGACGCGTCCTCGGCGTCGACGCGTACCTCGCGGAGATGGACCTCTTCAAGGACAACGCGAGACTCCAGTGGCTGATCGGGTGACCGGTGATACACATGAGTGAACTCAATACTGCTGACAAGATCGCAGCGTACGGTGGCGGCGGACTCGTCGTGCTCGGTGTCTTCGTGATCGGGCTGCTGGAGATGTTCCTGGGGAGCACGCACCCGGTGAGCGGCGAAGGCCAGATCGAGCACGAAGCCCTCATCCCGCTGGAAGTACGATCGGGCATCATCCTGCTCGGACTGCTCATCTGGGCCGCGTACGCGGTCTACAAGGTCGTCGCAACCACCCCGGCCACCGACGCGGGGCGAACGGTCTGAGAGCCGGGTAGGGCCGCAGTCGCCGTTCTTTCGTCCGTCAGAAACGGCACACAGCGGTGGCCGTAGAACACTAGTCGTCGCGAACAGTCGAACCATCGCGGCCTACGCAGTGCCGACGCAAAAGCGTACACTCCGCAGCGTGTTTCCGGACCGCGCTACCCGTTGCGGAGTCGGACAGCCGCGCGGAGTTATTCGAGTTCCGTGAGGTAGTCGGCGGTCTCGTCGGTCTCGAACTCGTGGAACACGCCGGTTTCGGCGTCCACGGTGGCGACGCCGACGCCCTCGGGGCTGAGGTCGTCGTCCCGGCCTTCGTCGAGCGCGCGCAGCGCCAGGTCGACACCCTCGTCCAGCGTGAGTTCCTCAACGTACTCGTCCTCGAGGAACTCCTGGATAGTCGAGCGGTCCGAGCCGATGGCGACGGCCTTCCACTCGTTGGACGTGCCCGAGGGATCCGTCTCGAAGAGGCGGGCTTCGCCGTCGGAGACGCCCGCGATGAGGAGCGCGACGCCGAACGGCCGAGCGCCGCCGACCTGCGTGTACTGCTGGATGTGGTCGGTGACCTCCTTCGTGAGCGTGCGGACGCCGATGGGTTCGTCGTAGCGCACGCGCTCGACCTGCGCCTGCTGGCGCGCGTGGTCGACGAGTTTCCGTGCGTCGGCGACGTGGCCGGCGCTCGCTGCGCCGACGTGGTCGTCGACCTTGTGGAGTTTCTCCACGCTCGAGCCCTCGAGGAGGGGCGAGCGGGTGCGTTTGTCGACGACGAGGACGACGCCGTCCTCGGTGCGGACGCCGATGCTCGCCGTGCCTCGTTTGACTGCTTCGCGCGCGTACTCCACCTGGTAGAGCCGGCCGTCCGGGGAGAAGATCGTGATCCCGCGGTCGTAGGCCTGCTGTTGGTTCTGACCCTGCATTGGTTCTCTTACCTCCACGGTAGGTCGCGCCCACGTAAAGGGCTTTGACATTCGGCAGCGCGCGACGCCGGCGGTCCGACAGAATGCCGACGGCGAGCACGCGGGAGCGCGTGGACGCCAGTCAGGCCGAGAAGTACCGGCCGAAGACGAGCGGCGCGACCAGCAGCGTCAGCGGCACGAGCACCCAGACCTGGCCGGCGAAGACGTCGTACTGGCCCAGCGTGACCGATACGGGCGTGCCCTCGACGTAGCCGACGAGGAACTCGAAGCCGACAGTGAGCACCGTCCACCCGACGCCGATGGCGGCGAGTTCGGCGGTTGCGTAGGCGGTGCTCGTCGTCGCGAAGAACGCCGCGGACACGACGAGGATGGCCCCGACGAGGAGCAGCGTACTGACGACGTGTCCGGGGTACTCGCCGATGCGCGGAATCAACACGATCTCGCGGAAAGCGCCGTTGGCGATGGCGACCACCGCCAGCAGTACCCAGACGCCCAGCGGAGCGAGCAGCGCGGACGGGCGAACGGACGAGACGGCAGTGGCGGGAGAGACTGATGCAAACATCACAGGTGACTGTACGCTGTCCGCGACGATAGCTGTTTTCTAAGCCACACGTTCGCAGGGCGTCGCGCCCCCCTCTCGAAGAGTAGTTGAACCTCGGCCGTGAACGCCGACTATGGACGACGGGAAAGCGAGCCGACAGTTCTTCGACGAGTACGTCGCCGGCCGGACGGGCGCGGACCGCGCGGACGTCCGCCTCGGCCCGACGTACGGCGCGGACTTCGGCGTGGTGGACGTCGCGGACCGCGTGGTCGCGCTCGCGACCGACCCGGTGTTCGTGCTCCGGGACCTCCGGCATCGAGCGCGCCGCGTGGTTCGCCTTCCACATCTGCGTCAGCGACGCGTCGCTCTCGGGCCTGCCGCCCGCGCACCTCGCGGTGAACTTCAACCTCCCGCCGGCACCAGCGACGAG